>JBLRXA010000235.1:0-1955 GCA_047920955.1 Methylobacter sp. | reverse complement strand
GTTTATTGTGGACAAGAAACTGGGATTTCCTTATGACTATTGATGTGCTATGCGTAGGCCATGCCTGTTACGACCTTATCTTTTCAGTCAGCCACCAGCCGGGCGCCGATGAAAAAATAGTGGCTGACAGTTTACTCAGTTGCGGCGGCGGGCCTGCAGCTAATGCCGCCGTGTGCGTGAGCAAATTAGGCTTAACATCAGCGTTTGCTGGTTATTTAGGGCGCGACCTTTATGGCGACAAACATAGCCAAGAACTGGCCGCTTACAGCGTTGATACCCAGCTAACTGTTCGCGGAACCTCGGCTACGCCGTTATCAACGGTATTAGTGAAACCCGACGGTAAACGCTGCTTAATCAATTACAAGGGCGATACCCAGGCATTAGCCAATAATGCCATAGACAGCACGAAAGTGACGGCCAAGGTGATGTTGTTCGACGGCCATGAACCGTCCATTTCATTAGCCCTGATTGAACGGGCGCGGCAAACCCACAGCCCGACCATTTTAGACGCCGGTTCCCTGCATCAAGGCACACTGGCGTTAATGCACCACGTCGATTATCTGGTGTGTTCAGAGAAATTTGCCATACAGTACGCCGGGAATCCATACCAAGCGTTGACGCAACTGGCTGAATTTGCCCCGGCCGTAGTTATCACCTTGGGCGAAAAAGGTGTAATTTGGCAGCGAGGTCAAGAGCAAGGCGCACTGCCCGCTTACCCGATTACCGCCATTGACACCACGGGGGCGGGTGATGCGTTTCATGGCGCTTTTGCGGCGGCGCTGGCCATCGGCCTGGATTGGCAAGCCCTGCTGCGCTATGCCAGCGCCGCCGGGGCTTTATGTTGCACTCAAATGGGCGCGCGTTTAGGCTTGCCCAGCCAACAAGACCATGCCGCGTTATTTAACCGGCACTCATAGACGCCTTCACTCTGGGCTCATCTGCAATTGATCCTGCGCGGCGGACAACGTCGTGTTGCGTATTTTGGCGAACTCACACAACGCCGCCAGCCGCTCGCCTTTATTGCGCCAATCCCAAAATACGTTTTCGCCCAACAGTACATAATGCCACGGCAGATTTGAACGCTGCCCGACGGGCAAATCATTAACCCTGCCGCACCAAGCCGCCGCCGCTTTCAGTTTTCGCTGCACATTCGGCGATGACAACTGGCCTTGCGCTTTGGTTTCGACTAAATAAATCCCCGTAGCCGTGCGCAGTAAAAAATCGATCGAATAAAATGCCGGTAGACCGTCTTCTTTCACATAACGCAAGCGGGCAAAATCATGGCGGTTTTCGCTGATTTTGCAAAAGGCCAGCACACTGCTATCAATATTCGCCCATTCAATCAAGGCTTTTTCCAGTCCGCCGTTACGCGCCGGATAAGGTAGCCGCTGATAAATGCACTTGTTCACCTCCAGCGAACTGCTCTCGCGCATGGTCAGTTTGCCGACTTCTGACAACTGCCGGTAGCGCACCTCGCTATCGCCAACCAGCGGCCGCTCTTCAGCTTCAACCAAAGCCAGCGCAATCACTTTAATAATGTGGTCAATGACCGGTTGCAACAACAATAGCCGCCAGTTTTCATCGTGCAACGGTTCAAATTCACCGGAAAACAGCCGCCCGCGAATATAAAGGTCGAGCCAACCGGTCAGTTCAGCGGTATTCACTTGCAGATAAGGGCTCGCCAAATGCGCGGCAATCTTGTTGCCTTTTGGCAGCGGCTGGCTTAATGCCTGACTGATGCGCCGCGTCACCCGTGCCAGAAAATCGTTATAACCGGCCACATTCATCACCGCGCCATCGACGCGATAATCGCCAAACAAGGTACTGCTTTGCAAATCCTGCGAAATAAACACATCGCCTTTGCCTAACAAACCTTTCAGTTGATCCTGCGTCAATGCCGAAAAAGGCGGCAATGCGTCAATATCCAAGGTCTGATGTTCCAGCCACTCCTCGGC
>JBLRXA010000234.1:0-2024 GCA_047920955.1 Methylobacter sp. | reverse complement strand
TGAACACCCTCAGCACCTTTTCCGAAAAAGAACGCCAATACCACCAATACCAAGCGCGGCAAGAATACCTGCGCGAACAGCGCACCATTCAACTGGAACTGGAGCAGACCAGCAGGGCATTACTTGAAGAGCGGCAAGAAAAACAAGCGGCTCTGCAAAGAGAAGAAACAGCCCTAGCCGAAATCGAACGCCTAAAAGCCCTATTAGCCCAGAAACCTCATTAGGTAACCCACAAAAAATAACACCCGCCGCCCTGTCGGAGTTCAAAGCTAGCTTTGAACTCCGACTGTCGTGAGAATAGCGTGGAATATTTTTTGCACGTTACTTTAAGAAACTACAGCCTCGGAAGAAGCCAAAGTCCTGTGACATCCCGCCTAATCAAAAGCTTACACGTTAGACCTTTCAGGTTTTAAAAACCTGAAAGGTCTGCATATCGGCAGCTCATAGATTCTTACTGCTTTTCTCGTGCCTTTCATGGACGGACACTCATTAACGCGCCGCAAATTCCATTTCCACCTTGCCGTCAACCAATTTCAGGTTGGCTTCAAACTCGGTGCCTTTGCCTGATTTAAAGCCTTTCAACATCCCGGTTTCGCCTTTGCTGAGTATTTTTTTCGCCATCGCCGCGCTGATTTTTTTATGCGCGACAGTTTTCCAGATCACCATTTTGCAACCGCTGCGCCATTCGCTACAGCCGTAGGCTTTGGCGGTTTCGACGATTTTTCCGTTACACAAGGGACAATCGGCCAGTGCATCTTTGACCATAGCCACCTGCCCCGCTTCGGTTTTGCTATAGCCGATTTCGCCCTGTTTATTTAGCGTCAGTTGGGCATTGAATACCGCATCGTCAATCTTGACCGCATAACTGTGCAAGGTGCGGCCGTTTTGCAACAACTGGCTGGCCATGTCGCCACTGACCGGCACGCCGTAGACCTGTTTCCATAACACAAACTGGCAACCGGCTTTCCAGGCGCTGCAACCGTAACCTTTGCGGCCTTCGATAACCGCTTGCCCGCATAGTGGGCAGTCGCCCAAGCGGCTTTGATCGTACAGCGGGCGCTCCGATTGCTCTTTAATGTTGCGAGTAAACTGGATGATTTCGGCCATAAACTGATCGGGATCGTAAGCGTTGTGCTCTATTTTTTTGAGTTTGGCTTCCCATTCGCCGGTCATCGACGCGGACTTCAATCTATCGTCAGCAATAATCGAAATCAGATGCCGCCCCGATTCGGTACTGATTAAAGTCTTTTTTTGCCGCTGAATGTAGTTGCGCTTGATCAACACTTCAATAATCGAGGCGCGGGTAGCCGGTGTGCCCAAGCCCTTTTCTTTCAACGCTTCTTTCAGTTGTTCATCCTCGCAGGTCTTACCCGCCGATTCCATGATGCTGAGCAGACTGGCTTCGTTATACGGTTTCGGCGGCGTGGTTTTGCCCTGAGCGATTGACGGCTGTTGCGCGCCGGTCTCGCCTTTGACAAAATTGGGCAGTATTTTTTGCGTTTTATCGGCTTGATTGGCCGCATCGTTTTTATACAAGGCTTGCCAGCCGGGTGCTTCGATAATCGTGCCGGTGGTTTTGAATTTGACCGCGTTGGCGCTGTCAGGGCTGACCTCGCCCAACACCGTGGTGATTTGTTTGACGCACGGCGGATAAAAGGCGGCAATAAAACGCAACACAATCGCCTCATAAACCTTGGCTTCATGGCCGGACAACCCGCCCGGCAACGCGGTCGTTGGAATGATGGCATGATGATCGCTGACTTTGGCATCGTTAAAAATGCGGCTGCCCAGTGTCAATTTATCCATATCAAGCGGCTCAATTTGTGCGGCAAATTGTTTGCGCAAGGTAGTCAACAAGGGCTTCATGCCGGACTTCATGTCGTTAGTCAAATGACGGCTGTCGGTGCGCGGATAAGTGACGTGTTTTTTCTCGTACAGCTGTTGTGTGCTACTCAAAGTTTGCTCGGCAGTCAGGCCGTGGCGGATGCTCATGTCTTTTTGCAGATCGGTCAAATCGTACAATA
>JBLRXA010000233.1:0-2182 GCA_047920955.1 Methylobacter sp. | reverse complement strand
TCAAAGTTGTGGTCAAGGCCGATAAGCAACGGAGCGCCTTGGATTACCGGCGTATCCGCAGTTACAGTTCACCGGTGCGCCTAGTCGATTATCTCTCACGGCATAGTGCTACCATCAACCCAAACGAACTTAACCGGATTAAATGCCAGGTGCTTGATGTTTATTTTGCACTCAAAAAAGGCCAAAAATTAACGATCGAAACCGACCCTCAATTATGGCTTTATACACCAGCTGGCGCGGGGCAGGTTATCTTTCCTTATAACGCTGTGAGTAGCGACAAAACCAGTGCCGACAAGCTGTATAGCATTTGGAGCAACCTGTTGGCGCGTTTGCAATTAGGTTTTATCAAACCCAGCAAAACAGCCTTTCCGGCCGCAGTACAAGAACCTTTACGCCAACAAATTGACGAGGTGATGCGACGGGAAGCGGCCGCCTTTGCCGCTGTCGATAAGATTTATGTCATGGGTTCGGTCAACCGTAAAGAACTTGGACGCTATGAAGCGCCGTTCGTGCATGGAAAAATGGCCAAATTGGGGTCAGATGTCGATATTTTGATCGAAATCAATCCCGAACGTGAAGGCGACATTCCGCCGTCCTGGCATTTTATTAATCCCGAAGCCTCTAACCATTGTGCTGTCTATCATGTTGCTGAAATTCCTTTACCGGATGGCGCTGGAGATTGGCCGACGTTACATCCGAATATGGATTTTATCCAACATTTAATTGATGCTTATGTATTTTTCCCCTCGCGTGGTTTCCACGAAGAAAAAGAAGCCTTCTTGCGTAAATTTGGCGCAAAATTGTTTTATGACCGCACCCGTGACGGCACTTTTTACCGCAACGAAGAAGAGGAAAGAATCGCGACCTGTTTGAAACAAATTCACGCTTTCCCCAGCGTTGTCGTAGAAAAAATGAAAGTGTCTACCGAAAACGCCATTTTCAAAGTGTTTGTCGATAACACCCCCTATATCCTCAAATTATTCAAAGTAGCCGGTAATTACAGCAGCAGCCGCATCGCCGAACATACCGCCTATGAAGAAAATTTGGTGCGGCAACTTAAACAACGCGGCATCGCCACAGCGGGCATCGTGCATGCGCCCGCCGCTATGGATACAATCATCGAAGGCTTCCCCGCCTTATTATTCGAGCGCATTCCAGGGCAAGTGCAACAGCGCCCGGAATACCCGCTGGACAAAATTTGCGCAGCACTAGCAGCAATCCATCAAGTCCAGCTGGAACAGCCGTTAACGCTCGACAGCCCGTTTCATTACGAAGACACCTGCATGATTTGGCTGCCGACCTTCCATACTTATTTACAAGATGCACCGTCATATAGCCCCGATATTGCCCAAGCGTTTTCCCAACTCGCGCCTTTGGCCGATAACTGTCATCCCGGTGAAAACCGGGGCTTTTTGTTTGCGCGTAGCCCCTCGCTCCATAGCCACGGCGATGTCACCCCTAAAAACGTGATTAGCATGGAGCAAGGCGACACCTGCTTTTTTGATTTTAACAATGCCTTTTACGGCTCGCGCATTATCGATGTCATTGACGGCGCTTTTGAATTTTCGCTGGCCGAGAAATACATCGATTTAGCCGACTTTTCCCGCTTCGATGCCTTTATTGCGCAGTACACCGCACATAATCCATTGCTACCGGAAGAGCAGGAAGACTTAAGCCGCTGGCTCGAACTTATCGGCATTATTAAATTCACCAAAGAAATACGAGTGTTATTGCAACGTCCGAAAGAAGATTTACGCAGACGCCGCGCCTTAGCTATCGCCGAATTTGTACTAAGCCGCGTCGCGAATGCGAAAAGCTAAGCTATTGATGATTTCAGCGCTCGCAATTGCCGGTCATGCGCGCGCTGAAGTGATTGATATCCGCTTTGTTGTTAGCGATAGCTTGGCCTCGTCGCCAACAGTGATCCAGACCTTGTCCGCTTATGTCGAACAGCTAAACGGCTATTACCGCAACAGTCAGGTCGACTTACAGGCTGAAATCGTCGGCATTGACTTTGCCCCCATTAAAGCCTCCGAAGCCGTTGATATTCTTCATGATATGACACAGGAGCAACACGGTTTTACCGCCATGTTCGAAAAGGCGCGGCAACTGGGCGCCGATTATACGATCGCCGTCAGCGACAAATTGTTGATGCACAACAAACCCGGCTGCGGTCGTGCAA
>JBLRXA010000232.1:0-2412 GCA_047920955.1 Methylobacter sp. | reverse complement strand
GGAAACCTGCACAATCATTTGCGCCAATTTTTCCGGCGCATGAAAATCAATGCTGAACAGGCCGCTGTCAACATCGAGTATCGCCACCAGCGTCACATTGGCGAAATGGTGGCCTTTCGCCAGCATTTGCGTACCCAGAATAATGTCCACCTTGCCCTCGTTGATTTGCTGCAAATAATCTTCCAACGCGCCTTTGCGCTGGGTGGAATCGCGATCCAGGCGCACGATGGTTTTATCGGGGAACAAGGTCGCCAGCACCTTTTCCACCCGTTCGGTACCCAAACCCAGCGGCGTCAATTCGCCGGTTTTACAGGCAGAACAGCGTTTCAACAGGCGCTGTTCCTGTGCGCAATGATGGCAACGCAACAGCCCTTCATCATAATGGATCACCAGATTGGCATCGCAACGCCCGCAACGCGCCACCCAGCCGCAACCGTGGCAAATCAGCGTCGGCGCAAAGCCGCGCCGGTTCAGGAACAATAACACCTGCTCGTGTTTTGCCAGGGTACGGCGCATTTCGGCAATCAGCGCTTCGGACAAGCCTTCCTGCATTTTTTTGTTGCGGATGTCCAGCAACTGCAACAGCGGCGCGCTCGCATTGCCCGCCCTGTCCGGCAAATGCAGCCAGCGGTAACGTTGTTTGTCGACGTTATGCAGGGTTTCCAGCGCCGGTGTCGCCGAACCCAATACCACTGGAATATTCAGCAACTTGCCGCGCACCACGGCGACATCGCGGGCGGAAAAACGAAAACCGTCCTGCTGTTTGAACGAGGCATCATGTTCTTCATCGAGGATAATCAGGCCAGGATTTCTTAACGGCGTAAACAGCGCCGAGCGCGTACCCAGCAAAATGGCACCGTCGCCGCACTGCATAGTCAACCAGGCGGCCGCACGTTGCCGGTCGGTCAATTTGGAATGCGAAATGGCAATACTGACACTAAAGCGTTGCCTGAAACGCTGCTCCAACTGCGGCGTCAGGGTGATTTCCGGCAACAACACCAGCACTTGCTGGCCGCGCTCCAACACCGTGCGGATAATCTGCATATACACTTCGGTTTTGCCGCTGCCGGTGACGCCTTCGAGCAAGAAAACACCAAACTGACCGAGATTGCCGCAAACGGTATCGATGGCCGCCTGCTGTGCCGGATTGCACTGTAGGGCGTTGTTTTTGATGACCGGCTCACTGCGGTTTTTGCCGAACTCGGCCGCGACCGGTTGCAGCAGCGACTTGTCGATCAACTGTTTGACCGAAGCGCGCCAATTGCCGTTCCATGCCGACAGTTCGGTTTCAGACCAGCTGCCTAGCTGTGACTGGAACTTTTGCAACACGCTTTGTTGTTTCGGCGAGCGCTTTAATACGGCGCTATCCAGCGCCCTGCCCGCTTCGGTCAAGGCATAGCGTTTTTCGCTCTGGATCACAGCAGCTTTGCCTAGGCGTAAGGCCACCGGGAAGGCCGCGCTGAACACTTCGCCCAAAGGATGATGATAATAGCCGCTGGCCCAATGTAGCAGCGCCAAGTCTTTTGCCGATAGCAGCGGTTTGTCGTCCAGTATCCGTTCCACGCGTTTTAGCTTGCTGGTGTCTATGTCGCTATGACGGACGCACTCGACCAGAAAGGCGATTTTCTTGCTGTTGCGAAAAGGCACTTCCAGGCGCACACCGGGTTTGACACTGGCCGGGGTCAACGATTCCGGCGGCAAATAGTCAAATAAGCGGTACAAGGGTACGGCAAGCGCAACCCTGAAAATCAACCCGTCGTCATTTTGCAACTTAGCCATAAGTGGTGAATTATTTTTGATGTTTTAGAGCTAAGTCACTCTAGGATTTAGACTATTTGAGTTACCCACAAAAGCTGTGGATAACTCTGTGGAAAAATACTTTTTAAGTCGCCTTACTGACGGTTTTTATTACAGTTTTGTTACATTGGGCAAATTTCAGACAGCAATTATTTTTCTTTTCTGTTCAATTGCTTAGAAAATAATCAATGGCCATAAAAAGGCTTGATGCTCGGTTTTAACCGGTGCTTTGGCCTTCTCTGCAAACCGGCCTGTGCCTGTGCGAAACACCCCATGATCTTAATTGGATCAAGCGTTAAACCTGATTTTCGTTAAAAATGGCCTTTAGGCTGTCGAAATGCGGTAGTCCCTTTGACATCCTCCCCGCCCTAAAGAACGGGGATTCCTACCGCTAGCGATTGATGCCCCAATCGGAGAATGTTCTTGGCGGCATTAATATCTCTATCATGCGTCGTCCCACAGTCAGGACACCCCCATTCTCTTATTCCAAGCCCTGCCCTACCTTTCGGACTGTTGGCGGAAATACTCCCGCAACACGAACAAGCTTGGGTACTGCATGCCTCGTTGACCTCTATAAACACGCCTTGCGTCGCTATCGACTTATATTCAAGTTGT
>JBLRXA010000231.1:0-2588 GCA_047920955.1 Methylobacter sp. | reverse complement strand
TTAACGAACGAAATAACACCGCTTGCCCGGCAATCGTTGAGGCGTGATTGACGGCGTCGAATAGCTGATCGACTTCAATCGTATTGAAGGTTCTTTGGTCGATCACACCATCGCCGGTTTCCAGAGGTTTGCTGGATTTGATGGTCGGCCAGTGGCTATCTTGCCAGCTTTGTAACAGTGTTGGTTTCATTTTTTCAGCCTTTTGCTTCGCTGTTTGCATCACTAAAAGTTTTATTTCAACGGGAGTGCAAGCTTTGCTTGTACTTGCAGGCAGAGCCTGCACGCCAGTGGTTAAAGCTTCTGTTCAATCAGATTAACTATAGCAGCAACATGCGTTTCTGAATCATTCAGCGCCGATATATAACGATACTCCGCGCCGCCGGACGCCATAAAAACGGCCTTGTTTTCCATGGCTATTTCTTCCAGCGTTTCCAGGCAATCCACCGCAAACCCGGGACAGACAATATCTATGGTCTTAATGCCTTGTCCGGGAAGCTGTTGTAAGGTGTCTACGCAATAAGGCTTTAGCCATTGCGCCTTGCCGAACCGCGATTGGAACACGATCATCCATTGTTTTTGGTCAATGCCCAATTTCCCGGCAATCAAGGCTGCGGTTTTATGGCACTGGTGAAAATACGGGTCGCCCCATTGCGTCAGTTGCTCGGGCAAACCGTGAAAAGACATCAATAACAGCTGGTTTTTGCCGTGTTCCAGCCAGTGTTGCTCTATGGATTCTGCAACCGCAGCAATATAATGGCTGTGCTGGTGATAATCGCTGATAAATTGAATGTTGGGCAGATGTCGCCACTGATTGAGTTCCTTAATCACGTCATCATAGATGGATGCGGTGGTGGTCGAGGAATATTGCGGGTACAACGGCAGGATGATCAAGTTATCGATACCTGCCTTTTTGAAGGCTGTTAACTGTTTTGCTATCGATGGCTCGCCGTAGCGCATTACCGCCCGGGTTGTTACGTCCTTGGCATTGAGCTTATCGGCAACCCGTTCGGCCAATTGCAAGGTCAGAAAAATTAATGGCGAACCTTTCTCATCCCAGATTTTGCGATAGGCTAAGGCCGATTTTCGGGGGCGAAAAGGCAGTACAAAAAAATGCAGTATCACCCACCACAACGGCCTGGGCAGGTTGACGACGCGGGGATCCCAAAGAAACGCTTTGAGAAACCGCCTGACCGCTTTGGGTGTCGGTGCAGTAGGCGAACCCAGGTTTGCCAGTAATACAGCGGTTTTTTTTGCTGTCATTGGGGCTTTATCGGTTGATCAGATTTAAAAATTCCGACCGGGTGCTGATTTCCTTACGGAAAATTCCGGTCATCACTGACGTTGTCATCACCGAGTTTTGCTTTTCAACACCGCGCATCATCATGCACAAATGCTTGGCTTCAATAACTACCGCCACGCCTCGGGCGCCGGTTGCCAGTTCAATCGCATCGGCTATTTGCTTGGTCAGTTTTTCCTGAATTTGCAGGCGACGTGCGTACATATCGATAACGCGGGCTACTTTGGATAAGCCCATCACCTTACCTTGGGGCAGATAACCCACATGACATTTGCCGATAAACGGCAGTAAATGATGCTCGCATAAAGAATACAGTTCAATATCTTTCACGATGACCATGTCTTCGGTATCGGCGTTAAAAATAGCGCCGTTAAGCACTTCTTCCAGCGTTTTTTCGTAGCCGTTGTTTAAAAACTTGAAAGCCTTGGCGGCGCGTTTTGGTGTATCGATCAGGCCTTCGCGATTTAAATCTTCACCGACTGCTTCGATAATCCCGGCAAAATGCTGTTCCATAGTCTCAATCTCAGTAATAAAAATAGTCGGTCAGTATACAGCATTGAGTATTGGCTTTTAAAGCTTCGCTAATTACCTAAGCGCTTTCGTTCGAAGCTTTCTAGCGGGACGGGGTTTGCAACCCCGTTCCTAACGTTTCTGCGATGGCTGAGCTAAGTGGTTACATTTAACGGACGAAAAACGTTTCGAACAGGGCTGCATGCCCCGTCCGGCAATCCGAATTTTAAAGCGTCCAAAATAACATTGATGTCGGCGCCGGGTTTGCAGGCATTTTCGCTCAGATGTCGGCGCCAAGCCCTGGCACCCGGTTCAGCATGAAAAAGTCCCAAAATATGTCGGGATATACTGTTTAAACGAATGCCATCGTTACGCTCAAGTTGCTGTTGAATGTAGGGGATTAATAATTCCATAATCATTGCCCTTGACCGGGGTTCTTTGGACTCGCCATAAAATCGCCGATCCACATCGGCCAATAGATAAGGATTGTGATAAGCCTCCCGGCCTATCATGACCCCGTCAACATGCAGCAAAACAGCTTCGGCCTGATCCAATGTGGTGATGCCGCCGTTCAGGATGATTTCAAGCTCAGGAAAATCCTGTTTGATTTGATAGACTAGATCGTAGCGCAACGGCGGAACATCGCGGTTTTGCTTGGGCGATAGGCCGCTTAACCAAGCTTTTCTGGCATGGATAATAAAGCTTTCGCAACCGGCATCGGCAACCGTCGCGACAAAATGCACCAGCTCCTGATAAGAATCGCGCTCATCAATGCCGATTC
>JBLRXA010000230.1:0-2627 GCA_047920955.1 Methylobacter sp. | reverse complement strand
CGTCGGAAGAATTGGCCGCGACCTCGGAAGAGATGAGCGGGCAGGCGGCGCAATTGCAAGAATTGATGGGCTTCTTCATCGTTGGCGAGGCCCTGTCCGGGGCGGTTTCGCCTGCAAAAACAAAGCCTTTAAAGCCCGCAATTAAAAGGATGGCGGCGGTACAGCAAGCGCCTAACGAAGCCGAATTCGTCAGGTTTTAGGGGGCGGGCATGAATACATTAACACAGACGGCACAGGTGGCCGACGGTCATGGCCTGGAAGAACAGCAGCAATACCTGACCTTTATGTTGAGCGGCGAAACCTACGCCATTGGCATCCTGCGTATCAAGGAAATCATCCAATACGGCCAGCTCACCGAGGTGCCGCGTATGCCGGATTTTATCCGTGGCGTCATCAACTTGCGGGGCGCGGTGGTGCCGGTCATCGACCTGACCGTGCGTTTCGGCAAGCAGGCCACTGCGATAGGCCGCCGCAACTGCATCATCATCATCGAAGTGGCCTTGGGCGAGGAAACCCAGAGCGTGGGCGTGATGGTGGATGCGGTGAACGCGGTGCTGGAGATTCCGGCCAGCGAAATTGAAGCGGCGCCCAGCTTCGGCGCCAATATCCGCGCCGACTTTATTGCCGGCATGGGCAAAATCAACGGCAAGTTTGTCATCATCCTGAACATCCAGCATGTGCTGTCGATGGATGACATGGAGGCACTGGTTTCGATGGGTTCCGGCAATTCGGCCACCGACGTGGCACAGGTTGGGTGAGATGCGTCCGCTTTGGAAAATAGGGGGGGCAGGCATCAGGAGCGGGCCGGGGATTGCAGTCTTGCTTAGTGTAGGCTTCGCCTTACAACAAACCACCCGCGCCTGCGTAAGACAATCCTTATCGGAAATCGGGTTTACCCGATTGTGGGCATAGCTCGGTTAGTTCAGACTGGACGCCGGGGATTTTCCTATGTAAAAACGTTTCAGACGAAGTCAATACTTGGGGTTTGCAACCCCGTCCGAAACGTTTGACCGATGACGATATGGCAATAGTTATCGAAAACGGTAGGGGCGGGGGTGCAACTCCCGTCCCGCAATAAGGTATGAACCCGCCTTAGCAAGGCAATAATGGCGTTTCCTTTTTCAGGATTCCGAGGCCGGAGCGGCTTAAAAATAGCAATCGATGTAACACAGCCAGGCGTCCAACGTCGACGGCAATAAGAACGCAGCTTAAAAACACAATCCATAGCTCAAGAATAAAGAGAATAAACAGCCATGAAAAATAACCAACCGATAACCCAAAACGAAGTCCACTTTTCAGAAGACGACCAACTGGTCTCTACTACCGATTTAAAAGGCGTTATAACCAGCGTCAGTCCGGCCTTTGTCAACATTAGCGGTTTCGCCGAATAGGAATTGATTGGGCGGAGCCACAATATTGTTCGGCACCCGGATATGCCGCCGCAAGCATACAGATCATTGTGGGAGACGGTTAAGACCGGTCGCACCTGGAACGGCCGCGTCAAAAACCGGTGTAAAAACGGCGACTATTACTGGGTCGATGCCCATGTGTCTGCGATTATCGATAATGGACACATCGTGGGTTACCGCTCATTACGCTTCAAGCCTTCGCGCGCTCAGGTCGACGAGGCAAGCAGGCTGTATGCCGATATCAATGCCGGGCGTATCAAGGATCCCTTCAAGCAGGGAAAAATCAAGGCGTTGTTAAGCAATATCAAGCTTTGGCAAAAAATTATGATATTGGTGATGCTGGCGGTGATGATGTTTGCGGTACCGTGCGCGTTATTGGTAACGCGCGCCAACGAAGAAGTGGCGGTTGCGGATAATGAGAAACTGGGTGTCGAGTACCTGCTCGAAACCACGAAACTGGTGCAGCTCATTCAACAGCACCGCGGTCTTGCCGGTATGGTGTTATCGGGCGACACGGGCAGTGCCGGTAAATGGCAAGCCAAACGCAAAGAGGTCAACGAGCAGATCAAAGCGGTTGACGGCGTTGACAGCCGGTTGTCAACGCTGGGTCTGACCGAGTCCTGGAAAACCGTGCGTAGCGATTGGGAGCAACTGGCGGCTACAGCCAGCGGGTTGGATGCCAAAACCGGCGTGGCTCGTCATACCGCTTTGATTGAGGAAATATTCGCGTTTAACCGTAAATTAAGCGATGCTTCTTACCTGGCCTTGGATCCTGATGTCGATACTTATTACATGATGTCGATATCGATTAACCAGCTTCCGGACATGACGGAATTATTGGGGCTGTTGAGAGCGAAAGGCGCCAATATACTGGCGCAAAAAAGCATTAAACCTGAAGAGGCGGCGGTTCTTCAGCAATTGCTTGGGACGCTGCGTAAAAGTCAGACGCTGGTAGAAGAAAGCGTTGCAAAAATCTCCGATGCCGACGGAGCGTTACGCGCCGACAGTTTAAAAATGGCTGATGACACCGGCAAAGTCGTTAATTTAGTTGAAGAAAAAATCATCAAACCGGCGACATTGGAACTCTCCAGCCAGGGCTACTTTGACGAACTGACAATAAGCATCGACCAGTGTTTTTCCGCTGCCGAAAACTTCAGTAATGCGCTGACAAAGGGGCTTGATGCCCGCATTCAGCGGATCAATACCCGCAAATACACG
>JBLRXA010000229.1:0-2652 GCA_047920955.1 Methylobacter sp. | reverse complement strand
ATATCGAAAATGGGCGAAGCGGCTAAAAAATCGGCAAAAGCCGATGATGGCGGTAAAAAGGCCGACAAAACCAAAAAAAGGGTCGGTTCAACATCCAGACGGGCAAAGCCAAAAACCGATGAATAAGGCCATTTCCTGAAAAAGAATAACCTTTAAATAATTGTCCACGAAAGGCACGGAAAACACGAAATTTTCGTGCCTTTCGTGATAAGCGTGGACTCTGTTTTCTACATCCGGAAATCCTGCCAAAGGCAACTACCCGCCGCTTTTTCAATCGCCTCCAGCCGCTGTTGATGTTCGTTTAATTCCGGCTCGGTACAACGAATGACTTTTAACGCGGGGCGATCTGCTGACAAATAGTTCACTTCGCTAGTCACCACCGACTGCTCGCGGCTTTCCTGCCCTTCATCCAGCAACGAAGACTGGCCGCCAGTCATCAACAAAAATACATCAGCCAGAATTTCAGCATCCAGCAACGCGCCGTGCAAATCGCGATGGCTGTTGTCGATGCTATAACGCTTACACAAGGCATCCAGGCTGTTACGCTGCCCCGGATGTTTTTTTCTGGCATAGGTCAGCGTGTCAAACACTTTACTGTAATCAGCGACCGTTCCGGCCTGCTTGTTCAGCCGCGAAAACTCATAATTAATAAAGCCGACATCAAACGGCGCATTATGAATGACCAGTTCGGCGCCTTTAATAAAGGCAATAAAATCATCAGCAATACCGGCAAAAACCGGCTTGTCTTCCAAAAATTGATTGGTGATGCCATGCACTTCAATAGCCCCTGCATCAATTGTCCGTTCGGGATTGATATAGACATGAAAACGCTTGCCGGTCAGGCGGCGATTAACCAGCTCGACGCAGCCGATTTCGATAATCCGATGCCCTTCCTGCGGATTTAAACCGGTGGTTTCGGTATCGAGAACCACCAGTCGGTTGGTAAATGTTCGTTTATCCACTCATCACCTCTAACAAGGTTGACCGCCAACCTTTGCAATTTTTCTGTTAAAATTTAGCCTGGCTTAATCGCATCAACGCACTTTACAGAAGACATTGTTATGACCATCAAAAGAAACCAACCCGATAAAACCAAGCTGAATCAAATCGTCACCGACGCACGGCGCAACCAGGAACTCAGGGAGCAATCTTATCGCGGCCAGGCACTTAAATTATACCCGTGGGTGTGCGGCCGTTGCGCGCGTGAATTCGACCATAAAAACTTGACCGAATTGACCGTGCATCATAAAAACCACAACCATGATGACAATCCGTCCGACGGCAGCAACTGGGAATTATTGTGTCTGTATTGCCATGACAATGAGCATTCGCGCTACGAAGAAACCCGCTTTGGCGGCGCGGCAACTGCTAAATCAACTGCTGCGACCGCCACGCACAACCCCTTTGCCGACTTGAAATCTTTGTTGAACAACAAAAATTAAAACCACGACACAAGGCAAAAAATGATTATCTTCAGCTTTTGCCTTGCGCCTTTTCTATCCGTTTAGCCCGCTTTCAGCTCGCCTTCTTTAACGCCTTCAACCGACCATAATTTTTCCAGCTGATAAAACTCGCGCGCTTGGGCGTTCATCGCATGGACAATCACATCGCCGATATCCAGCAAAACCCAGTCCGAACCTAAATCGCCTTCCATGCCTAAGGGTCTGACGCCGCTTTCTTTTAACTTCTCGGCTACGTATTCGCATAACGACTTCAAGTGCCGGTCTGACGTCCCGGTAACAACTACCATATAATCGGTAAAACTGGTTTTGCCCCGGACATCAAGTGTCGTGATGGCTTGCCCTTTGCGTTCATCCAACACGTCCTGGACAATTTTCAATATCTGTTCTGCTTGCATTCAAATTCCTAGTATAAAAATGGGGTAGTGGGCTAAATCGGGTGGTTGGAGTACAAGCCTCGGCTTGTACGGGTGCAAACCAAGGTTTGCACTCCAATTTATCAACTGTCATTACAGGTTTAACCCACCACCAAAAATGGGATCAATGTGTCCCGTAAAGCTGGTTTTGCTTGATGTATTCTATGACAGCATCGGGTAATAAAAAACCCGGATTTTCCTTTTGCGCAATTATGTTCCTGATTGCGGTGGCTGAAATATCCAATTGGGTGATTTGCTGAAAATATAATTTCCCCGCTATAGCCTGCGCCAGCTCATTAATATCGCCCGCCAGCCTGACCTTAAAAAAATCATCGGGTTGCTCTATGACAAAGCCTGGTCGGGTCAATACCACAATGTGCGCATAATCGAATAACTGCTGCCATTGATGCCAGCCGGTCAGATGTTTGAACGCGTCAGTGCCGATAAACAACAGCAAGGGCTCATTGGGGAATTCTTGGCGTAGCGACTTTAGCGTATCGACCATATACGACGGCGTTTGCAGCTGCTCATATCGGTCCAGCTCACGGCTGTCGATTTTTAGACTTGGTTGATTTTTTACCGCCAATGCCAACATCTGCAAACGCATCTTTGCAGAGGCTAAAGGCTGTCCGCGATGCGGCGGCATAGCGCAGGGAATCAAACGGACTTCATCCAGCCCAAAAATGTCCTTAACCTCAAGCGCCGAACGCAAATGCCCGTAATGAACCGGATCGAAAGTGCCGCCGAAAATGCCGATCATCTATTGCCTGATATGG
>JBLRXA010000228.1:0-2979 GCA_047920955.1 Methylobacter sp. | reverse complement strand
CCAATGACTTGACCCAGTTGACCTTGGGCGTTGATCGCGATTCGGCGATTCTTGCCGAAGACTTTGACGAACGTGATCCCGGCGTTAAGGACATGATCCGTCTGGCCGTTGAGGGTGCGCGGCGTAACGGCAAACATTGCGGTTTGTGCGGGCAGGCACCGTCGGATTATCCAGAGATGGCGGAATTTTTGGTCGAAATCGGTATCGATTCGATGAGCCTGAATCCCGATAGCGTGTTGAAGACCACGCAATTAGTGTTGGACACTGAACGGCGTTTAGGAAAATAGTAGGCGCCGGGTTAATCAAGCTGTCGAAATGTTCTAATTTTGGCGGCTTGGTCTAAAATAAATAAGGTACTGCTTCGTTTTTGCGTAGCGCGTAGAACGGGCAGCTACAATATTTGGCAGACACAGAGAGGCAAAAAAATGAACACTTACCGCCTATTTTTATGGGCTATTGCGACGGTTTCATGGTTTTTTTTAAGCGGGTTTAATGGCGATCCGTTGGTGGAAAAACCGGCGGAGGCTGTTACAGCAAAAGAAGGCCGGCCCAAAGACAAAGGGACGCCCATTAACTCAAAACAGAAAAAGGCCAAAACTAAAAATGTCGTACCCAGTGTCGACAGCAGTGAGAGTGAAGAGCCTAAATTTCAAAAAACACTTGATCTTTCTGTTCCGTTTAAATTGCCGGAAAAAACTTGGCTAAAGCCCGAACACAACAAATCTGTCCAGCGAGAATCATCTAATATATTTTCCTCGAAAAAGGAAACATCACAGGCTCTGTCCCTTGATGGGCAAATGTTAATGTCGCAGGAACTAGAAGCTGATAAACAGCAATCGGTTGATGGCGCGGGCATTGTGATTAACTTGAAACGGTAGATTTATATAGCACCCAATAATTGCCCACAAAAGCCACGAAAAAAACGAAAATAAGCAATGCTATTATTTTCGCTGCTTTTTTTTCGTGGCTTTCGTGATGTTCGTGGACTCTGTTTTTCTACAGACCGAGATTTTAGGGGATATTATTTTTCGGAAATCACCTAACTTAACTGCAGCATTTTCATGACCTCCGTATCAAACACACAGCGCAACATTATCACCGTCACCCAGCTTAACCGCGCTACCAGCCAATTACTCGCCGAGCATTTTCTATCGGTTTTGGTTGAAGGCGAGTTATCCAATATAGCGCAACCGTCATCAGGGCATATTTACTTTACCTTGAAGGATGCCAATGCCCAGGTGCGTTGCGCAATGTTCCGTACTCAGCAGCGCCGGTTGGGTTTTAAGCCGGAAAATGGCAAACAGGTCGTGGTCAAGGCGCAAGTCAGCCTGTACGAGCCCCGTGGCGATTATCAGCTGATTGTCGAGCAGATTGAAGAAGCCGGGAATGGCGCGTTACGGCGCGCTTTTGATGCGCTGAAGCTGAAGCTGTCGGAACAGGGCTTGTTTGATGCCGCGCACAAACGTAGCCTGCCAGTGCTGCCAAGCGCGATTGGCGTGATCACTTCGCCATCGGGTGCGGCTATCAGAGATATATTGACCGTGTTGCGAAGGCGTTTTGCGGCGATACCGGTGATTATTTATCCGGTTGCGGTGCAGGGCGATAACGCCAAACATGAGATTGCCAAGGCAATAGTGCTGGCTAACCAGCATAAGCACTGCGACATTATTATTCTCGGACGGGGCGGCGGTTCGCTGGAAGACCTGTGGGCGTTCAATGAAGAGCTGGTTGCCAGGGCAATTTATGCCAGCGACATTCCGATCATTTCAGCGGTCGGGCATGAAACCGATGTCACCATTGCCGATTTTGTCGCCGATTTGCGTGCGGCAACGCCGTCGGCGGCAGCTGAACACGCCAGCCCCGACCAGCAACATTGGCTGTCCCGTTTTGAACATTTGGAAGCGCGGTTGCAACAGCAAATGCAACGTAAGTTGAACCAAAAACAGCAGACGCTGGATTGGCTCGTTCAGCGTTTGCAACAGCAACATCCCGGCCAAAAACTGCTCAGAAATGCGCAACGACTGGATGAGCTTGAAAATAGGCTTAAATTGGCCATGCGTGGCAGACTACAGCACAAAGCTGGCGTGATTGAGGCCAAAACAGCCACATTATGGCAATTCAATCCGGCGCTGATGATCAGTAGCCATCAACAACGGCAAGACTATCTGCGCCAGCGCCTGGTTGCGGCAACGGCGCATAAGCTGGAGCAGTCTAGCCAGCGCTTGTTAAATGCCAGCCAAACTTTGCAGGCCGTTAGCCCGTTGGCCACGCTGAACCGGGGTTATGCGCTAGTTATCCAGCCGGATTCGGGGACGCTTATTCGTTCTAGCGAACAACTTAAGCCCGGCGATACCGTGCAAACTCGTCTGGGGCACGGCAGTTTTATCAGCGAAATCAAAGAGATTGAGCGGAATTAGCGGCGGGGTTCGTTAACGGCCATTGTTCTATCACCCGATAATGGACGCCATCGGCTTCGCTACAGGATTCAACCAGACAAAATGATTCGGCGCGCCAGATCAGCGGCTCAATAGTGGTTTCGGGCACATAGCCTGCATGTCGGGCCAGCGTAATGTGCGGGGTATAAGGCCGGGTATCGGTGCGCAGGCCGCACTGTGCCGCCGCCATTTCCAGTGCGCCGGTTAATGCCAGCGCGGCCTCCGGTACAGTTTGCGGGCTGGTCAGGCATAAAATACGCGGTTTTTGCCAATAACTTAAACGCCCGAAGCTCAAGGTAAAAGGTGGCGCAGTAATCCCACAGGCCGCCTGTTTAATCGCCGATGCGTCAGCGCAACCTAAAAACACCAGCGTCACATGGAAATTGTGCGGCTGCACAAAGGCGCAGCCGTTGACGGCGATGTTTTGGCTTAAATCCGCCAGCGTTTGCCGGGTTTCAGGGTCAGGCCATAAGGCAAAAAACAAGCGTGAATGGGCCATGGGCTTATTTTACTGGTTGGCAATGCCATGCGGGACGTGCGCGGC
>JBLRXA010000227.1:0-3126 GCA_047920955.1 Methylobacter sp. | reverse complement strand
ATCAGTATGGGGCGTGTGTTTGTGCGTAAGGGACATTATTTAAAATCAACACCCAGCATAGAAAAATCTAATTTATTGAAAATCAATGCCTTTTCCTATTATCCGCCGGGGCTTTTCTACATAAGGCTGATAAACGTTATGCGAAGTTTTTATAGTTAAGAGATGATGTTAAGAAAAGCCCTGATTGCCGCTATGCCTTGCCCACCATTTTGCCGCGCCGTGGCCAAACAGGATTCAGTCATGCCGCCCAAGGCATAAACCGGCAGATTGACTTGAGCAAGCCAATCGGCAAATTGCGCCCAACCCAAGGCCTTAGCGCCTGGATGAGTTTGCGTTGCCAACACCGGCGCCAGCACGGCAAAATCGACGCCTATATTTTGCGCCTGTTGCAGTTGTTCAAGGTTGTGGCATGAGGCCGCCAGCCACTGGCAATTTTCGGGGCGTTTGGTCAGAGCCATTAAATGCTGGCTGGTCAAATGGATGCCGTCTATTTGCGCCGGATAATCAACAGCGGAATTCATTAGCAACAGCGCCTGCTGCTGTTGGCACAAAGGATAAGCCTGTTCGATGAATCTTGCCACCACAGCGGGCGGCAGGTTTTTTAAGCGCGCCTGAATCAGCTTGACGCCCCGGTTCAAGAGCTTTTGCAAGTTCGGCAATAACATCGCTTCATCGGTATCATCCAAAATTGCGTAATACGGCGGCAAACGAGCGGCAGTGATAATCGGCTGGTTGGCGGCGGGAAATGCGTAATGTTTTAACTCAGCTGGGGACACCCACTTGAACGGTTGGCCTTCCAAGCTTTTGGCTTTGCCTGAAAACCGCTCGACCAAGAAAACATTGAGTTGTACGGACAGGTCGGGATAGGCGTGTTTAATGGTAATCAGCGGCGTGGCGGTGCTTACCGTGATATTAAGTTCTTCTTTCAGTTCTCGCGCCAGTGCTTGCTCGGCCGTTTCCGAGGCTTCGATTTTGCCGCCGGGAAATTCCCACAAACCGCCTTGATGCAAAGCGGCATGGCGCAAAGAAATCAGGATGTCGCCCGCCGGGTTTTTGACCACGCCTACAGCGACTTGGAGTGGGTTCATCGGCTAAACAGCGCCTCGCGCGGGTTTTAAAGCTAAAACGTGTAGGGTACGCTGTGCGTACCTTATCGACTGTCGCATTGCAAAATAAGGGTACGCACAGCGTACCCTACCGTTTTTAAGTCCTATATTCGGCATTAATTTTTACATACTCGTAGGACAAATCGCAGGTCAACACTTCTTGCACCGCCCTGCCCCGGCCAAGTTTAACGGTTACGGTGATTTCTTCCCGATCCATCACTTTTTGCCCGGCTTCCTCGGTGTAATCATCGGCTCTGCCGCCGTTTCTGACGATGCAGACATCATCCAGATACAGCTGCACGTCTTCCAGTACCATGTTCTCAACGCCGGCGCGACCGACTGCCGCCAGTATCCGGCCCCAATTCGGGTCGCTGGCGAAAAAGGCGGTTTTCACTAGCGGCGAATGGGCGATGGTTTTGCCGACGCGCACCGCTTCGTCATCGCTCAAGGCCTGTTCAACCACAATGCGCATTAGCTTGGTTGCGCCCTCGCCGTCCCTGACAATCGCTTCCGCCAGTTGCTTGCACACGCTCATCACCGCATCGGCAAAAATTTGATAATGTTCGCTGTCTTGTTTGATTTCGGGCGCTTGCGAACAGCCGCTGGCCATCAATACGCAGGCATCATTGGTCGAGGTGTCGCCATCGACGGTGATACGGTTGAATGATTGCTCGACGGCCAGCGCCAGACATGCCTGCAACAAGGCTTGCTCGATTTTCGCGTCGGTGGCGATAAAGCCCAACATGGTCGCCATATTGGGCTGAATCATACCCGCGCCTTTGGAAATGCCGTTGATGGTGATGGTTTGGCCGTCAATTTCGATGACTTTGGACACGCCTTTCGGGAAGGTGTCGGTGGTCATAATTGCCTGGGCGGCTTTGTCCCAGTTGACGGCATCCAGATTGCTGACCGCTTCGCGCAGTGCGGCTTTGATTTTGCCCACCGGCAGCGATTGACCGATGACGCCGGTGGAAAAAGGCAGCACTTGGTTTGCCGCAGCCTCGACCACGGCGGCCAAATCGGCGCAGGTCGCCAAAGCATCGGCCATGCCTTGCTCGCCGGTACCGGCGTTAGCATTGCCGGAATTAATCAGCAACCATCGCGGATTTTGCGCCAGATTCGCTTTGGCGACGTGTACGGGCGCCGCACAAAAGGCGTTTTGGGTAAATACCGCCGCACAGGTCGAATGTTCCGGCATTTGAATCACCAAAATATCATCCCTGACCGTTTGCTTGATACCTGCATTGGCGGTGCCCAGCGTAATGCCTGCGACCGGATACATGGTTGGAAAACTGCAATGCCCTACTGCCATAAATTACGCCCCATTAAACCTTAAAAAACAAAAACACATGATCGATTTTTTTAATCTCAGCCGACATCAGCCGGCATTGTTTTTTTATCGCCGCTAAGCGTTTCGGCGATTCGCCCACGGAAAAAGGCAAAATCACTTCCACTTCAATCTGGCCGTCCAGATAATGGATCCTAAAATCGTCAATGACCATCTTAAAATCGGCCAGATAACGCTCCAATAAGCGCCGTACTTCACCGCGAGACAGCGGCCGGGATTGCTCCTGCAAACTTTCGTCGTCTTCAGGATCGACATGCACCAGCACGTCCATCACATCGTCAAAACGCTTGATTAAATCATCGCGGACGATGTCGCCGATCATGTGGCCTTCGGACACGGTAATACGCGGATCGACGACGATATGCGCATCAATCAGCGCATCTTCGCCCATGTGCCGTGTGCGCAACAAATGGATACCTTCAACACCGTCAATGGCGTTAATCGCCGTTCTGATTTCGGCAACCAATGCCGGCGGCAACGAGGTATCGACCAGCTCTTTTATGCTTTCAAGCACCAGATTCAAACCGATTTTAGCGACCATCAACGCGACCACAATGGCGGCAACGCCATCGGCCAGCGGATAACCCAACATCACCGCGCCGATGCCGACCAAAACCACTAAGGAACGAGCACGAAATAACTTGAGCAACTTATAAAATTGCCGCTTTAGGC
>JBLRXA010000226.1:0-3132 GCA_047920955.1 Methylobacter sp. | reverse complement strand
AAATAGGCGTTTATTTTACTTGTTTCGGTATATGGGTTCACGGAAATAGCCTAAGTCAATTGGTAAGGTTGGATCGCAGACTAATCTGGGCAAGAATGCGCCATGTTCCTGCGGTAGCGGTAAAAAGTTTAAACGCTGTTGCGGTGTCGCTTGACACGAAAATCGACCGGGTAGGGCAGGGTGCAATATATTAATTAGGTGGTTTTTTAAGTTGCGTTAAAAAATTCTGTGAGTATAATAGCGGGCTCGAAGTTGAATAAGCTTCAGGCGCGTAGCTCAGTTGGTTAGAGCACCACCTTGACATGGTGGGGGTCGGTGGTTCGAGTCCACTCGTGCCTACCAAATACTAAAGCACTGCATCGCAGTGCTTTTTTTATTGTAGACACTAAAATACAGATAAAAATGCCGGTAATTACTCTTCCTGATGGCTCCAAGCGAGAATACGACCACGCTGTAACGGTAATGGATGTTGCGCAGTCTATCGGTTCGGGGTTAGCTAAGGCGACCTTGGCAGGCAAAGTGAACGGTAATCTGGTTGATGCCAGTACGCTCGTTGATCAGGATGCCACGCTGCAACTAATTACCACAAAAGATGAAGACGGCATTGACGTTATCCGTCATTCTACCGCGCATCTGTTGGCTCAGGCCGTCAAACAGTTATTTCCTTCCGCACAAGTCACTATCGGGCCGGTCATTGAAAACGGCTTTTTTTACGATTTCTCCTACGAGCGGGCTTTTACGCCGGATGATTTGATTGCCATTGAAAAAAAGATGGAGCAACTGGTTGCCGAAGATTTGCCTGTTCAGCGTTCGGTGTTATCGCGTGATGAAGCCGTCAAATTTTTCAGAGATTTAGGCGAGGCTTATAAAGCCGAAATCATCGAATCCATTCCCGCCAATGAAGATTTGTCGTTGTATCAGCAGGGCGGCTTTACCGATTTATGTCGCGGCCCTCACGTACCCAGCACCGGCAAGTTAAAAGCCTTTAAGTTGATGAAGATTGCAGGAGCCTATTGGCGCGGCAATTCCGACAACGAAATGCTGCAGCGCATTTACGGTACGGCTTGGGCTGATAAAAAAGAATTGCAGGCTTATCTGCATCGGCTGGAGGAAGCGGAAAAGCGTGACCATCGTAAGCTGGCGAAAACACTGGATTTGTTTCATTCTCAGGAAGAAGCGCCCGGTATGGTGTTCTGGCACGAAAAGGGCTGGGTCATTTATCAGCAGGTTGAGCAATACATCCGCGAAAAGCTGCGCGTAAACGGTTACGGCGAAGTTAGAACGCCACAAGTAGTTGATCGTTCGCTGTGGGAAAAATCAGGGCACTGGGAAAAATTCGGTGAAATGATCTTTACCACGCATTCGGAGCATCGTGATTACGCGATCAAACCGATGAACTGCCCTTGCCATGTGCAGATTTATAATCAAGGCCTTAAAAGCTACCGTGATTTGCCTGTTCGCCTTGCAGAATTTGGCTCCTGCCATCGCAACGAGCCGTCCGGCACCTTGCATGGTTTGATGCGGGTTCGGAATTTTGTCCAGGATGATGCACATATCTTCTGCACCGAAGGCCAAATTCAGGATGAAGTGTCGACTTTTATCGACATGTTGTTCGATGTTTACAAAGATTTCGGTTTTGAAGAAGTCATCATTAAGTTGTCGACCCGCCCTGAAAACCGGGTTGGTGATGATTCGGTTTGGGACAAGGCTGAAAATGCTCTGGAACTGGCGCTGAATACCAAAGGCTTGAAATGGGATTTGCAACCGGGCGAAGGCGCTTTTTACGGGCCTAAAATTGAATTCTCATTGAAAGACTGCATCGGCCGGGTTTGGCAATGCGGTACCATTCAGGTCGATTTTTCGATGCCGGGCAGGCTTGATGCGACTTATATCGCTGAAGACGGCTCGCGGCAAGTGCCGGTCATGTTGCACCGGGCAATATTAGGTTCATTAGAACGCTTTATCGGTATTTTGATTGAGCAACATGCCGGGACTTTCCCGCTGTGGCTGTCACCGGTACAGGTGGTGGTACTTAATATTACCGACAAGCACAGCGAATACGCTTCTAAAGTCATGCTAGACCTTGAAAAACAAGGCATCAGGGCAAAAATTGACTTGAGAAATGAGAAGATCGGGTTTAAAATCCGCGAGCATTCCATGCAGCGTGTGCCGTATCTTGTCATCATTGGTGACAAAGAATTAGAAGAACAACGTATGACGGTACGTACGCAAAAAGGTGATGACTTAGGTAGTCTGACTATCCGTGATTTTACCGAACGGCTAAAACAAGAGATTGCAGACAGAAAATGAATGATTTTGGAGGATTAGGATATCGCTGCTAAAAAAGATGAAACGCGCCTGAATGACGCAATCACTGCTAGACGAGTGAGAGTGACAGGGGCGGATGGTGAGGCGTTGGGCATTATATCGTTAGATGAAGCCAAACAGATTGCATACGCTGCAGATTTGGATTTAGTAGAAATATCGCCGAACGCGGATCCCCCGGTTTGCAAGGTGATGAACTACGGTAAATACCAATTCGAGTTAAACAAAAAACTCGCCGTTGCCAAAAAGAAACAAAAGCAGATTCAGGTTAAAGAAATTAAATTCAGACCTGGAACCGATGAGGGCGATTACCAAGTTAAGCTGCGAAGTTTAACCAAGTTCCTTAACGAAGGTGACAAGACCAAAATCACCTTGCGTTACCGTGGACGGGAAATGGCGCATCGGGAAATCGGTGTTGATTTACTCAAGCGCATAGAAAAGGACTTGGAAGAATTGGCTATTGTCGAGCAGTTTCCTAAAATGGAAGGTCGCCAAATGGTCATGGTGATGGCGCCGAAAAAGAAAAAATAATAACCAGCAGTACAGGATGAACTGCTAAGTATCAGTAAATGATACTGTTAATTCTTCAGGGCCATGCATTTTGCCTTGCTGGGTTACAACTCAGGGATTTTATTTAATTAATTGGAGCAAACAAATGCCAAAAATCAAGACTCACCGTGGAGCTGCCAAGCGTTTCAAGCGCACGGGCAACGGCGGTTTTAAATGTGGTCAGTCCCACAGACGTCATATTCTGACAAAAAAATCGACTAAGAGAAAAAGACAGTTACGCGCGCCGGCAACTATTCA
>JBLRXA010000225.1:0-3233 GCA_047920955.1 Methylobacter sp. | reverse complement strand
CGGGTGGTTCGTGGCCGAGAAAAAGAATGCAGCGAATATTATGCGGAACAGGCGGTAAAAGGCGATGCCGCCGGGAGAGGCTTCAGCGATGGCAGTTAAATATCGGGTGGTGAATTGTCTGCACCAAAGGGCGGTTTTCCGGCTAGGAGCGAACGGTCAATTGACATGTGTAAAGCTATCTGAAAACTGTGTTGCATGTTTGCTTTGCAAATCATCCGGTTTAAGCCTTGATACTTTAAACTAAATTCATTTCAAATTTAAGTTTGAAAACGATACACTAGTGACCACTATCCCTTGCTTTCGCTCAGCTTATAACGCTAAGCAGGATGCAGCTAAAGCTAAGATTATCGCTATAGCAAAACAGAACCGTATGATTTTTTAAATTATAACTATGTCCGAGCCGCAAAATACACATCTTCATCAAATTAAACTTAAAGGGTTTAAATCAATAAAAGCTCTCGACTTGAAGATGACTCCAATAAATATTCTTATTGGCGCTAATGGAGCTGGCAAGTCGAACTTCATTTCTCTGTTCACCTTTTTAAGAAATTTGTCTGAAGGGAAATTGCAGACTTATGCTGAAAGGCAAGGTTATGCAAATACATTCTTCCACTTTGGGTCAAAAACAACTCCAAAAATTACCATTGATATTGAAATAGGAAGTAATGGTTATCACGTAGAATTTGTCCACGGTGAAGCCAACGACACACTGGTATTTGATACGGAGTATTGCACGGTGGAAACGTCAAGCACACGGTGGGGAATTAAAGGCAGCTTAGGAGAAAGCGGTTTGTTATCAGAGGCGAAGGCAGATAGCCCTTACGTACAAAAATATACCCGCGAGTATATGCAAAAATGCTGGGTCTATCACTTTCACGATACCAGTCCAACAGCTGGATTTAAACAGGCTAATAAACTGAGTTCAAGTGCATCTCTTAACCCTGATGCTAGCAATTTAGCACCATTCCTCCTGTATCTGAGAAAACATTACCAGTCTAATTATCAAGAGATCGTTTCAACTATCAAAACTGTAGCTCCTTTTTTTCACGACTTCTACCTTGAGCCAAGAGGCGAGAAAGGAGATGAGTCCCTGTTGTTGAGGTGGACTCATCGTGATCATGATGCGCCCTTTTCAGCGAATCAGCTTTCGGATGGTACGGCTCGTTTCATTTGTATGGCTGCATTATTTCTTCAGCCTGAAAGGACTCAGCCAAAAACTATTGTACTTGATGAACCGGAGCTTGGTTTGCATCCTGCTGCTTTGAATGTACTTGCTGAAATGGTCAAAACAGCATCAAAGAAAAACCAAGTCATTTGTTCGACACAATCTGTAGCCTTTGCCAATCAATTTGAGCCCGAAGATTTTATTGTAGTTGATCAACAAAAAGGGGTATCTACGTTTAAAAGACCAGATAAAAAAGCTCTCGTACATTGGCTTGAAGATTATGGGATGGGTGATATTTGGTCGAAAAATCTGATCGGAGGTCGTCCTGAATGGTAAGGATAGGAATTTCTGTGGAGGGGACGACTGAAGAACGCTTCGTCAAAACTTTACTGGCGCCATATTTCTCTCAAAAAGGAATATATGTTACTCCGGTTTCAATCAATGGAAATGTAAGCGTTGACCGTGTAAAACATGAGCTAGAGAAGCTAGCCTATAGTTTTGATTATGTCAGTACTTTCTATGATTTTTATGGATTTAAACGCAAAGCCGAAGGTGAAACTAAAACGACTTTGGAATCTAAAATTAAGGAATCAATCAAAGAGGGATTAAGAGAAAAACTTATACCTTACATTCAAATGTATGAATTTGAAGGATTGTTATTTTCATCTCCAGAGGCCATAGCCGTGGTGCTACAGAATGATTTACTTAGTGATTGGGCTAACAACATTTTGGAAAGTTTTAACAATAACCCTGAAAAAGTGAACGATTCTCCAGAAACGGCCCCATCAAAGCGTTTAGAGGCGTCTACGAATTATAGAAAGACTACACATGGGCCAAATATTGCGGAACAGATTGGTTTAACAAAAATGCGAGCTATGTGTTCAGGGTTTGATGGCTGGTTAACACAATTAGAAAACCTTGTTTCATGATGTAGCATAGCTAATGCTGTTCCCAGCCAGGCCATTCACCGTCAGCTAAAGGTCGTATTGATCCTGTGAACAATCCCGATTGTCACAATTGCCACTGACCTGGGTTTTCTGCGATAGTAGCAAACGATCCAGCACAGATAGCCGCCATGACCGATCCCGCGCCACGCCCGTTATTGCCCTATTGCCCTTCAAGCCTCGCCGAGCAACTGCTGAGCGACGGGCAAAGGATTTTGCTGTTTGGCGAGACCGGTATCTTCAAATCCACGCTGACCGCCGAACTCGCGCGGCTATTTTCCGAAAGAGGTCTAAGCTGCTTTGGCATCGCCGCCGATCCTCGTTCGCCCGGCTTCGGTTTGCCCGGCACCGTATCGCTGGGACAGTGGCGGCAGTCCGGCTGGCAAGTGTCGGCATTTGAAGCGCTTTGCACGCTGGATGCCGACCGTTTTCGCCTGCCGCTGCTGTCGGCTGTCAGCCGGTTAATGCAAAAGGCTCCCCCGGGCTTGATGCTGATCGACGCCCCCGGCGTAGTCCGGGGCATTGCGGGTTCGGAATTGCTGACCGGCATGGTCGAACTGCTGAAAATCGACACCGTGTTGGTGCTGAACCGCCAGTCGAAGCCGCTGCCGTTAATGAACGAACTGTTGTCGCTGGGCGTCCGCATCCTGCCGGTGCATGCCCATCCGGAGGCCTGAAGCCGTTTACCTGGAATTAAGCGCCGCCTGTTCCCGCGTCATCATGCCTACGAAAACTCGGTGATAACTTCCCGACGTAGATCGGATGAATTTTCGCTGCTCCTGTGCGGATTTACGTCCTTCATTGTTGTCGTCGCTGATGTCTTCTGGTAAAAGTAAACTGTTAACAAAGCATCGTAATTTATTCGTCACCTTTGGAGTCGCCGCTATTGGACAGTTTGCAGATACAACAGGAACCTCGCCCAGTCATCGGCACCATCGTTGAAGTGCATGGCCCGGTGGTGATTATCGACTGTACCCAACTGCCGCCATTACGTCAGGCTTTGTTTACCCGCTTTGATCACACCGCTTATCTATTCGAGGTACACCAGCATCTTGATGAGCGGCATATCAGGGCGATTACCTTGCACGGCACTTCTGGATTAAGCCGGGGCATGAGCGTATACG
>JBLRXA010000224.1:0-3292 GCA_047920955.1 Methylobacter sp. | reverse complement strand
TTCCTGACTTTTTCGATAAAACGATAGGTTTCAGGATGCAGGCGTCCGGTATCCAAGCAAAAAACGGCGATGTCTTTTCTGATTGCCAAGGCCATGTCGATCAGCACCACATCTTCTGCACCGCTGAACGAAAGGGCGATATTATCGAACTGCTCTAATGCTTTTTTCAGGATAACGCGTGGATTTTTCTGCGCCAACTCGCTTTGTAGTGCGTCTATATCGAAACTTGTCATGATGGTTTTTCCTTATTACCGCTGTCCGCTTTAATTGAATTATGCCTGCAAAAAATACCGCTGCAAAAAGTCGTCAAAAGGAATTTGCTCTTTGCTTTCTATTCCCCGCTGTTTGTCATGGGACTGCACCGCCATTTCATTAAACTGCTGCGTTTTATCTGGGTCGAGTTGTTTGCCTTTAAAATACTGCGCATGTTCGATGGAGGTATTTAAGGCAAAACGGGCAAAGGGCTGCTGACGCTGCGTCATCAACTCCAGCATCCGCGCCGATGCCGTTAAATCGGGCTTTTCGACCAATAACCGCTGCTTTTCCAAGGCAAAACTGTAGCTTTTATGGCCATCGTTCTGATCAAGGATTGTGCACACGGGCTGCATAGATTCAAGAATCTCGGCTGCCCAGTCTTTTAGCGGAATAGTTTGCTGATTTTTATTCAGCATCAAGCCGGGTTTTCGGCCAAAATTGGCCACCGCCAGTTGATTGACATTGTTGATTTCTTGTTCCTGATCCGAGGTTTTCGGGCTGTCCTGCAACAGGCACGTTAACAACAGCGCCTCGATAAAACGCGCCTTATCCTCATCAATGCCGATAGGATTAAACAAGTCCAAATCCAATGAGCGCATTTCTATATAGCGGACGCCGCGCCGTTTGAGCGCCAGCGTCGGCTTTTCGCCGGACTGGGCAATTTGCTTGGGGCGCATGGTGCTGTAAAACTCATTTTCAATCTGCAAAATATTAGTGTTCAGCTGGCGGTATTGCCCGTCGACCCGGATGCCAATTGCTTCATACTCGGGATAAGGCGTCGCAATCGCCGCGCCCAAGCTGCTGACATAGCCTTCCACCGAATTGTAATCAATTTTCAGCTTAGCCTGATTTTTGCTTTTGTAACCGATGTCGCTCATGCGCAACGAGGTAGCATAAGGATGATAAAGCGTGCCGCTGTCGAATTCCTCAAATTGCGCCATTAAAGCCGGGCGGCTGTTAAAAAAATTCTTGCAGATAGCCGGTGATGCGCCGAACAAATACAGAATTAACCAGCCCATGCGCTGGAAATTTCGGATCAAACCAAAATAAGCGTCATCAGTAAACTCAGCTAAATTTAGCGGACTGTTTTTTTGCTGATACAGCACCGGCCACAAAGCTTCCGGCACCGAATAATTAAAATGGATGCCGGCAATGGATTGCATGGTTCTGCCGTAACGGTGCCACAAACCATGGCGGTAAACATGCTTCATCCGGCCTATGTTGGAGGTTCCGTAGTCGGCAATAGGGACGCTTTCATCGCCATTAATGCCACAAGGCATACTGGTGCCGAGCAGGATTTCCCCCTCCAAATGTTCGTAAACGAACTGGTGTAGATCGCGCAAATACGCCAGCGAGTCTTTAATATCGGCAAATGGCGGCGTAATCAGTTCTATCAGCGCCTCGGAATAATCCGTGGTGATATAGGGATGAGTCAACGCCGCGCCCAGTGCTTTAGGGTGCGGCGTTTGGGCAATCAGCCCGTCTTGAGAAATGCGTAGGCTTTCTTTCTCGATACCTTTAAGCCCAGCGCAAAGCAGTTGCTGATGGCCGTTTGCGTTCAGCCAGTCCAAGCGTGTTAGAAGCGCGTTATTCGAATGAGTCATAGCGTGGGGTGTATACCCTATAGTCCTTATAATCGCGCCATTATAAAAGAGTTTAACTGTGTTGAATAAATATTATCCGACTGAATACCAGCAAATACTATTTACCGTCGGCAATAACGGCCGATTTTGCTTTATCACCGGGCATAAAAAAACCGTAGCCCTTGCGGGGCTACGGTTTTTTTATGTACCGAACAATTAGACGAGTGTGACTTCTTCTGCTTGTGGGCCTTTTTGTCCCTGAGTAACAGTAAACTGTACTTTTTGTCCTTCATCAAGGGATTTGAAGCCAGAACTGTTAATGTTACGAAAGTGAACAAAAACGTCAGGGCCATTTTCTTGCTGAATAAAACCAAAACCTTTTTCAGAGTTGAACCATTTAACTATACCAGTAGTCATGTGTAATCCTATTTTTTAGTAATTGATAGCCTTATAAAGGCCGATGGAGCTGGGAAATTAGATAATTACTTAATGATAACAGGACGAACAAACATGAAGAACTTCGTAGAGATTAAGCATAACGGTAAAACTATTTCAAGCTAGGCGCATTTTACAGGCCAATTCTTGACCCTGTCAACACTGATTTTTTAGCATTCCGGAAACCGCCTAAATATATTCATAATGGAAATTACGGCGGCAGGTTGAGTATAATCGCTTGGCCAAACTTAGTATTAGCCTGTCAAAACCCTGTTTCTTTGGAGAATCAAATGCATAAATGTTCATTCTGTGGCCATGAAGATTATGGCAGCGAAATAAAATGCCCAAAATGCGGCAATTTTTATTCAAAAATCACCCGGCTTATTGCCGAACAGGAAGCGCAAGAAGAATTGCAAACGCTGCGTGGCCGCTGCAAAAAAATCTTTAATGCGGATAATGTTAAAACCGCACTATTGGCCGAACTGAAACACATCAGCGCGGAGCTGACCCCAAAAGGCATGTTTGCACTGTTCGTCATTTTCGCCTTTGTTTTTGCCCTGGTCATTTCTGTTTTATAACCCGCCCAGCAAAGCCATCATTTCATCCCGATTAATCACTTCTTTTTCCTGCAACACATTGGCCAAGTTTTCCAATGCCGACCGGTTGGCACTGATAATTTCACGGGCGCGGGTTTCGGCTTCTTCAACCAGCACGATGATTTCCGTATCGATCAGGCGGGCAGTTACATCGGAATAATTCCGGTACTCCGAAACGTCTGTTTCCAAAAATTGCAGTTGCTGACGTTTACCATAAGTCAACGGCCCCATTTTTTTGCTCATCCCCAGATTGCACACCATAGTACGGGCTATTTCACTGGCTTTTTCCAGATCGTTCTGGGCACCGGACGAGATGCTGCCCAAGGCAATTTCTTCAGCCATGCGCCCACCCAGTAAAATCGCCAGCTGGGTGTTGATTCTTAATAATGTCACAGATTAAAATCACCCCCCCGTAATTTTTTA
>JBLRXA010000223.1:0-3347 GCA_047920955.1 Methylobacter sp. | reverse complement strand
ACCGGCAACGGCAGCAAATCCAGTAAAGGCGCCCAGACAAATTTGAACGAATAGCCCAAAGCCGCCCAGCTGAAATACGTCACCGCGCTGCGTTCCACGCCTGCTTCGCGCAGCCATAAACTCAAGGAGGAAAAAATCAGTAACAATGGCAGACCGGCAGAGATGCCCAGAAACAACATTGTCAACACTTTACGATTGCAGAAAGCCTGCAGGCTCTCTTGCCATGAACTCATACTTTTTATCAAGCCGCGCTCTCAGATCCGGTTTAATCAATTAAAGTAACATTGTCGCTTCATGCAATCCACTGTCACCCAAGCTTGCAACATTGCAGCATTGAAATGGCACAATTGCAAAAGACTTTTTTCATCAACGCAACGGCCATATCGACGCTTTATTTCATGCCTAAGCAACGCAAAATTATTCACGTAGATATGGACGCATTTTTTGCTTCCGTCGAACAACGTGATCAGCCCGAACTCAAAGGCAAGCCACTGATTGTCGGTGGCCAGCCCAATAGTCGTGGTGTAGTGGCGGCCTGCAGTTATGAAGCGCGAAAATTCGGTATTCATTCGGCGATGGCCTCTTCACGGGCCTATCGTTTATGCCCCGAAGCCATTTTTGTGCGGCCGCGTTTTGATGCTTACAAAGAAGTATCCAACCAGATCCGCGACATCTTCTGGCGCTATGCCTCTGAAGTTGAACCGCTTTCCCTGGATGAAGCCTATCTGGATGTCACCTACACCGAAGCCTTTAATGGCTCCGCCACCTTAATTGCCAAAGCCATTAAACAAGAAATCCTCGCCGAGACCCAACTTACCGCCTCAGCCGGTGTTTCCTATAATAAATTTCTCGCCAAAATCGCTTCTGATATGGATAAACCCGATGGCCTGTATCTGATCCGTCCCGAACAGGGCCAGGCGTTTGTCAACAAACTGCCGATCGGCAAATTTCACGGTATCGGCCCTGCCACCGAAGCCAAAATGAAAAATCTCGGCATCCACACCGGTCATGACTTACGGCAAAAAACCTTAGCCGAACTCCGTGAACACTTTGGCAAATCTGGCCAGTATTATTTTAATATCGCACGCGCCATTGACGAACGCCCCATCCGCAGCCAGCGCATCCGCAAATCACTGGGCAAAGAAACCACCTTCGCTGAAGATATTCTCTCCGTAGCCGAATTAACCAACATCCTGCTCGGCCTAGCCGAACAAGTGCTCGACAGCCTGAACAAACACGATATGCAAGGCAGAACCGTCACCGTTAAAGTGAAATACGCCGACTTTCAGCAAGTCACCCGGGCCCAAACGCTGGAACATAGCATTGGCTTTGCTGATTTGCAGGAGTGGATTCCGAAGTTATTGGCGCGGACCGAGGCTGGTCATAAACCAGTCAGGTTGGTTGGGTTGAGTTTGAGTGGGTTTGATTTGCCGACAATCGTTGAGAAGGGAAAGGTGCAGTTGGATTTATCATTGAATGATATATTTTCAGGCTAAAGCTAAAGCATCAAAATATAATTCTGAATATCTTATTGGAAATATATGAATAAGGAAAAGCAGTTATCTCCAAGATACTATCCGGCCGAAAAATCCCTATGGCTACTTGGTATAGCCCTTCTCATCTTTGATTACATTGGTATAGCCCCCGGACAAGCAATTCCAATTCTTAATATAGTTCCAAATGATGAACGCCTAATCCCGCGCATTGTAAGCGCCTTAATCGTCGTCACGATGATCTATATGTTTGTAGAATGGAAACAATCTTCGTATGAATCACGAAGCTCTCTCTGGCCAAATGTTCGAATGGGTTCCACCGTAATCTTCACTTTCACCTCACTATGGATAGCGTGGCCACTGATCGTTTTACACACATCGTTTGAGGAAATTTCACCATCATGGTTCATTGCATTGATTATCCTTGGTTTTATTGTGGGAATGTTAATAGCCAGCTTGCTGTTTTCCCTTTTAATGATTCGGAGTTCGCCTGAAGCCAAGCGCCTCTCTCTTCCAAGAGTGCCAGCAGCTACTCGAGCTCAGCTTTTCACTTTGACACCCGTAATTTTGATTCTAATAATTGCTGCTGGCGTGCTCCTTTATTTTTCTCCAACTGAAATAACAGGTGTGGCATTAACTATTTTCTTCATCCCTATCATAGTAATGCTTGGTGAAGAACTAGCGTCACTCACCACTGCGAGAGATGATGAAGGAAATCGAATTACCTTTGCGGAGCGTATTGCCAGCTTCAAAAATATATACAATTCCCATGACTATAGCTACTTACTGGGCGACCAAGGCAAAAGGAATACTGAAGAATTTGACATTTCATCTGAAGATAAACCAAAAGACCTTCAACCGTTAATTCAAGAGAGGTTTATGAAAAGAAATCGCGAAGATTTGATGGACTTCAACGTACAGCAACAGGAAGAATTCCAAGTTACCTTCTATCCTAAGGATGGAAAATCAGAAAATACCCAGCCTGATAATCGTGGGGTACGGGTAGTAACATCCGGCTTTAACAAAGACCTTCTAGATGTTTTAGTCATCCCATATGCGAAAGAAGAGTCCAGAGAAATGAAAATCCCCGTTGCTCTCATCGAGTCCAGTGCTGAAGACTATCTCAAAATACACGATAAGCAAGAAGACCTGACATTCAGGAAAATCTTTTCATATGCAATCAATCAAAGTGTAATTAAAACAATCATGGTTCAAAATGAGCTACCTCTATACATGGCCGCTCAAACTGGAGAAACCGAAATTGTTCGTCAACTAGTTCTTCAGGACAACGTAAACGTCAATGAAATATGCGCTTATGGATGGACTGCACTACTTGCAGCTTCTGCTCAAGGGTACCCAGAGATTGTTAAACTTCTTCTTGAAGCTGGCGCTGACCCTGACATTGGGAACGTGCATGGAATTACCCCACTGATGTATGCCGTTAGATATGAAAACGTGGATATATGCTCAATCTTGCTGGAGTATGGTGCAGCGATAAACTTGCAGGATCTATACGGAATGTCTGCCTTGATCATTGCATCTCGTGAAGGCCACCACGAAATCGTAGAATTGCTCCTGAAAGCGAAGGCAGATACAGACGCAAAAACAAGGCAAGGTATGACTGCTTTAGACTTTGCACATGCAAATAAACATGGAGCTATCGCTAAGTCGCTTAGACGAGCTAATAGTCTCTAGGCTGGACTTGAGCTTGTAGCACGTAAGTTGGGTTGAGGTACGAAACCAACAATCTGATTGATATTTTCGACCTTGTCGCTGCCGCTGGGCACTCATTTATTTTACTTGCCCAAAATAAACGAACCAAACAAAAGGGCAGCCCATGCTCGCCCTGCGGGT
>JBLRXA010000222.1:0-3633 GCA_047920955.1 Methylobacter sp. | reverse complement strand
TGCGCTTTTAGCGGGAAACCAACCGTCGGGCAGACGGGGCTAGTCTGTGAAGTGAGCGATGCAACAATGTCGCCAGCAGCAGAAACCAGTGGGCAGTAGCGATACAATCCCACTCCTAAGTAATCAGGAATCCCCTTGCTTTAGCTGGGGGAGGATGTCAAATCTGAAGTTTGTTACAGAAACACCTGGCTGCCATTAGGAAAGCCGAAAAAAAGTCCACGCAAATGACAAAAGCCATAAAATTTTCGTGTTTTTTCGTGGACAATTATTTAGGGCTACTTTTTTCAGGAAATGGCCTTAGTAGCGTACATGAATTAACTTGATATACTATCTGGCCTTTTAAAATGTGTTGCATTTATTATATGGATTTGGGCACTTTAAAAAGCGTACCGTCGTGAAAAAGTTGAGTATCGCATAACCACAAAATAATAATGATAAATATCCGGACGTCCCATCTGCTAAAACAACTCGGCTTGGCAACCCTCTATGCGCTGTTGGGTTGGTCTGTTTACGCCTGCTGTTCCGGCAATACGGTTATCAGCATCATTTGGCTACCGTCCGGACTGGCGTTGTCGGCGTTGCTGTTAGGCGGCAATCGTTATGCCGTTGGCGTCTTTGTTGGTGCGCTGCTGATCAATATAATAATGATAGATTCCTTGGCCGTGGCGATAGCCATTGCCTTGGGCAATACGCTGGAAGCACTGTTGGCGGCTTGGTTACTGAAACGCGGTGGCAATTTCAATCAAGCCGTGTTATCGATGCGCAGCTATTTGTTGTTGCTGATAGCGGGCAGTATCGCCAGCATCATCGCCGCATTGTCCGGAACGGCAACACTGGTTTTTTTCGAGTTGTTGAGTGGCAACAGTTTCTTTAGGGAGATGGGTTATTGGTGGATGGGCGATACTTTGGGCATTATCCTGATTGCCCCGCTGATTCTGGTTTGGCGAAAACTGCCTGATGATGTGTTCAAATCCAAGCGGCTGTCAGAATTTCTGCTGTTTTTAGTGCTAACGGTTGTGGTTGGTCAAGTCGTTTTTATGGGTTGGCTGCAAGATTGGGTGGGCTATATCAGTAAAGGTTACTGGATGTTTTTACTTATGACGCTGGTGGCCGTGCGTCTTGAAACCCACGGGGTTGTTCTGATATTGGTGATTTCGGCGTTTATGGGGCTACTGGGCGCGCAGCAGGGAACCGGCTATTTCGCTGAGGATATGGCCCAGACCTATATGGCCAATTATTGGTTTTTTATGTTGATACTGTCTTTGACCGGGATGACTTTGGCCACCTACCTCGTTGCCCGCAGGCGGGTCGAGCACAAGCTGGTGGCCAAAGAACTGTACCAACGCGATATTTTCAACGCCACCCCTGATGCCATGCTGATTAGCGACAAACAGGGCATTATTACCCAGGTCAACCAACAGGCAGAATTAATGTTGGGTTATAAGTTTGGCGAATTGAACGGGCAGTCGATTGAGATTTTGATACCGGATGGTTTTCGGTCAAAACACCCGGAATTGCATGCCAAATTTGTTGCCGCGCCGGTTGCCAGGCCGTTGCGGGGCGGACGCTCGGTCAAGGCGCGCCGTAAAGACGGCAGCGATTTTGATGTCGATATCAGCGTCAGCCCGATTAAAACCGAGCAAGGGCTGTTTTTTGCCAGCGCCCTGCGCGATGTTACTCTAACTAAACAGGCGGAGGAGCGCCTGCGTGTTGCCGCCATTGCCTTTGAGTCGAATGAACCGATGGTGATTACAGATGCGGCAAGCATTATTTTACAAGTCAACCGGGCCTTTACCGAATCCACCGGCTACAGCAAAGAGGAGGCGGTCGGGCAGCGAGTCGGTTTGCTCAAATCCGGACGCCATGACGAGGCTTTTTATGCCGAGATGTGGGCGGCCATAGAGCGCGACGGCACTTGGCAAGGGGAGATTTGGGATCGGCGCAAAAACGGCGAAATTTACCCCAAATGGCTGATTATTACTGTAGTCAAAGGCGACAATGGCGAAGCGACCCATTATGTCGGCACCCATATCGACATCACCGAGCGCAAAGCGGCCGAAGAGCAAATCAAGCAATTGGCGTTTTACGATCCGCTGACTCAATTGCCCAACCGTCGCTTGTTGCAGGAACGCTTGAAACACGGCATTGATGTGGAGCGGCGCGACGGCAAACAGCTGGCCTTGCTGATGCTGGATTTAGACCGTTTCAAAGCGGTTAACGACAGCCTGGGGCATTTGGCCGGGGACGAATTGCTGCAACAAGTGGCGGCCAGAATTACCGGGCGTTTACGCGATGTTGACATGGTCGCCCGCTTGGGCGGTGATGAGTTTGTCATCTTGCTGGAAGACATTGCCCATCCCGAAGATGCCGCCCGCGTCGCTGAAGAAATTATCGACGAATTAAGCCGGCTTTTTTGTTTGTCCCAGAGCGATGAAGTTCAGATTGGCGCGAGTATCGGCATCAGTCTGTATCCGCAACACGGCGACAATCCCGAAACCTTGATGGATCATGCCGATGCCGCGTTGTATCAGGCAAAAGATGCCGGTCGCGGCTGTTTTGCCTATTTTTCCGAAGACCTGACGCTGGTTGCACGCGAACGCATTGCCTTGGAATCACGCTTACGCCGGGCGATAGAGCAGGGCGATTTGCGGGTTTTTTATCAGCCGCAAATGGACATTGCCACAGGCCGTATCGTCGGCGCCGAGGCTCTGGTGCGCTGGCAAGATCCGGTTGAAGGGCTGATTCCGCCGTTCCGCTTTATCCCGATTGCCGAAGAAACCGGGCTGATTATCGCAATTGGCGAATGGGTATTGCGGGAAACCTGCCGCCAAGGCCGGGCATGGTTGGATGCCGGCTTGCCGTCGTTGACCTTGGCGGTGAATGTATCGCCGCACCAGTTCCGGCGTGGCGACATTTGCGGGTTAGTGGCAAGAGTGCTAAGTGAAAGCGGTTTTCCTGCGAAGCAACTAGAATTGGAAATAACCGAAAGCGGCTTAATGGACAATCAGGCGAATGCCTCCGATATTCTTAAAGGCTTACGTAAGCAGGGCGTTCGCCTGGCGATTGACGATTTCGGTACCGGTTATTCATCGCTGGCCTACCTTAAGCATTTTCCGCTGGATTTGTTGAAAATCGACAAAAGCTTTATTGATGACATCCCCCATTTGCAAGACGACATGGAAATTGCCGCCACTATTATTGCCATGGGGCATATTTTAGGCTTTAAAGTCTTGGCTGAAGGCGTCGAAACTATCGCGCAACTTGAATTCTTGCGGGAAAAGGGCTGCGACAGTTATCAGGGCTATATCAAAAGCAAACCGATACAGGCGGAAGAGTTTGCCCAGTTGTTGCGCAATCAATAACACGGGTAGAAAGAATGAAACAGCGCAGCCTGTTTGAACGGATGATCTGCGAGAGGGTACTGACGCTGCACACTGTTTATAATTGGGTGCGGGCAAAAAAATATTAACTAATAATATGAGTGGCTTTAAGCTAATTGGCTTAAATTAAGTGGTTGTTATTTGCTGGATAAAAGGTAGATGTAGAAATAATAAATAATAAGGTTGTTTAACCTATTGATTTAATGGGGTGAACGACGGGGCTCGAACCCGCGACAACCGGAATCACAATCCG
>JBLRXA010000221.1:0-3770 GCA_047920955.1 Methylobacter sp. | reverse complement strand
ATGATTGAATATTAATAATATTTTCGGCTTGGTAGAGGGTGTTTCGACAGGCTAGTCACGCCCTCTTTACCGGGCTTGCTAATGTCAACATCAATGCCGATTGATGCAAGCGCAGGCTGCTGTCTGCGTAGTGCATCGCCTAAACCGCGTGGGGACTTAGGCCATGCGAGGGATTCCTGTTTGTACTTTTCCAGCGCCAATAACAGATTCTTCATTAAGCCACTGAATACCGTCTGCGTTGTGCCGTAATGCGCGTCTACCAGCTCACGAACTGCCAGCGCCACGGGGGATGATTCCATTGCCCGGCTGATACCTTCGGCTCGGTTGGCTTTGTAGAGCGCGTCGAATACGCCGGGGGGTTGTCCCATCGCCTGTGCCATCGCTTCGCCTAACCGGGTAAAATCTGCCATGCGCGGCGGATTAACCAATTTAACCTTGGGCATCATCGCCAGCGTTTTAACAAACAAGTCCAGCAAGCCGCCAAAAATAACAGGCTTTGCCAACTCCCAAGCTGCATTGATTTCCGATTCTTCGCGGTATTGAATGCGTGGACATTCAAGCGTAATGGCGCGGTCGGTTGCGTCTTGGGCAGTAATAACGCTGGGTATCGAATTAATGAATACCGGCCGCTTAACACTAATGGTCGCTTCCTCGTCGTTGCTGTAGTGCTTACGGGTAACATGAGCGCCACCTGTTGCCAAAATACAGAATGCGTCTTGCTGTGCAGGCGTTAAATGTGACAGGTTTTCGTAACTGACTACGCGATTGCAGCCAGCACTCACAAATATGTCTTCTACCGTTTTCGGTGCGCTTTTGACATTGGCGGCGCTGTTGTCGGTCAACTGCTTGAGCTTGTCCTGAGTTGATGTTTTGGCGCTGCCCTGCGTACCTGTTAAGGCTAATATCGGCTTCGGGGTTTCAGCTCTAAAGGCTTCCAGCAATAACGCCAGAATTAACAGGTGGTCTTTTTCCGGGATGTTGACGAACTCCCATAATTTTGACAGGTCGCCATTTTGTTGCAGCGGTATCGGTAACGACTTCATAGAGCCGGGCGCCCAAAACTTGACCGGCGAATCCTTAATGACACGCCAGCCAGTAGGCAATACCTCGATCACTTGTAGCTGTTCATCGCCAATAAAAATATAGTGACCGCCGTTATAATCTGCCACGCGTAAACTAACCGACTGCCTATCACCATCGTGTTTGGCAATGCCGCATAAGGCAAAACACGCCTGCTTAATAGCAGATTCACTGGCCGACATGCCCGGCATATCGCCTATTTTGGTGGTGCTGTAATACAAATAACTGAGCCAATCAACAAAGGCTTTGCCGCCAATCGCCAGCGTATGCAATGCGCCGTTAATGTCAGTCGAGACAAAAGCCTTATCCGTATCGGGGTCAAAGAACAATTCCCCCTTATCGACTACCAAGGCGATCAATTCCGCTGCTGAATCCAGACCGCCGCCGGTAGACTGGTTTTCGATCATGCCATCAATACCCGCCATTGGAACGCCGGTGGGTTTTGCTGCCTTAATTTTAGTGCGGTACTCGAACCAAGCGGCGGTATCTAGTGAAATGACATTGACTGCATTTTTAAATTCATCGCTGCCCAATATAGCCGGGTTGTCTATGCAAACCGCTAAGGCCGCGTCTATCGTGTCCTTTGCCGCGCTTAGAGCTTCGCTTTTGGCATCAATGGCCGCGTCTAAATTTAAACGGTGAACATGGTGAACGTCGTGAACATCGTTTCCCAAACTTTCTGCCTGAGAAATAAAATCCGTCTCGATTGCCGGTTGGTGAACATGGTGAACATCGTGAACATTGTTTTCCAAACTTTCTGCCTGAGAAATAAAATCCGTCTCGATTGCCGGTTGGTGAACATGGTGAACATCGTGAACATCGTTTCCCAAACTTTCTGCTGGAGAAATAAAATCCGTGTCATCTAAGGCGAACATATCTATTGTCGTGTCATTCATAGCGCAACCTCCATTGTTAGCACATCATTCCAATCCTGACCTGCAATAGCCGGAATCAGATACTTACCCGTGACAGCCAATGCCGCCGCCCGTGCTGCCTTTTGACCTACGCCGTTTTCGTCGTTGTCGCCGCATACAATAATTTGGCACGTTGGGTAAAGTTTGCGCATGATGACCGCCACGGCTTCAAGGTTGCCAGCGTCCAGCGCCACGACGGCAAAGTGTCCAGTCGATTCGTGGAGACTTGCGCCTGTAGCGTAGCCCTCGCAGATTTGAATAACCTCGCCAGCCTTGCCGATCACTGAGAAGCAGCCTTTTTTCTTGCCGCCGGATAAAAAGCGTTTTGTCCCGTCTGCCTGAATCAGTTGCAGATTAACCATGCGTTTTGCTTCGTCGTAAATCGGGACAACCAACACGCCACTAAATGCGCGTAGGCCGTGGGGCTGAATGCGCTTGTTGATTAAGTATGGGTGCTGGGATTGTTCGCTAACGGCCTTAGCATTAGACCAAGTATGTCGGGCTTTATTAGCAGCATCATCATGGCGTAGCTGTTGCTCGATTTGGCGTTGCTGTCTAGCTTCTTCGATTTGCCGCCGCATATCTGGGGGCATCGGCTCACGCTTGCCGGATAGCGTCCAGCTTGAGGTAATGCCAGAATTAAAATGCTGTAACCAGCCTGCCGGTCGATCATCGGCATGGAGGATATAAGCGCCGTTTTTAGTGCCGCGCTTATCGCCTTCGACATGGTCGCGGTGCAACTTGCCGTCTGCTATCACGGCTTGGGTGAAAACTACGCCCTGTTCGGCGCAATAGTTTTGAAAGGCGTGTTCGATTTCGCTGGGTGAAACTGTTTGATAGATTGTTGACATATTTTGAATCCTTATCAAAATAGCCGGGTGCAATCCAGACCGCCATAGACTATAATTGCCTTGCGTTTGGTGGCTATGGATTGCACAAAACCGGCTTTAACTGTGGTGGTTAGGCCGGTTTTTTTGCGTCTGAAATTTCTGTTTGCGCGGCCTTGCGTTCGCTGTCGAATTTAGCCCGTTGCACCTCGTGAAATGCTCCAACCGTTGCACGAATGTCGGCCAACTCCTGAATGACTGATTCAATCGCATTAAACACGGTTTCGTCGTTGGGTTGGCAATCGGTCATGCTGGTATAGCTGAGGGACAGTAGATTTAACACGCCACTGGCACGATCAACCATATTATTGACAGCATCGGATAACTGGACATGACAGCCGGGGTCATATTCTGAACTGCGTAGGCGGTGGCTAAGGTCTGGTTGATGATTCAGATTTGAATGATCTTTTTTAGGCGTCGAATTACTCATTTCGCACCCCCGGCGATAGCTGCCAATCGGTCACGCATTGCTTTAAGGTGGACTAACAGGTTTTCGGTTTCGTCAGTGAGGATTCCAAGCGTTGACCGGCTGCTCGGTTGGTCGATAACGGCATCGCTCCAGTAGTTGATCTGACTGATAAGGGCTTGCAGTTCTTGGATTTGGGGTTGCTCTGAAATTTGAGCGGAATTAGATTGTGGCGTGTTCATTTGGGGTGACTCCGTTAAGTAGGAATAACCGCCACCCAATGCTGCAAAACATTGGGTGGCGGGATAGAACAGGTTTGCAGTACCGATAACGGAATCGGCCAGACTTTTAAGGGTCTGCCTGTAATACCCCGCCATAATGAATAACAAACGGAATAATACCGTCTGTGTTTTTGGTGGGCATAAAAAAACCACTGTGTTAAGTGGCCTATTATGGCCGTTATCCGGGCTGCAAATCCCGGCT
>JBLRXA010000220.1:0-3833 GCA_047920955.1 Methylobacter sp. | reverse complement strand
TAAAAGGGAAGATTTGCTACCTTTATTGGATTAGCTTATCCCGAACTGAGGTTAACATAGCGTTCTCGGTTTAAATTAAAAAATGGCTTGTCTAACAGTGCAGGAAAGGCAGGACTTGATAAATGTTCCCGCTATGTGGCTACTTGGGATGAATGGATTTTGTAGGCTTATTTTGCGAGCGAAAATATCATGTGAACTCTAAGAAAACAAGAAACCAGGGCAGTCGTCGCGCAAAAGGTTTTGTGGAAAGGAGGAATTAGGCCATTTCCTGAAAAAAAAAGCATACCCAAATAATTGTCCACGCTTAACACGCTTAAACAAAAAAAGTAGGCATCCCCAAGAGACACGAAAACAAGCAATGCTATTATTGCTGCTTTTTTTTCGTGGCTTTCGCGATGTTCGTGGACTCTGTTTTTCTACAGACCGAGATTTTAGGGGATATTATTTTAGAGTTGGGCCATCCACTTAAAACGGGACAAGAGGCAAGGCTTAACCTGGAGCTGTCCCGCCTTAAGTTGGTAGCCAAAAAACACAAACAAGCCGCCTAACGGTCTAGGTGTACTCTTTGGTAGAACGGCGGTTGATTGGCAAGGTCAACCGCCGTTTTGCGTTAAGCCGGATTGTAGCTGTCTTCAAGCAGTTTGGCATGGGCCGCTGCCAGCCTTGCAATCGGAATGCGCGGTGCTGAGCAGGATACATAATCGAGCTTGATGTGATGGCAAAATCGAATCGATTGCGGATGGCCGCCTTGTTCGCCGCAAATGCCGATTTTAATCGTGGGGCGGGTTTGCCGACCTTGTTCTACGGTCATTTTCATGAGTTGGCCGACGCCTTTTACGTCTAAGACTTCAAAAGGATTGTCATTAAGTAGTATCAATTCGTTGTACAGCGGTAAGAATTTATTTTCCGCATCTTCGCGTGAAAATGAGAAGGTCGCCTGGGTTAAATCGTTGGTGCCAAACGAGAAAAATTCGGCCACTTCGGCCAGCTGTCCGGCGCGGGTACAGGCTCTAACCGTTTCAATCATGGTGCCGAATCTGTAATTAACCGGGCGTTGATATTGGCTTTCCACTAACTGCTGCATTTCCAGGGCGTATTCTTTGACCTTTTTCAACTCCTGCAAGGTAATGACTTGCGGCACCATGATTTCGGGCAATACCGGCAAACCTTTGCTTTCGCAAATGGCGGCGGCTTCCAGAATCGAACGTATCTGCATTTTGTAGATTTCAGGGTAGGTCATGCCCAAACGCACGCCGCGATGGCCGAGCATGGGATTGACTTCGTACAAATCGCGCACTTTTTTCAGCATTAGGCGCTTTTTCGCCATGGCTTTGCCAACGATTTCTTCAGTCAGTTGGTTAAACGGTGCCGGTAAGGTCAAATCGCCGCTGAGCGTTTCCAGGGTCACGCGCTGGCCTTTGATAATGCTTTCGTAATGTTGCAAGGCGCTGATTTCTTCTTCAAGCTGATGTTCGCTGGGCAAAAATTCGTGCATCGGCGGGTCGAGTAAACGCACGGTGACTGCATGAGGCGCCATCGCGGTAAATAGCTGCACAAAGTCGTCGCGCTGAATCGGCGACAGCTTTTCCAAGGCGGCTTGGCGGCTGTCTTTATCGTCGGCCAAAATCATGTCGATGACTAAGGGCAGGCGCTCTTTGGCATTAAACATGCGTTCGGTGCGGCACAAACCGATGCCGCTGGCGCCGTAATTGGCGGCAAGACGCGCTGTTTCCGGGGTGTCGACATTGGCATAGACTTTCAAGCTGGCAAACTCATCGGCCCAGCTTAATAAGGTTTGCAGCTCTTTAGACACATTGGGGGTAATGGTGGCAATGGCGCCTAAATAGATTTTGCCGCTAGAGCCGTCAATGGTGATGACGTTGCCTTCTTGAATACGCAGGTCGCCGACTTGTGCGGTGCGCGAGGCGACATCGACTTTAATATCTTCAGCACCGGCCACGCAGGCTTTGCCCATGCCGCGCGCGACCACCGCCGCGTGTGAGGTTTTGCCGCCGCGACTGGTGACAATGCCTTGGGCGGCAAAAAAACCGTGAATATCTTCAGGCTTGGTTTCTTCGCGTAACAAAATCACTTTTTCGCCGGCATGACCCATCAGTTCAGCGGTATCGGCATCAAACACGCATTTGCCGCAGGCGGCACCCGGCGAGGCCGGCAAGCCTTGGGCGATAGGCGGGATGTTATGTTTGGGGTCTAATTGCGGATGCAACAGTTGTTCGAGTATTTCCGGATCAATGCGCAATAAACCGCGCTCTTTGCTGATCAGCCCTTCATTCACCATTTCTACTGACGTTCTGACCATGGCGGTGGCGTTCATTTTGCCGGAACGGGTTTGCAAACAATACAATACGCCGCGCTCGATGGTGTATTCGTAATCTTGCACTTCGTGATAATGCGCTTCCAGTTTGTTACGCAGCTCAACCAATTGGCGATATAAATCGGGCATTTCAATCGCCAACTCGCTGACGGGCTTAGGTGTGCGAATACCGGCGACCACATCTTCGCCTTGCGCATTGACCAGATATTCGCCGTACATTTCATTAGCGCCAGTGCCGGGATTGCGGGAAAAACCAACGCCAGTGGCGCAATCGTTACCCATATTGCCAAACACCATAGTCACGACATTGACCGCAGTGCCGTTAGCCATTTGCGGGGTAATGCGGAATTCGCGGCGATAATCCACCGCGCGTTTGCCCATCCAGGAATCGAACACCGCCTTGATCGAAATTTCCAGTTGTTCGTAAACATCTTCGGGAAAGGGGCGGCCGGTTTCTTCTTTGACCACGGTTAGGAACAATTCGCTGATTTTTTTAAGATGATCGGCATCTAAGGCGACGTCGGCTTTAATGCCGGCTTGTTGTTTTATCTCGGCAAAATGCACATCGAATTTTTCATCGGCAATGCCTAAAGCGACCTTGCCGAATAACTGGATAAAGCGCCGATAGGCATCGTAAGCAAAGCGCGGGTCCTGGGTTTGTTCTATCAAACCTTGCAAGGTCACTTGGTTTAAGCCCAGATTTAAAATAGTGTCCATCATGCCGGGCATCGAAATCGCCGAACCTGAACGCACGGAAACTAATAAAGGATTGTTGGCGCCGCCGAATTGTTTGCCGGTTTCTTGCTCAATGATTTGAATTTGTTTTTTTACGTCATCGACTAAATGTTCGGGCAATTGTTTGTGTTCTAAATAACTGAGACAGGCCTCTGTGCTAATGACAAAGCCAGGCGGTACGTTTAAACCTATTTGGGTCATTTCACAAAGATTAGCGCCTTTGCCGCCTAGCAAAACTTTGTTTTTGCCATCGCCTTCATGAAAAGAATATATAGTCTGAGGGGTCATATTTGCTCCGTTACCTAGAAAAATATCGAGGAACATCCCCGATACGCAATGCTGATTTTCATACGGATTTTTGCCATGGCCTGCTCAAAAATACAGTATGGCGTGTTGATGTTGCGTGTTTTTTACAGGCGATAATGAGGCTGTTTTATTAGCACCACCTCGTCATTGCTTATGTTCTCAAAACGCTTGCCATTGGTAAAGCATTGCTTGTTAAATTCTGTCTCCGCCTGTTAAAAACATTGCCGTTACGCTTTAGTTTTGCCGGTGATGCAGTGGTTTTTTCTGCTTGCCGCATTTTCTCGCTCCCAAGCTCTGAAGACTGTCAAAGTATTCTGAAATTAGGCGGAATTGCCGATTCGACAGCCAACAATCAATAAGTTACAGCGCATTTTCGTGACTTCTCATTAGTCACAGGTAGTATTTGACATCCTCCCCCAGCTAAAGCAAGGGGATTCCTGATTACTCAGGAGCAAGC
>JBLRXA010000219.1:0-3939 GCA_047920955.1 Methylobacter sp. | reverse complement strand
CTGGCGGCCGGTGACTTTTTTCGCCTGGCTGGGGACGCCGGAAAATGATAATTCACGCCGCGGGATCAGCCAAAAAGCGGTGAAAAATATCGCCAATATTGGCGGTGGCGGCGCTTCAGACTTGTTGTCGCGCAGTTTTTTAAGTTTCTTTGAAACCTTCGGCTATGACAAACTGGGCTTAGGTTGCTATCTGCATGATGGCGTCTGTCAATTGATGGGCGTCGAGGCCTTAGAATCCGGCTATGTCATTGTCGCCGGTGGCGGCCTGCCCAGGATTGACGTGATCGGCTACAACGCCCGTGTCGATTGGGATGTGTTGATTGAGCGGTTAAAGCGAGTCACCACGTCGGAGCCTTCGGTGTCTTATTGATTGAGGACTATTAAAAATGATTAAATGGAACGCTGATTTTGTGCCAACTGCAAGAGCAGAAAACCCGATGACCAACGATAAAACCGAGACCTATTTTCGTGAGCGGCAAGCTCGTGGCGAACTCAATGCTTTTGATGGCTGGCTCAATGCCAGTCCTGATGCAGAACCGATGACAGGCGATGAATTGATTTGATTTGTTAGCTGTCATAACCGTAATTAATTTTGGAGGCGCAACCATGTCAAAAAAACCCATAGCCACTAAAAAACCAGACGCCGAAGACTGCATGGACAGTGACCTGTCTTTTTTTGACCCAGAGATGTCACCGGCATTGCGCGAACAATTCATGGGCTATATGTTGGCTTATGACAATGCCGAATTGATTTCACCTTTTACCTTGCTGGAACAGGGCGGAATGGCGTTGCCGGAACCGGACACCTTGGATGACGCCCAACTGAGCGTTAAGTTATGGGAAGTCATTCGTGGTTTGGCCATGTTGCGCATGTTTTTGTACAACACCGACCATCTCAGTGACCGCGAATTGTATGAGGACTTGTGGCACGATCTGCTGCGGGAAGAAAGTCCAGCTATGCCGATTGATGCCGATTCGGCCTGGCATTTGGACTTGTTAGGCTATGAGAGCACTGAGGATAACGACATTTATCTTCGCTACTATGCCGATGAAGAAACACGCCAATGTTGGGCTAAAGATTGGCCGGATGATGTGATTCCGCCCCACGAAACACCGCCCTATGACCGCGACCAGCATTTGCCCGAACGCGATCAAGCTGAATGGCGGGATTTTCCACGGCCTTGTTGATGCCTGTTTTTTAATCAAATAATTGCACTAAAAAAGACAATATTTTCACCACATAAGGCTCATCTTCTTCCCAATAGGTCTGGCGTTTAGTTGAGGCACGTTTCAAATCAATCGGTGTGGCTTGTTGTTTTTGGCGTAGTTTTTGTTCATTGAGCAATTGGCCGCCCGCTTTTTTCCACTCCATCAAATGGCTGATTTCGCCGTTATCCAGCCAAATGCCGTGTTTATTGCATTGGTCGATAACCACGCCGCTACGATGGCCGAAAATCCGGCGGTTCATCAGTATCCCGCATACGGGGCACTTGATATATTTCACGGCTTTGGCTTGATAGCGGTCAGCGTTGATGTTTTGGATGTGTTTAAAGTTGATGGTTTCGACGCTGGAAACGGCGCTGTCGAGCAAGATTTCAATTTCGCCCGGATCAAAAAACAGGCCGAAACATTCGCTGCAACGCTCTATGTACAAATGGCCGTTAATTTTCAGGTCTATGGTTTGCAGGGCGATATTGCAATGCGGGCAGATGCGGTCGGAATACGGATTGTCGACACTGAAATTATGCGTGGCGCGTAAGTCAATGTCGTTGCGGACGCCGCAATATTGGCAACGGTTGATGTTAGCTTCTAACGGTGCAGAACAGCTCTTGCAGGTCTGCATGATTAAAAATTATCCAAAATTTGTTGTCTTTTTGCGGCATATTCTTCTGTTGTGATTAGTTGCGCATCAGCCATTTTCTTTAACTGTTCAAGTTTGCTAAGCGTGGTGTCGGCAACGTGTTGGGATGTGTTGGCAAAGGCTTGCGTCATCGTTTGCCCTAAGCCCATGCCGGCACCGATACCGACGCCGATACCCGCAGCGCCACCCTCATTTCTGGCTGCTTCGCGCATAGCTTCCAATTGTTGGAGGTTGGCATAATCGAGGCCAACTACTTGCGCGGCATGGGCCTCGGCGGTCAAATCGGCGATGCGGTTGATGCGTTTAAGCGTTTCATCATCGAAACTAGTGCCTTCAATGCGAAAGTCGGTGATTTCAAAGCCGAGTTTGCTAAAGACGGCAGTTAGCTGTTCATGTAAGCCTTCGGCAATTTCGTTGCGGTTGGCGTCAATGTCGGTATAGGTGAAACGGTTGGTGGCGAGAAAATCCGAGATCGGGTGGATCATCCGTGTCGACATGACCTTTCTCAGGTCATCGGTAAAAAAATCACTGTGATGGCCGACGACATTGACGAAAAAGTTTTGTGGATCGGAAATGCGATAACTGTAATTGCCGAAAGCGCGCAAGGCCACGGGAAATTTATAACGGGGGTCTTCGTATTTGATCGGCGAAGTCGTGCCCCATTTTTGATCTAATATCTTGCTAGTCCTAAAAAAATAAATCGCGGCTTTATGTTCGCTGTCGAAGAACTGCATGAATTTGCTGATTGTTGTCCAAAACGGAATATTATCGGTTTGCAAATTCACCATGCACGGCTGGGTAATAATGGTTTTGACTTTGCCTTCATAGACAAAAATACAGCCTTGCCCCGGCCCTACAATGAGTTTGGAGGCATTTTTAATCTCATCGCCATTGTCCGTCCATTGGCTAAAAAGCACATCGGTGCGCGGGTTCGTCCACTCAATGACCGAACGCAGTTGTCGTTTTATGCCGTCAAAAAATACCATCTTAGATCTCGCTGCTTGGCTGTGGTTGGGTACTGATTTTAATGAGCAATGCGGTCAGGCGCAAGCAACCTAGCGGTTATACGGATATAACAGCACCCGCTTCTATGCTAACGTCATAAGCCCTTTTTAACTGAATGAAGGATATGACAATGGCTATTGGTGAATTTTGCAACCGCGAAGTCGTGTTCGCGACCAAAAAAATGAGTCTTACCAGCGCGGCGCAGCTGATGCGCCAGTATCATGTCGGTGATCTGGTGGTGGTTGGCGAGGCTGACGGGCGGCGAATACCGCTCGGCATCATCACCGACCGCGATATGGTCATCGAAATTATGGCCCAAGCCTTGGATATGAATGACTTTAGCGTGGGCGACATTATGGGGCAGGAGCTTGTCAGTGTGCCGGAAACAGAAGGCGTATTGGAAACTATCCGGCTGATGCGTAGCCATGGCGTTCGCCGCATTCCGGTGGTCGACCAGGCAGGCGGTCTGGCTGGTATTGTGTCGGCAAACGATATGCTGGATTTACTGGCCGAAGAGCTGGCAGAATTGGCTAAAGTCGCTTTTCGCGAACAACAGCGCGAGGCTAAAACAAAGGCTTAGCGTTACCGGAAATGAGCAAAACGGCACCTTTAAAAAAGGCCTTCATCGATTACTAAAAGATGAAGGCCAACCCCTAAATAGCCGTATTTAGCGTGTATCAGCTATCTGTACAAATGCCCAGTTGCTGAAGAATGGGGTGCTGGGCGCAGTTATAATATCCACTGGTTTTCCCCTCGGCTGAGGCATGAGGAATCGTATGGCTGGTAACGATATGCGGTAGCTAAACGAGTATCCGGTGAGTGTTGCTGGCTCAGTGCCATTATTTCAGTTACAAACCTGTAAATCGGAAAAACAGGTAATAATAGCGATACGAAACTATTATCTGTCTATTTTGTCAGGGAGACAATGTTTTTTTGTTGCCTGGGCCGCTTTAGGTTTTAAAATTTGACCCCCCTGCGTTATCGCAGTATCGTCAACAGTAACCTTTTCGTTCACGTGGAAGCATAAGTATCTACACAAGTTTTCCAGGAAAATGGCATGATATCGCATGATT
>JBLRXA010000218.1:0-4081 GCA_047920955.1 Methylobacter sp. | reverse complement strand
GTTGCTTACATCCCCGCCCTGAACGGCGGGGTTTTTCGCTACTTGGTGATAAAAAATCGGCGCATCTAGGTATTCGTACTAATAAACCGCGCCGCGTTATTTTGCTAATCTACACACGGCAAAAAGAACAGGATGTTATTTTTGCCGCATTATCTCTCTTACAAAGGCCACCTGGTTTTACCCCCTTTCTCTCTGAGGTGGCCTTTTTTTAACCCTGCCGGACAATCTTTAATGACCGTATTCTGTTGATGGCGGCAGCAAGTTCATATTTGCGCGGCATCGACAAGTGCCCCGGATACTCCGCTTTCAGCATATCCAAACCCTGTGCGCTGATTTCACTTTCCAACCAGTCTATCCAAAAACGGATGCTTTTTGCCTTAGCATCTGGCTGCTGGAGCTGAGTCCGTAGCGCCAGCAGGCAATAGCCGATAGCCAGCATTTGCGGCGCTTCTGCGATTTGCGCCACCGCCTCCAGATTAACCAAATCCATGCCGTATTCCAACTGCTTCGGTGCATTGCGCAAGTCTTTGATGCGTTTAGGCACGGTCTTGTTCAGGCGCTGATTAGTATAAGCCGGGTTGAAATTGTCGGCGGCCAGACAGCGCGCTTGCGCAAAATTGCCAAGCGGCACGTCGTCTTGTGCAATCGGCCCTAATTTATCGCGCACCTTGTCGGTAATGTCCCGGCACAGGTAGTTATCCATCAGCAAACAGGTATCGGCTTTTTGCAAAAAATAGCCCAGGCCGCCCACCACAAAAATCATCGACACCTGCTGCTGTCCCCACAACGAACGCACCGTCGCATACAGCGGTTTAATCGGCTCTTGCGCGGCATCGAGTATTTTTTTGATCAGCTCGTCGCGCACCAGAAAATTGGTGGCACAGGTGTCTTCATCAAACAGCAACAAGCGGCTGCCGCTGTCAATCGCTTCGACAATCGCCGCCGCCTGCGAGGTGCTGCCGCTGGCGTTATCGGAGGAAAAATCGGCGGTTTTCAGGCCATTCGGCAAATCGCTGATAAACGCGCTGATATCGACATGGCGGATGCTGCGGCCTTCTTCGGCCCGGATAAAAAACGCATCGTCCCGGGTCACCACATATTCTCGGCCATCACCGGGAATATGCGCATAAACCCCGGCCAAAATTGCCTGCATCAGCGTCGATTTGCCGTGATAGCCGCCGCCGGTAATGCAGGTGATGCCCTGCTTAATGCCCATGCCGCTGATGCTGCGGCCATCCGGCAAGGGAACGCTGACTTGTAAACGAGCCGGGGATTGAAAAGGGGTGGCCGAAGCATACAGGGCAGGGCGCTCGTCGATGCCGCTATGTCGCGGCAACAGCGCGCCATTGGCGATAAACACAACCAAGTCCTGTTGGCGCATGAACCGGCTAATCTCGGTGCGGGTTTGTAGCACCTCGGCAAATTGCCGGAGCAGGGCTTGGCTTTGCGGGTCGTAGTGCCGATAAAAAAAAGTCGCATCGACCATGGCAGGCAACTCCTGCGCCAACATAAGCCATGCCTGTTCGGCATCAAAAACGCCGCCGCCTGAGCCTTTGGCGGGCAGGCTGACGCTAAAGCGCAATAAAATGGCGGCGCCATCAAACAGCACGCTATCGCGGTGCAGCATTTTTTGGCTTAAAGCGAGGGTGTTAAACGAGCCGCTGCCGTCCTTGCCGCGATTTTGTTGCGCAAAACGGTCAATATTGGCGCGAAAACGCCTGATCAAAAAATCCGCTAGCGCCAGTTTAGCATCGGCGCTTTGTAAAAATAGGGCGGGGATTTTAGCCTGTCGCAGCGTTATCTTGACTGAGGCAATCGACGCCGGATTAGCGCCGGGGCTGCCTTGCAGCCTGATGAAATTGAGTTCAAAGCGGGGGAAGTGATAACGCCCACGCAGCTGTTGCACGCATTGGAAAGGCTGGTCGGCGATGGCGGCGAGTAAGGCCTGTAGTGTCTGCACACCCGCTCCTGCCCTGGCGTTTTAGTGAACGGCGCGTCCGTGGCAGTCGAGTTCCGCCACTAAACGCATGTTCACACAATCATCAGCCATGCCCAAGGTTTTAAAGGCGGTTTTTATCGGCATGGCCTTAACCGCCGCCACAGAACCGAACCTAAAAGCAAACAGCCGGTTTTTCTTGCCTTCAGGGAAACTGCGCATAATCTGCCCAATGCGTTGCTCAATCAGCGTCCTTGCTTTGTCCACCTCGGTGGCGATTTCCGGCTTCAAACCCGGCATCGGCAGTTTAGGCGCGACCGGCAAGGCTTCAACCGCCACCGGTTGAAGCCTGTTGCGGATAGCCGCCAGTTTTTGGCTTTGTCCGGGCGCCACCAGCAAACCGCGTTCGCTGACGTTGGCTTTAGGCCGCTTGGCGCCCGGCTTATCCGCTGTACCTGCCATTAGAACGGGATGTCGTCATCATAAGGGGCGTCGAAATTATCGGCGCTAGGTGCTTGCTGGGGCGCAGCGGGCTGTGACGCTTGATAATTCTGTTGCGGCGGCTGGTTAGAGTCGTTCTTTTTGCCCACCAGATCAATAATATTGCAGTTAAGTTCCAAACTGGTTTTAGTCGAGCCGTCTTGCGCCCGGTATTCACTTTGGCTCAATTCACCGGAAACAAACACCTGCTGGCCTTTTTTCAGATAATTTTGCAGCTGGCCTTCCGCGCGTTTGCCCCACAATGCACACCTGACCCACAGCGTTTGCTGCTTATCGCCAAAGCCGATGTTGTTGGCTACAGTGACATTCAACACCGCCTGGCCTGACGGTAAATATCTGACCTCGGCATCACGGCCTACAGTCCCGGTAAAGCTAAATACGTTACTCATTTTTCTCTCATTGATGGTTAGATTAACAATGTGACTATTATCGGCTGCTTCCTTGCAAAAAGAAAATGCAAAAACCTTTCCCGCCCATGATAAAAAATAGCGCATCTGATTCATCAGGCTATTCCAACGGGTTTACGATTCGCCGATTCTCGTCAAAAAACCAAACCGTTTTGCATGGCCTCGGAATACAAAATAGTGCAATCCGTTTGCAAGGCCGCCGCGACAATTACTGTGGAAGTCATGGGGAGCTCAGCTTCCCGTCAAAGCACAACGCCGATGACAACCTTTCGCAGTTGCGGAAAATCCCCCTACAAATCATCCGTTTTACAGCGTTATGCTAGGTTTAAACATTATTTGATTCCCATTGTCCCGTTTCACGTGCGCATCTGAACGAGGAAATTTTGCCGATGGATTAAGTTCAGTAGGGTACGCACTGCGTACCATTTTAGAATTTTTCCGGTGAATTAGATCCGAAAAGGTACGCGGTGCGTACCCTACCTGGCTGGAGAACCGTGTGCGGGAGAACCGCACGCACGGTTCGGAGGGAGGGGAGAGTCGAGAGACTCTTCTCTACCCCTATAGACAAATTACGCTACTATACCGCTTGGTAAATTTTCACGTATAAATTTATTAACAGCAGCTACTGACTCTTTGTTAAATGGCTCTGAAATGTAATTGGTGTTTTTGGAATTAAAGGGAAGGTCTACTATAGCCGGATTAATTACTGAAGTAATTGTATTTTGAGTTATGTAACGTTCACAAATATCGTTGATATATTCATCTCTAAATGCAAATCCAATAAATATCACAGCGTGTGATGATTCGAGACTCTTTCTGAAATGGCTATGAAAGTTCTGAAAAATTGTTTCACTTGGTTTTCCTTTAAATCCAGGGTAGATGATCACATGAGAGTTATGATTTCCGCTAAACGCAGGCGCCCCGATATAAATTTGATTTTCTTCGCTGCCCCACGTCCAATTCAAAGAACCATGAAGCTTAGTTAACAGACCTGTTTTTTCGGTGTTTTTTGAATCGGTCCAGCGCTCCATATCTAGAGTTCTTACCGAGTTTCCAACCCAGCCGTTATCGACAATATTGCCTTTGCTAATAGCCTCCTCTATTACTAGATCATAATTTGTAGTGACTATTTCTATTTGATACCCCAGTTTGTTTAAAGGATCGAGTAATGGAAGCCAGGTGTCCCCCTGTGTCAGACTAGTTGTCGCCCACCTAAAAGGGTGATTTATCAAAAAAC
>JBLRXA010000217.1:0-4098 GCA_047920955.1 Methylobacter sp. | reverse complement strand
CGCTGCCTGTCAAATATTGGTCAAGCCATTCCGGGCTGGTTTCGTGTTCGGGAAAAGAAGTAATGAATTCTTTGCGCGGCATCTTTGCATGATTGACGCAGATATCCATTATCAGCTTTTCTTGTTCGCGGACAGCAGCAACGCCGTTAGGAATAATGGCGGTCAATTTCTTCAAATATTGCGGCGTCCATTTGAATTCCATGAACAAGTCGGCCAATATTTCAAACTCGCTTTCTGTTTTTTCGCTCAAATAGCCATGCTTTTTGATCGCCGTTGCCGCTGTTTTTAGCTGTTTTCTAAGTGCTTCGACGCGTTCTTTAACTTCTTCGTGATTTAAGCCCTTGGGTTCTTCTTCGGCGGCAGTCTCTTCAACAACAACTGCGTCGTCATCACTGACTGGCAGTGCGCTAATAAAATCCTCGGGTTCGCTTAAATCGACAAAACCGGAAATCAAGTCCGTCAGCCGAATGCCGCCTTCTTCAGCGGAAATGTTGTCAAATGATTGGATAAAATCGTCGACTACGATAGAGGAACGGGCAATAGCTTTAACCAGTTGCTGCTGGCCTTCTTCAATGCGTTTGGCGATTTTCAGTTCGTCGGCGCGGGTCAATAATTCCACGGAGCCCATTTCGCGCATGTACATGCGCACGGGGTCGGTTGTCCTGCCAAATTCGCTGTCGACAGACGCTAAAGCGGCGACCTCTTCTGCATCTTCATCGTCGGTGGTCACCGCCGCCGAATCTGTGATCAGGGAGTCTTCGTCCGGCGCGACTTCGTAAACCTGAATCCCCATATCATTGATCATGCCAATAATATCTTCAATTTGTTCAGGATCGACAATATCGCTGGGCAAGTGATCATTAACTTCGGCGTAAGTCAGGTAGCCCTGAACTTTGCCTTTGGCTATCAATTGTTTAAGTTGTGATTGCTGCTGTTCTTGATTCATCGTTTACTCGCGGAAGACTCGGCTCAGCTGATTTCACCGAACCGAAAATTATACTACAAATTTCTGTTATTTTGCATCATAAATCCGTCTAAAACAGATTTATATTTGCCCGAAGGCTTGCCGGGCGTGAAAGCCCGGCATGAAACTATTTGGCTATCAGCAGCTTGCGTAACAGCTGCTTCTCTTGTGTGTTAAGTCCTTGGGTTCTGTCTTTATCCAGCAATTTGGCCATGCAGGCGTCTCTGGATTGAGTTAATAGCCTATTCAATGCGTCGCAAAATACAGTCTCTATGTTGTCATCTGAAACCTGCAAATCCAATAAAGCCAATGCTTTTATGGATTTTTCTTCGGCAGCATCCCGATAACATTCCAGCAAAACAGCCGTGTTTGCCGGATTTTTCTCTGCAATGAGTTGCAGAATATTTTTAAACAATGGCGCCCCCGGAAAATCCAGACCGTTCCAGTCAATCTCTTGCTGCTCAACAATCTCCACCAGTCTGGGGTTTTGAACCAGCAAAGCGATTGCGGTGCGTGCCGACTTGTTGCCTTGGAATTGTTTTCTGCCTATTTTTGAATCTTGTTTCGGGCTATGCCTATATGCCTGCTTGGAATCAAGTGTAGCTGCATTTTTCAGAACATCCAGACGATCCCATCCGGATAACTGTTTTAGTCGGGTCAGCATCATTTCCTTAAAGATGCTTTCGGGTAGCTTTTCCAAATAAGGCTTTGCCTTATTTATGAGTTGCGCCCGCCCTTCCATTTCGGACAGGTTCAGGTCATTCGCCATATAACCAAAGAAATAGTCCGACAAAGTTTCGGCGCTTTGTACCCGGGCAGCGAATCCGTCGGCGCCTTCTTCGCGCACCAGAGAATCGGGGTCATGGTTTTGCGGCAACAGCATAATACGAATCTGCCGACCTTCTTTTAAGCTGGAAAAGGCAGGCTCCATTGCCCGCCATGCCGCTTCTCGTCCAGCCTTGTCGCCATCGAAACAAAATACTAATTCCGGCGAAAATCGGAACAATAAATCCAGATGCGCTTGCGATGCCGCCGTACCCAAAGCGGCAACTGCGTAATGAATGCCAAATTGAGCTAGAGCGATAACATCCATATAGCCTTCAACAATCAAGATTCGTTGCGGCTTGGCATTCTTTTCCAGTAGTTCATATAAGCCGTAAACTTCCTTGCCCTTGTGAAATAGGGACGTTTCCGGGGAATTCAAGTATTTGGGTAAAGAATCATCCAGCACTCGGCCGCCAAAGCCGATAATCCTGGCGCGCTTATCCCGGATTGGGAACATGAGTCGGCCACGAAAGCGGTCATAAGGTTGACCGCCTTCTTTAGCAACTAACAAGCCAGCTTCGAGCAATGATGCTTGGTCGAAACGCGCCGCCAAGGCTTTCCATTGGTCGGGCGCATAGCCCAGCATGAAGCTGTCGGCGCAATCGCTACTGACGCCCCGGTTTTTTAAATAGTCAACCGCCTTTTTTCCTTCATTGCCGGTGCGTAGCTGTTCCACATAAAAGGCGGCGACTTGTTCCATTAGCGCATAGAGTGTGCTTGATTTTTCCTTGTTGAGGTTGGCAGACTGGTAACTGACTGATTCTCTGGGGACATCGACACCAACAAAGCCAGCCAAATCCTCGACCGCTTCGACAAAATCAAGGTGATTGAAATCCATCAGGAAACTGATGGCGTTGCCGCTGGCGCCGCAGCCAAAGCAGTGGAAAAATTGTTTTTTTCGGTTTACCGAAAAACTAGGGGTTTTTTCGACATGAAAAGGACAGCGGGCGACAAAATTGTGACCCGTTTTTTTTAGAGGGACGTGCGAATCGATTAAATCGACTATATCAACCCGCACTAAAAGCTCGTCAATAAACTCGCGAGGGATTCTACCGGACACGGCTACGCTCGGATGTAAGGCAACGTCGGAGCCGTTGCCGGGAAAACCAAATAAAGAAATTATCCGGCCAGCGCGGCTTTGATTTTATTGCTGACCACCGACATATCGGCGCGCCCCTGCATTTTTGCTTTCAGCAAAGCCATGACTTTGCCCATATCCTTAACCGATTCGGCACCGGATTCCGCAACAGCATCTTTAACCATCGCATCAATTTCAGCTTCGGTCAAAGCCTGTGGCAAGAAATCCTGAATCACCGGAATTTCAGCCTCTTCAATGGCGACTAAATCAGTTCGACCAGCATCGGCAAACTGCCGGATAGATTCGCGGCGTTGCTTGAGCATCTTGTCGAGAACCTGGATAACCCGCTCATTGTCCAGCACAATGCGTTCGTCGACTTCGACCTGCTTAATGGCGGCCAAAATCAAGCGAATCACGCCCAGTCGTGCTTTATCGCCGCCCTTCATGGCGGCTTTCATATCTTCCTTGATACGATCTGTTAATAAATCCATGGTATTAACCTTAAGTTCTTACAGCGCAGGACGTCCACGACGTAAGTTTTTTAACGCATAACGCTCGCGCGCCAATTTTTTCAAATGACGCTTAACCGCCGCAGCGCCTTTGCGTTTACGTTCTGCAGTTGGTTTTTCGTAAAACTCGCGGCGGCGTACTTCAGCTAAAACACCGGCTTTTTCACAAGCGCGTTTGAAGCGGCGAATGGCAATATCAAATGGTTCGTTTTCTTTGATTTTTACTGATGGCATTATAATGACCTGAATATGTTAATATTTAAAAAGTTAGGATTTTTTGATCCACTGAACAAACAGAACCCTTAATTATACCTTTACTTTTATAAATTTCAAAAAATCAATGTACGTTTTAGGCATAGAAACCTCTTGCGATGAAACCGGCGTCGCCATTTACCATGCCGTACAAGGCCTGCGCAGCCACCTTTTATACAGTCAGGTCGACATGCACAGCGAATACGGCGGTGTTGTCCCCGAGTTGGCATCGCGTGACCACATTCGGAAATTGGTGCCGTTGATTAAACAGTGCCTACAGGAAAGCGGATTGGCCGGCAGCGACATTAACGGCATTGCTTACACAGCAGGCCCAGGTCTGATGGGCGCATTGCTGGTCGGCGCGGCTACGGCCAGAAGCCTGGCCTGGGCTTGGCAAGTTCCTGCTCTCGCTGTGCATCACATGGAAGGGCATTTGTTGGCACCAATGCTGGAAGAAAATCCGCCGGAGT
>JBLRXA010000216.1:0-4192 GCA_047920955.1 Methylobacter sp. | reverse complement strand
AAACTTGCTAATCAGGAGATATTTTGAGATTAAAAAGCGGGAACACAGAAATTAGCTAAAATGGCTTTTTTCGACAGCGTAATTCAGAACGACTTGAAGACAGGTTACATCTTCTGCTGAGTAAACCGTTTGTGCTAATCCAAGACGATTGAAGCATCCACTTTACACTTTATTCAATAACTTCTACGCCACGCCAGAAAGCGATGTAGTTTTTAATATTTAACGCTTCCGGTTTGGGATCGGCATAGAACCATGCGGCATCGCGATTAATCGCATCTTCCACGACAATGTCGTAATAGCTTGCTTTGCCTTTCCACGCACAGTAAGTGTGCGTGTTGCTTTCTCTAAGGAATTGGTCTTTGACCGAATCTGCAGGAAAATAATGATTTCCCTCGACCATCACTGTGTCATTGCTTTCGGCAATGATAACTTTGTTCCAGATAGCTTTCATAATTTTGCTCCTTGTTGTATTAAATGATTCAGGCTTTCAACTAGCTTCAAGAAAGTAAATACTGAAGAGATGCTTGTCATCAGACCATATTTTGAGCAACCTAAAGCCGCTGGAATTAGCCAGGGTAATAAATTCATCAGGACTATATTTGTATGAATTTTCAGTATGAATGTATTCGCCTTTTATAAATCGGAAATCTTGGTCGGAAACTCTGACATCATGATCTTCGCTACTGACCAGGTGCATTTCAATACGGCCTCGCTGATCGTTGTAGTAAGCACGATGTTCGAAGCGATCGAGGTCAAAGTTACCGCCCAGTTCATTATTGATACGGGTGAGCAGATTAAGATTGAATTCTGCGGAGATGCCGGCAGCATCGTTGTAGGCAGCATTCAAGACGGATGGATCCTTTTTGCGATCAAGTCCAACCAGCAAACCACCGCCTTTGCCGGTTATCCGGTGTATACCGGTCAGAAAATGCTGAACTTCCAGCGGGTCAAAATTACCCAGACTAGAACCCGGAATGAATACGACACGCCTCCCATGCGGGATACCATGAGGTAATATCATCTGTTGAGTAAAATCAAGGCAGGCTGGATAAATAGGTAACCAGGGATACTTCTGACTTAAACTGCAGGCCGATTGCTTGAGAAACTCACGGGAAATATCCATCGGTACATAGGCGGAAGGATGCAGACTTTCAAGCAGTAACTGTACTTTCTCGCAACTACCGCTTCCGGGTTCGATCAATACCGATCCCGGCTCAATCAGACGACCAATTTCATCCGCGTATGTTTGTAGTAGGTCGCGTTCAACATTAGGAATGTAATATTCCGGCTGTTCCAGAATCGCTTCAAACAATTGAGATCCGGTTTCATCATAAAAAAACTTGGGAGGTATTTGTTTTTGTCCGCGGGATAGACCTTTAATCACTGCATCACGAAAGTTTTCCAGTTCAGGCTTGAAATCGTAGAAACTGATTTTTTGGCTTAGTAGTTTCATAAGTCTTCCGCTAAACGAATACCGGCAAATTGCCAGCGATCCTGTGGATAGAAAAAATTACGGTAAGTTGGGCGGATATGATTCTCTGGTGTGACACAGGAACCACCTCGCAATATCCACTGGTTGCACATGAATTTCCCGTTATATTCACCCATACTGCCCTCTAACGGTTTAAATCGCGGATAAGCCATATAAGGCGAAGCCGTCCATTGCCACAACGAGCCATAGAATTGACCTTCACCGGCTTGCGGGTGAAGAATGCCACTTTCACTAAAATGGCCTGTTACCGGTATTTCCAGCAATTTTGTTTCAATTTCGACTTCCGATGGCAGCCGCTTGCCAGCCCATCGGGCATAAGCATCTGCTTCATAATAACTGATATGCACGACAGGGGCGGACGGATTCAGCGTCTCAAGTCCATAAAGGGTGAACTCAAGCCATTGGCCGTCATGGCTTTCCCAATAAAGTGGCGATCTCCATTGGTTGTTTTGGATGTGACTCCAGCCATCTGATAGCCACAATTCGGGGCGGGAGTAGCCTCCGTCTTTTATGAAGTCCAAAAATTCGCTGTTTGTAATCAGCCGAGAACTTAAGAGGTGTGGTTCCAGCCAAACCTGATGCCTAGGTGTCTCGTTATCAAATGTAAAGGCATCATTATTATCGGTTCCTATCTTTACCAAGCCGCCTGGTCTTTGCTCCCAATCTAATTTTCCGGTTATTTTAATCGCCGGTTGGAAGCGCTCCAGATAGCGCGGTTTAGAGGGATTATTCCAAAAGTTGTGTTTGATATCCATGAACAGCAATTCCTGGTGCTGCTGTTCGTGGTGTAAGCCCAGAGTCAGACGAAAAGCAGCTTGTTGCCACAGGGATTCGTCGCAGTCATCCAGAAAATTCAAGATGCGGTTATCGATTTCAGAACGGTAATGAAACACCTGTTCAACCGTCGGACGTGACAATAAACCGCGTTTCGCCCGGGCATGCATTGCACCAACCGTCTGATAATAGGAATTAAACAAATAACAGTATTCCGGGTTGACGGGGCGATAATCCGAATCGAATGCTTCCAGAAGAAAAGTTTCAAAGAACCAGGTCACATGCGCTAAATGCCATTTGGGCGGACTGGTTTCAACGCTGCTTTGAATTTGATAATCATCGACCATCAACGGCGCACAAACTTGAAGGCTGATATTGCGGACACGCTTATAGTCTTCAATTAATTTTTGCCGCCAATTTGCCGGTCTAGCCGGGTGAGGTTTTAATAAAGATGACATTTGGAATTCGTTAAAAGTTTAAGCAATTGCAAGCGATGCAAGGAGAGAGACCATAACAACGAAGGCTGTGACTTCATGAGGCAATGTACTTCCTGATCCCCTTTTGTCAACTAGCTGTAAGCTGTTCGGCAATATTTAACTTCAATAAAATGCTTTCTGGTCAGTGACATTCTGTTGAGATTTTTTGCGGCATCGAACTTTTTACGGATTAACCAGTCACCAAAATAAGGGTTATGTCTGACTGTCAAACTCTTTACGTTCAGCTATTCAGTAAGCAGCACTGCTTCTTAACCGTTACCGGCTAAGTTGTAGTGTCACTTTAAATAAATATAAAAGGGTTTTGCAATAATGGGATATAAAAAAGCGTTAAAGGTCGGCACGATGGCATTAATCTTGCTGATGAATCATGCCCTGCAAGCGGCGGATAAAAGTGATTCTTCCAACTATGCTCCAGGTGATGTTGGCCCTCATGGCGGCATAGTCTACTTCGTCGATGCTTCAGGTGAGCATGGCTTGGAAGCTAAGGCCGCCGATGAAATAAATACGCTTAATTGGAATGAAGCGGTTATAGCGTCCAGTGCTTATGGAGCTGAATGGCGCTTGCCGTCAAAGACCGAATTAAAATTACTATATGAACAAAGAAGCCTGGTGGGTGATTTTGCCAATGACGACTACTGGAGCGCTACGGAACTCGACAGTAACAGCGCATGGATTCAGGGCTTTTTCAACGGCGATCAGGACCGTTACAATAAATACAGTACACTTAGAGTCCGGGCGGTTCGCCCCTTTTAATACAATTACCCTTCATGCCCAAAGCGGGTCATGCAAACCGATCGACCATCTTCCATAATCATGGCAACCCGATTCCTGACCTGATCTTGCATGTGAATTTTTCGTAGCATAGCGGTTCCCCTGGACACTGTTTTTATCGTTTGACAGCATAGGAAAATCAGATTAAAAAGAGAACATAACAAGAACAAATAAACCCGTTTTGTTCCATCCTTCTCATCATTCCGCTATGTCCAGCAATATGCCAACGACTGTTTTATCAGCCACACCAGACCCAAAAACGGTGACCTTGCCGCTGTTTTCCGGCAAAGTCTCGGCCGGCTTTCCCTCGCCGGCCGACGATTACATCGAGAAAACCCTGGACCTGAACGAGCTGCTGGTGCAAAAGCCCGCCGCGACGTTCTTCGTACGTGCGCAGGGCGAATCGATGCTCGGTGCCGGCATTCATCCGAACGACATCCTGGTCGTCGATCGGTCCATTGAGCCGGTACCAGGCAAAATTGTGATTTGCGCGTTGAATGGGGAGTTGACGGTCAAACGCCTAGAGCGCAAAAATGAGCACTGGCAGCTAACAGCAGAGAACCCAAACTATCCGGATATTGTCATCTTCGATGCCTTGGAGCTGGTGATTTGGGGCGTGGTAACCAATGTCATTCACCCGCTGTAATGTCCCCGCAAC
>JBLRXA010000215.1:0-4272 GCA_047920955.1 Methylobacter sp. | reverse complement strand
AAAAAAAGAGTGGCTAAAAACTAAAACAGGCGACAACTATATTGACAAACACCGGCGTTATGTCGCCATTGAAGCCCAGAAATTGGGTCGTGCGGGCTAAAGTGTGTAAAGAGTTCAAAGAAAACATGCCCATCATTTTTGATGACGTTCTTCCAAAATGGAACTATGTGGCTATCCCTCAAAAAAAATTAATTGTCCAAGTTATTTAATTTTCATTCCTAAGTGAACTTTGGTGAATTATCATGACTGACCTCGACATTCTCATTATCGGCGCGGGCGCGTCCGGGCTGATGTGCGCCATTGAAGCGGGCAGGCGCGGGCGCACGGTGCTGGTGTTGGATCATGCCAATAAGGCCGGAAAAAAAATCCTGATGTCCGGCGGCGGGCGCTGTAATTTCACCAATTATTCGATAGCGCCGGAAAACTATATTTCCAGCAACCCGCATTTTTGCAAGTCGGCGCTGAGCCGCTACACCCAATGGGATTTTCTGGCGTTAATCGGGCGTTACCAAATTCCTTTTCATGAACGCGATCACGGGCAGTTGTTTTGCGATGACAGCGCCAAAGATATTCTGAATATGTTATTGGCCGAATGCGATCAGACTGGTGTGCGGGTGCAGTTGAATACCCGTATTGATTCGGTTAGGGAGCAGGCAGGCCGTTTCCAGCTTAAAACCGGCAACGGCAGTTTTAGCGGGCAGTCATTAGTGGTGGCAACCGGCGGTTTGTCGATACCCAAAATGGGCGCGACGCCGCTGGGCTATAAAATCGCCGAACAGTTTGGCATGAACGTTGTGCCGACTTCTCCCGCTCTGGTGCCGTTTACTTTGCAGCCGGACGACAAGGAAAAATTTTCGGCGTTATCGGGCATTGCCCTGCCGTGTGTGGTCAGCAATCAGCGCCAAAGTTTCCGTGAAAATGTGTTGTTTACCCATCGCGGTTTGAGCGGCCCTGCGATTTTGCAGTTGTCGTCGTATTGGCGCGCTGGCGAGGCGGTTACGATTAATTTACTGCCGCCGCTGGATTTGGGGTCTGTATTAAAAGCCAAACGCCAACAAAAGCTCAAAAATAAGTTGAAAACGATTTTGGAGGCTTACTTGCCCAAACGGCTGATTAGCTGTTTTATTGCCGAGGAATTGCTGGAATTGTCGTTGCAGGATGTGTCCGATAAACAGATCCGGCAAGTGGCGGAGTGCTTGCAGCAGTGGACGCTTAAACCGAACGGCACTGAAGGTTACCGCACTGCTGAAGTGACTGCCGGTGGCGTTGATTGTGCGGCGGTTTCATCCAAAACGATGGAAAGCAAACAGGTGCCGGGGCTTTATTTTGTCGGTGAAGTGCTGGATGTGACCGGTTGGCTGGGCGGCTACAATTTCCAGTGGGCGTGGTCATCGGCTTGGTGTGCCGGACAATATTGTTGAATCTATCGTTCCTGCATGGCGCAGGAACGATAGGTGCTTATCATTTTTTCGATCTGAGCTTGCTATAAAAGCCTTTCATTTTCCCCGGTTTGTTTTCGGCGGCGGCAGTCGGCTGTTCTGATGCCGGGGACAGCGTTTCTTCGCTAGTCCACTGCGGTTCGGTTTTGACCGGCACTTGTTTTTTGCCAAACAGTTTTTTTATTTTTCCTAGCGACCCTTTTGCCTCAGCGGCGGGTTGCGGTTGTTCATCCAATGGCGGTGGCGAGGCGGATTCGTCCGCTAACTCCGGTTCCACGCTTGGTTCGGCAAATACAGGTTCTGCCGTTTCAACAGCTATGATTGGCTCAATCGGCGTTTGTTCGGGTAGCCAGCTCGCGGCCATGGTTGGGTTGATAACGTCGGCAATCTGTTCAGAATTGGTCATCAACGGGGCATCAATAACCGGGTTGTCTGTAATAACCGGCGCGGGCTGTTGGGGCGGCTCAATATCTGTGTTTTGCGGCGCTTCAGGCTGGTGCGCACTCGCCACGGTGTCGGCTATGCGCTGCTCTAGCAGCAGGTTTTTTTGTTCTTGCAAGGCTTGTTCCAGATTGGACAGTTGATGGGTATGCGTGTCTAAGGTGGCTTGCAGCAGTTTAAGCAAGGCTTCTTTTTCGGCCAGTTTCGCCGTTTCTATCTGGCAGGCTTGTTGCGACTCGATTTTTGCTTTCGACTCGGTGCGCAGACGTTCTATTAATTGCGTAATGGCCTTGTCATGTTGTTGCCATAATGCCTCGGCTTTAACATCCTCGCTGGCCAATAAGGGGCGTTCACCAAGATCAAAGCTGCCAGACAGTGTTTGGATGGTGTTGGCAATCTGTTGGTTGCGTTGATAAATAAGCTGTTCCAGTGCTAAAGCCCGTTGCGTTTCCTTGTCGATGGCGGACTGGGCCTGTTCTTTTTCTTCAACCGTTGCGACCAAATGTTCCTGGCTTTGTTGCAGCTGTTGCTGCATGGCATTGATGTTTTCGCTGGCGGTTTTTTCGCTGGTTGCTTTTGCCCGTTTTAGGCTGGCAATTTTGATGTTGTAAAGTATGGCCGACAACAGCCAGACTGCCGCCGCCAATACGGTGGCGTATAGCGCGTTGTCCAAGGTAAAAAGATACCATTCGGAAAGCGTTGATTTGATGAGGGGTAGGTATGGTTCCATGGGGGCTCCTTGATTAAGTGTGTTCTATCGTGTGTTTGCGGGCAATCTAAAAAAATAGAGTACACGAAAAGCCAAAAGCAGGCATCCCCAAGTGATACGAAAATAAGGGATGCTATTATTTTTGCTGCTTTTTTCGTGGATTCTTAAGGGACAGTTCAAACAGCTCATGTACCAGTAATGCGCTGATGATCAGTGCTGTGCCTACGGCTATTTTTAGGGTTAAAGGTTCCTGATTAACGGCGTGGCCCAATAACAGTGCTATGACCGGTGATGCCAAGGTCACCAGGGCGACTTTGTTTGCGCTTTGGTGAAGCAGCAGGTAATAATAAAACATAAATCCCGCTGTGGTGGCGATGACGCCTAAATAGACGGTCGAGGCCAAGGCAACTGGGGGTATTTCACTGGGCCAACGGCCATCGAATAGCGCCCAGGTTGCCAGATACAGCGGCAATGACAGCAACAGGCCGCCGCTGACCTGGGATAAGGCCGGTATCCCTGCATTGATGCGTTTGATCCAAACTGAGCTGAGGGCATGTAACAAGGTCGATGCCAGTGCGCCGATGATGCTCAGCACGGCATCATCGCCGATTTGCAAGGCTGAGCCGAACAATGTCCATAAGCCGACTAGACCCAGCGCGTAGGCCAGCAGTTTTCCTAGCGTCAGGTGGTTTTCCCGCAACCAGATTGCGCTTAATAGCGCGGTCATTAACGGCAACAGCCCAAATATCACCGAAATCCAGCCGGAAGGGATAAATTGCGCGGCCCAATAAATGACCAGCATGGAGGCGTAGATTTGTACGGCTATCGCCAGATACGTTTTACGGGCTTTGCCATGCCAGGGCAGGCGTTGTCCCGACAGGGCCAATATCAGTAAAATACAGCTTAAGCCAATGCTCATGCGCAAGGTCACGCTGAACAAAAAACTAAAACCCTCGACACTCCATTTAATCGCCAGCGGTGTGGTCGCCCACAGTAAAACAATGCTGATGTAGGCTAGGTAAATGCGCATAAGGTTAAAGGGGACGGGGCATTTACTTAGTTGGCGCCAATTCAAAAATAATCAGCTCCGCCGCTGCGTCTCCGATATTTTCGACCGACATCAATTCACCGCTTTCCCAGAAAACATCACCGGCAGCATAGGTGTTTTCTTTGCCGCCTTCGACGACCTTCAACTGCCCTTTGGCCACATAACGCGGCCCCGGCCCTTCGTGGGTGTGCCACGGTGTTTTGAACGCAGGCGGAAAGCTAACCCGTATGACTTTGGCGTCTATGCTGGGGCTAGGCAGTTCCAGTTTTTTTTCTAACAGTACGCTTCTATTCAGGCCGGTTTTTTCCTGGGCTGCAAGCGGTGCTAGTGGGCTGAGCAATAACGCGGCTAATGCCATTGCTAGTATTTTTGTTGATGGTGTTTTAAACATTTAGTGGCCTCTTTAGTTTCTATCACTGGGTATGTAAGGGATTAAGCCTTTGTCAAAGGCTATTTCTTGTAGTTCTCATGCCGAGCATATCGCGAATGATTTTTGACTTTGCCTGTACTGTGCTTTCAGCTACGCCGAATTTTTTACACAAATCGGCGTTACGCAGGTGCGGCGTTTGGCTTTTGTCGGTTGACATCCTCCCCCAGCTAAAGCAAGGGGATTCCTGATTACTCAGGAGCAAGCG
>JBLRXA010000214.1:0-4394 GCA_047920955.1 Methylobacter sp. | reverse complement strand
GCCAAAAAGAGGGGAAATTAATAACGGGTTAAGTCAGTTTTTCGACAGGCTAGGTTGGTCGTAGCCAGCAAGGCCGATCCGGCTAAAGAGATATTGGCTCGAACTAAAGAGTTTTACCAGTACGGTAACAGCGGCGGCATTATGATGTTAGACCACGATCCAAGCTCATTTGGTGAAATGCTGACACCCGATGCGCTATTGTTGGCATTGGAGGCAATCCATCCTGAACTGAAAACCACTGCGTGGATTATTCGCGGTTCAGTATCGGCAGGCGTTCATTTGGTCGACAAAGAACCCGCTGAAGGCAAAGGTTTCCACATTTACATTCCAGTGTCCGATGCGTCTGACATACCGCGTTACGGCAAATTGTTGTTTGACCGGCTATGGCTCAATGGCTTTGGTTATATCGCCTTGGCAAAAAACGGCAACAAGCTCGTTAGAACGGCAATTGATCGCGCTGTGTTCAGCCCGGAGCGATTGGACTTTATTTGTCCGCCACTAATTAGTGGCACTGGATTAGCTTATACCCCGCCCAACATTATTTATCAGGACGGCGATTTTCTTGATACCCACACGCTGTCAGACCTCGACGAAGATGAGGTGTTGGCGCTAAAAGAACGGCAAGAGCAAGCAAAGCAAGCGATTGAACCCCAGGCAATTGAGGTGCTTGAAGGCTGGAAAGAAAGCGCCATCAGCACCCAAGTCAATCGTGGCAAGACCCGTGAACAGGCAACGGCAATCGTTGAAAAAATTGTCAGCTCGGGGTTTCAGGATTTATACAGCGACTATCCCCTAGAATTTTCCGCAGGCACTGGCACGGTCTCGGTTGCCGAGGTGCTGGCAAAGCCACAGGCATTTGATAATCAGGCTTTAGCCGATCCGGTAGAAGGCAGCGGTTACGGAGCTACGACCGCCAAGTTTTACTGGAACAACGGCAAGCCGGTCATCAACAGCATGGCTCATGGCGGCGCTAAATATTTTTTACATAAACAACTACCGACAAACAGTGCAAACGTAGATCAACAAAAAGCCCAAAGCCTATATCCCGCATTAGAAAATCGACCCTGTTACCGCTGTTTTAATGACTGGTGGGAAGACGACGACGGCAACCGCAAGCAAGCGGGCGTCTGGTCTTTTACCGCCAAGCAAGGCGCTGCCGACGCGCCGCCACAGCTATTTGATACATGGTTATGTGGTGTGCTGGTAGTGTCTGCGATTGCCCGCGATAAAGATAGCCGCTCTTTCGGCAATGTGCTGGAGTTTAAAAACAAGTTGAATGCAACGCACCAATGGAATATGCCTACGCGACTGATGGCTGGGCGCGGCGATGAGCTGTTAAAAGAACTACTCGATATGGGGCTAAGCATTAACTATCGCCAACGGAATGACATAGCCGCCTACATCAACAGCCAGCATCCCGAAAAAACCATGTGGAGCGCCAACAAAGTCGGCTGGATGGATGATAAGTTTATCCTGCCCGATACCGTATTTGGTAACAATGCCGATGACGTCATGTTTCAGTCGGAAAGCAACGATCATAAAGAGTACAGCGTATCAGGCACGTTGAGCGACTGGAAAAACCACGTTGCGGCCTTGTGTGTCGGCAATGCGGGCTTGATGTTTACCGTGTCGACCGCCTTTGTCGGCGCATTGCTAAAGCCTTGCAACGTCGATTCGTTTGGTTTTCATTGGTTTGGCCCCAGCAGCAAAGGCAAGACCACCGGCCTGAAAATGAGTTCGTCCGCATGGGGTAACTGGGAGAATTACAAGCGTGTCTGGAAGACTACGGCCAATGGCTTGGAAGGTGCGGCATTACTGTTTAATGATGGCTTGTTGGCGCTGGATGAAATTGGCGATGGCGATCCCAAAGAAATATCCGAAGCGCTGTATATGCTGTTCAACGGCACTGGCAAGATGCGGGCTAATGTCACGGGGCAGGCAAGACAAGTGGCTACTTGGCGCGTGGCGGTATTATCTAATGGCGAGTTAGCCATTGAGTCGCACCTTGCCAAAAAAGGCATTACCGTTCAGGCGGGGCAACTGGTTCGGTTTTTACAGATTCCTATTTGGGGCGAACACGGCGCATTCGATGAGTTGCATGATTCGGAATCCGGCTGGGCATTTTCTAACCGCGTTACTAAAAATGCCGAGCTGTACCACGGCGAGGCAGGCCGCGCCTATCTTGAGAAACTAACTACATCCGATTTGAGCGCCTTACCGGTACAACTGCACACAGCCTTGGAAGGCTTTATTCGTCAACATGAGACATTATCCGATCAAGAAACCCGAGCCGCCAAAAATTTTGCATTGGTTGGCATTGCCGGAGAACTGGCTACCGACTACGGCATTACCGGATGGAACAGCGGCGCGGCGATGCAATCAGCGTTACTGTGCTTTCAAAAATGGCGTGATTATCGCGGTACGGGCGATATTGAGCCGCAGCGCATTAAGGAATCGGTACAGGCGTATGTTGAAACCTATGGCGATGCAAAATTTACCTGCACCACCGACGCAACACGGCTGCATGGCGAACGCTCGGGATACTGGCGCGATGACAACGGCAGAGTGTGGCTGTTTACCAAACCCGGCCTGCAACAAGCGACCCAAGGCATGGACTTTAAACGGGTAATCGATGTATTGCAGAGCGAAGGCTGGTTGATAACAGGCAGTGATGGCAAAAACACCCAGAAAGTGAGGCTGAAAACTAACGATGACGCAGGAACCCGGTTCTACGCAGTGCGTGTTGGTAGTGGTCATGCTGAATGATACGCTTGCCAGCTTAAGCATGGCATTGGCTGTTCCACCTGTTCCACCTGTTCCAGTGTAAAAAAACCAAGTGGAACGCTACGGGCCTTGTCATTGCTGATTGTTCCACTTGTCCCACCGGTTCCACCGTAAAACCGGAATACAAACGTAAAGCGGCTTAATGTAGTGATACCCGAGGAAATAACATGGCAAAACGCAAGCAACCGAGTCTAATCAAAGGCAGTGCCAGCCACAGCCGAACCGAAGGCGATTATATGTCTACCCTGCTCGATACAGTGACGCTGGAAAACTGGCAAGATGTTGTCAGTAACACCTTAGCAGCCGCCAAACAAGGCGATGCTCAGGCGCGGGCGTGGTTGGCGCAATATCTTGTTGGCAAACCGGTAGGCAAAGCACCAACGCCATTAACCGTGGTGGTTCAACAACTGAATGGTGACAGTCCATTGGTTAACAAATTAGCGAATCAGGTCATCAATCAGCACAAATACCCGTCTTTACAGACAGATACAGCGTGGGAAGATCAAATTAAGGTCATTATTGCGACAGAATTGGCGGAAAAAATACCCGCCGTAAAAACCAGTGCAAGCCCAGAGCCAGAAAGGCTTTCAGCGGATTTAGACGGCATTTGAGACTGTTTATGGGACAAATTTGACTAATGATTTCGGAAAAAATTAAAAAAGGCGGCGAAATGGGCGGTTACGGTAGCGGTAGAAAATTTGGGCTTAACTGTACAGATGACCAGCTCGCGATTGATGTCAGACAATGGCAGCGGGAAGGGCGATTAAGGGAGGGCTCAAATTTCAGCTCCACCTGGACACGCGCCGGTAAAGAAATAGGCAATATCGGCGTTAAAACGGAAAACCAACAGATTATCTTGTCCTACTCCTGGCAAAAAAATAATGGCGAATCAGGAACGCTGGATTATCCGGTAGCGCTACAAACCACCGCTTGCCATTACGGCGGGGCACGTTATTGGTTCATCTGTCCGGCGGTAGGTTGTGGCAAGCGCGTAGCCAAATTGTATTTGGGCGAGAAATACTTTGCTTGCCGACAGTGTTACCGACTTGCCTATCAAAGCCAGCGCGAAACAGCCGATGATAGAGCCATCCGTAACATTAACAAAATCCGGGCTAAACTGAATTGGCAACCGGGCATTCTCAATCCCCCTGGTGACAAACCCAAAGGAATGCACTGGCTTACCTATCTTCGCTTGATGACAGAATACAAAGACCATGCAAATCAGGCATTGTTGGGCATGACTGCAAAAATGCACATCCTGAATCACAGGGTATCGGCGTTATGTGGCGAGCTGTAATTTTGAACATCTTCGGTTTATGTACCTAAACTGGCAAAAATAGATATGGGAAGTGGCAGTTCTTGCGGTTTTATTTACATTTCTTAACCGGATTTATATGCGCTTGCTTCGGCTCTGTCCCTTTTTTGTGGCTCCTGTACCCATAGAACCGTATAATTAAAGCAATATTTGAGGTATCTTCATTTCCAAAAAAACAGCTCACTAGAGAGCCTGCACATAACAGGTTTCCTAAAGCTATCGTTGTTAATGACCATTAGAGGCGAATTCAACCCATAAATGCAACACCCAGCAAATTATCGGTATCAAGCCCTGC
>JBLRXA010000213.1:0-4424 GCA_047920955.1 Methylobacter sp. | reverse complement strand
TGTGCGCGCCAGAGAAGCGGCATCCGGCAGTTGCGCATACAAAATTAGGTAGCCCTGATCCTGTTGCGGAATGAAGCCGGTCGGTACTTTGTCAAAAGCCAGAAAATTCAGTCCATTAAGACCGAGATAGAGAATTACCACAACCGCCGTCATGCGAACTAGACTGCCGACCAAGCGCGCATAGCCCGCACTGAAAGCGTCAAAGAAGCGGTTAAAAGCCCTGAAAAACCAGCCGAACAGGCGGTCGAGCAGCCGCGTGAAGGCGTCCTTGTTGCCGTGTGCGCGGTCGAGCAGCAATGCGCACAAGGCCGGGCTTAGCGTCAGCGAGTTGAAGGTCGAGATGATAGTGGAAATGGTGATAGTCAGGGCGAACTGTTTGTAGAATGCGCCGGACACGCTGGTGATGAAGGCGGTCGGCACAAAGACGGCAATCAACACCAAGGAGGTCGCGATAATCGGCCCGATCACTTCGGTCATTGCCTTGCGGGTGGCATCGCGGGCAGACAAACCGAGGGCGATATGGCGCTCCACGTTCTCCACCACCACGATAGCGTCATCGACCACGATGCCGATGGCCAGCACCAGGCCGAATAACGACAAGGTATTCAGCGACAGACCCAGAGCCGCCATCACCGCGAAAGTGCCGATCAGCGACACCGGTACGGCAAGCAAGGGAATAATAGTGGCGCGCCAGTTTTGCAAAAATATGACTACCACTAGCACAACCAGCAACATGGCTTCAAACAGGGTTTTGACCACCGCCTCAATGGATTGCTGGACAAACACAACAGTGTCGTAAACCAGCAGATAATCAAGGCCTTCGGGGAAATGCGGCTTGAGCTTTTCCATGGCATCGACCACGGCTTTTTTGGTGTCCAGCGCGTTGGAACCGGGCAACTGGAAGATAGCCAGACCCACGGTCGGTTCGCCGTCCAGAAACAGTCCCGAGTTGTAATCTTTAGCGCCCAGTTCGATGCGTGCCACGTCTTTGAGCCGGGTAATTTGCCCATCCGAACCGGTTTTTATGACAATGTCGGCGAATTGTTCCGCGTCCATCAGCCGCCCGGTGGTGCTGATGGTGTACTGAAAATCGGTGTTTTCCTGTGTCGGTTGTTGGCCGACCACGCCTGCCGCAACCTGAATATTTTGCTCGCGGATGGCGTTGACCGCATCGCTGGCAGTCATGTTGCGCGCGGCGATTTTTTCCGGGTTCAGCCAGATGCGCATACTGTAGTCGCGTGCGCCGAATACCAGAATCTCGCCGACGCCGGGCAAGCGCGCAATGGTATCTTTAAGTTGCAGCAGCGCGTAATTGCTCAAATAAACGCTGTCGTAGCGTTTGTCCGGGGAAATCAGGTTGACCACCAAGCTCAAGTCCGGACTGCGTTTTTTGACGCTGATGCCTTGTCGGCCAACTTCCTGGGGCAGTTTCGGTTCGGCCAGGGCGACCCGGTTTTGCACCAGCACTTGCGCCTTGTCCAGATTGGTGCCGGGCTTGAAGGTGATGGTCAGCGCCATGTTGCCGTTATTGGTCGATTGCGAGGACATATACAGCATATCCTCGACGCCGTTGACTTCCTGTTCGATGGTGGTGGCAACGGTTTCGGCCACCACCTTGGCGTTGGCGCCCGGATAAACTGCACTGACCACTACGGTAGGCGGCGCGATTTCGGGGTATTGCGCAATCGGCAGGCCAATCAGGGCGAGGCCGCCGAGCAGGACAATGAGGATGGACAAGACCGAGGCGAAAATCGGGCGGTCGATGAAAAAGTGGGTGAAGTTATTCATGGCCTATTGCCCAGCCTTAGCGTCGGTGAGCGAAATGCGCTCAGGATTGATGACCGAACCCAGTTTAAGTTTTTGCAGGCCTTCGATAACGACCCATTCTTCAGCGTTTAGGCCTTCGCTGATGACACGCGCTTGGCCGATAGCGGCGCCCAGTGTTACGCGGCGGTATTCGGCCTGGTTTTTCTGATTCACCACCCAGACGAAACGCTGCGCCTGGTCGGTGCCGATGGCGCGCTCAGGCAACAAAATGGCAGGATACGGCGCGCCTCCGCGAACCCGCATCCGGGCAAAAATGCCGGGGCTTAACAGCTCATCCGGGTTGGCAAAGATGCCGCGCAAGCTCAGGGTGCCGGTGGCACTATCTTCACGCGGCGATATGTAGTCGAGCTGGCCTGAGTGAGGGAAACCGGTCTCGTCCGCTACCGCGAGTTGCACCGGTATGGGCTTGTCTTTGAGTGCCTGGCGGCGGTATTTCAGCGCCGAGCGTTCGTCTGCATCAACGTAAACATAAACCGGGTCGGTGGAGACGATAAACGTCAATAAAGTTGAATCGGCGCCGTTAGCGTTGACCAAATTGCCTGCGGTGATCAATTCGCGGCCAATCCGGCCATTGATCGGGGCGCGTATTTGGGTAAACGCCAGGTTTAGCCGTGCCGTATCAACGTTGGCCTGCGCCGAGTGCATGGCGGCACCGGTTTCCCGGAGTCCCTTGCTGCGGGCATCAAGCTCCTCTGCGGAAATGGCTTTGCCTTGGAACAGCCGTTCGGCGCGGGCGAGGTCGTTTTTTGCCAGCGCGTGCCGGGCTTTGGCGCGTTCCAATTCAGCTTGGGCAAAATCCAGTTGCGCTTTAAAAGGTTTGGGGTCGATTTGGAATAAAAGGTCGCCCTTATTAACGCGGCTGCCTGCGGTGAAGTTCACTTTGTCCAAATAGCCGCTTACCCGTGCGTGAATGTCCACCGAATTGACGGCTTCAACGCGGCCCGTAAATTCGTCCCATTCGGTGACGTGTTGCGACAGGGGTTGGGCGATTTTGATGTTGGGCGCTTCGTCCTGTGCCGGTTGGGGATTGGCATTGTCGTTGCCGCATCCGGCCATCGCCATCAGCACGGCCATGAGCAGCAGGCTGTTTCGGGGGCGTTGCATTCTTGTTTTTTGTTGCAAAGATGCCCCAGGGTTCCATGTATCGGGGCTTGATATGCCCGTTAAGGTTAAGGGGGAGGGCGGAACCGGCCTGTGCATTGCTTGTTTCATCTTTTGCTCCATCAATATAAAACGGTAAGACATATTATCATTTAATTTAGGGTATGCTTTGTAATTTGGTAACTGCCCACCCTAATTTTAATGCTGGTAATGTCCAAAGCCAGCTTTGAACTCCAATAGCACACTTTCTGGAGTCCAACACTGGCTTTGGACAATAAGAATCGGCTTTGTGGCTAACTAAAGGGGGCGGTAGTTATGTAATTTGAACAAAATTATTTGGTGGGCATTACGATGGTTAAATGCGGACGACCGCGCAAAGGTGAAGAACTGATAAGTCATGACCGCTTATTGGATACCGCCTTTAGTCTTTTTCTCGAATTCGGTTACGGCAATCTCAGCTTGGAAACCATCGCCCGTGAGGCGCGGGTGTCAATGCGCACCCTGTATAACCAGTTTGGCGGTAAAGCCGGGCTGTTTGGCGCGGTGATAAGGCGTTGCAGCGACCAGTTAGTCACCGACCTTTCTGACGGGTACGTCCTGGAACACTCGCCCAAAGAGGCCTTAACCGTTTTTGCCAAGCAGTTTCTGCTACGCATCACAAGGCCGGAAGTTGTGCGCATACGCGCCGTGCTGATTGGCGAGTCGTTGCGCTTCCCCGATCTTGCCACCCAATTTTATGAACAAGGGCCGCAACGCACCCTTGACCATCTCGCCCGGTTTTTCGCGAGGCAACAGCAAACCGGGTATTTCGTCGCAATAGACCCGCATTTTCTCGCCGACCAATTCTTGAGCGCATTGCGTAGCGAACGCTTCCAAAAGCTGCAGCTCGGTTTGGAGCCGACGCCGGATGAAACCGAAATCGATGCGTGGGCGCGCAAAGCCACGGACTTGTTTTTGCAGGGTAGCTTGAATGTCCGCAACTGAATTGATTGACGGAAAATCAGTTGATTCCCAAAACCCACAAAAATATTCAAAAAGCAGCTGCTGTCGGTTTCATCGGCTGTGTCTTTTACGCTTGATTACCGCTCTTTGGCGACCTTCTTTTTCCGCTAAAAATGGCGAGTTGACATCCTCCCCGCCCTAAAGAACGGGGATTCCTACCGCTAGCGATTGATGCCCCAATCGGAGAATGTTCTTGGCGGCATTAATATCTCTATCATGCTGAGTCCCACAGTCAGGACACCCCCATTCTCTTATTCCAAGGCCTGTTCTACCTTTCGGACTATTGGCGGAAATACTCCCGCAACACGAACAAGCTTGGGTACTGTATGCCTCGTTGACTTCTATAAACACGCCTTGCGTCGCTATCGACTTATAGTCAAGTTGTGTTTTTAGCATCGCCCAGCCTGCATCTAACACGGATTTCGCCATGTTAGTTTTAGCAAGACCGGACGCGCTGACGTTGCCAACGACGATTAAACTATTTTCTTTAACTA
>JBLRXA010000212.1:0-4483 GCA_047920955.1 Methylobacter sp. | reverse complement strand
AAAAAAAGAGTGGCTAAAAACTAAAACAGGCGACAACTATATTGACAAACACCGAGTACCCAAGCTTGTTCGTGTTGCGGGAGTATTTCCGCCAACAGTCCGAAAGGTAGGGCAGGGCTTGGAATAAGAGAATGGGGGTGTCCTGACTGTGGGACGACGCATGATAGAGATATTAATGCCGCCAAGAACATTCTCCGATTGGGGCATCAATCGCTAGCGGTAGGAATCCCCGTTCTTTAGGGCGGGGAGGATGTCAAGGCTTGGGATAATGTTTTTTAGAAAGATCATGTCGTTATCTTCCACAAAAGGCACATAGTAAACATAATTCCTTATTTCAACGATGAACAGTTTTTGCTTGGGGTATTTTTCAAGATTATGGTGCGGCAAAATATCCAACAGCCTATTTTCGTCAATGGCAACTAACACATCCTCAAAACAAACACCCCGGTTTCCTTGAAGCTGTTGGTTTTTATACTCGTTCCATTCAAAGTGCATGTTTTAACCTTCTGTTGTTCATGCGGAGCATATCATGCCGACAAGTTACCCACTATCCCAAAGCCCGCAACACAGCTTGCGGTTCTTTCGCCACAACATGCAGCAAAGCCGATGCAGGGCCGTGAGGTTTGCGGTCGCCGCGTTCCCAATGGCGAAGCGTGCCGATGTTGATACAAAATTTAGCGGCAAAGTCTTTGCCTTCGTTAAGGGCGATTACTTCGTTTAAACCTTGGGCAATTGCTTGCAAATGCGTCAGTCATGTTTTCCTCTCTAATGCGCCATGTCTGAGTAGTTTAATAAGACCACGCGGTATTCCGATAATGGTGGTCAGTGTAGGCCAATGGCTTATAGCGGGGCAAGGCCGGATGTTTGGTTTTTTGTAAGCATCCTATTTTGTCGTCTTTACGACAATTCTCCTGTCATTGCCTTGCATTGTCCTGTCGGTAATGCGCCAATCAAGCCCTACATCCCGCTATTTTCGCTAAATAAACAGTTGGCAAGTATTTTGCTGTATCAAGATTAAAGGCATTGCAGGAGATTAGCCATGACCACTCAACCCCGCTCTATCATTATCGACGACACTACGCTTAGGGATGGCGAGCAATCGGCTGGCGTGGCTTTTTCGCTGGATGAAAAGCTGGCGATTGCTACGCAGTTGGCGGGCTTGGGTGTGCCGGAATTGGAAATCGGCATTCCTGCCATGGGCGCGGTGGAGCGGGATGAAATCAAGGCGATTGCGGCTTTGGGCTTGCCGTCGCAACTGCTGGTTTGGTCGAGGATGCGCCGCGATGATTTGCAGGCTTGTTTGGGGTTGAATGTAGACAAGGTCGATTTGTCGATTTCGGCGTCAGACCAACATATCCAGCACAAGCTGAAACAAAGTCGGCAATGGGTGTTGGACACGATCAACAGCTGCGTTCAGGAAGCGCGAAGTTTGGCTATGGATGTTTGCGTCGGTATGGAAGATGCGTCGCGGGCGGATTTGGATTTTTTGATACTTATGGCTGAAACCGCGCAAAAAGCCGGGGCTAGCCGGATTCGCTTTGCCGATACGGTGGGCATTATGGAACCGTTCGGCGTGTTCGAGACCATCAAAAAGCTACGGGCGGCCACTGATTTGGACATTGAAATGCACGCCCATGACGATTTGGGACTGGCGACTGCGAATACGCTGGCGGCGGCGTTGGCTGGCGCGACCCATGTCAATACCACGGTGAACGGTTTGGGTGAACGTGCAGGCAATGCGGCTTTGGAAGAAGTGGTGGTGGGTTTGAAGCAGTTATACGGCATTGAAACGGGTATTGATTTGCAGTTGTTTCCGGCCTTATCAGAACAGGTTGCCCGTGCGTCCGGCGATGCCATTGGCAGCCGGAAAAGCCTGATTGGCAAAAGCGTGTTCAGCCACGAAGCGGGCATTCATGTCGATGGCTTGTTGAAAGACCCGAACAATTATCAGGGCTTCGATCCGGCGCTGGTCGGGCGCAGTCATCAGCTGGTGTTGGGCAAGCATTCAGGGACGCAAGGCGTGATTCACGCTTATCAACAAATCGGCATTGCGGTCAGCCGAAACCAGGCGCAAGCCTTATTGACCCAGGTTAGGCGCTTTGTTTGCGATACCAAAAGGTCGCCAAGAACTGAAGACTTAAATCTCTTTCATCAAAATCTGTAGCTCTGTAGGGTACGCTGCGCGTGCCTTTAGGGTAAAACGGTACGCACAGCGTACCCTACTTTAGGAGGTATTCGTCATGAACGAACATAAAGAACAGCCATTATGCGAACCGAAAGTTGTAGAAACGCGATTAATCGCGTCTTTACTGGATAGGCCGAATAAGGACGATAACAACCCCGGCTCTTTTTTCAGGATACCTGCCCCGCCGATGCTGGGTAAAACCGGCTGGCGTTTGAATTAGCGCATCGGTAAGTGCTGGCGTACAAACCTAGGTTTGTACGCCAAAGTGTGGACATGAGGATAAACACATCCTTACTCAACAGGAGCTAAAAATGGTTATGGCCTTATCGGATAACATGATGACTAAAGCGCAAAAACCGCAAGGCCTGCTGGCGCAATGGCATGAAGATGTGCATTGCGTGTTTGGCCGCGATCCCGCCGCGCATAGCGTTTGGGAGATATTGCTGACTTATTCTGGCGTTCATGCGGTATTGGTGCATCGGGTCAGCCACCGTTTGTGGAAAGCCAACTGGAAGTTGGCGGCCAGAATTTTGTCCGCATTCAGCAAGATGATTACCAGTGTCGATATTCACCCGGCGGCAACGATTGGGCGGCGTTTGTTTATCGATCACGCGCTGGGCGTGGTGATCGGCGAGACGGCTGAAATCGGCAACGATGTCACGCTGTATCACGGCGTCACGCTGGGCGGCACCACCTGGAACAAGGAAAAACGCCATCCGACCTTGGGCAATAATGTGATGGTGGGTTCCGGGGCGAAGATTCTCGGCGCGATTACGCTGGGCAACAATGTCCGCGTTGGCGCCAATTCGGTGGTGATTAAGGATGTGCCGCCTTGCTGTACGGTGGTGGGCATTCCTGGCCGCATTATCCAAAGCAAGGGCGCGCAAATACAAAGCCGCCACGGTATTGATTTGGACCATCATTTGATCCCCGATCCGGTCGGCAAGGCGATTGCCTGTTTAATCGAGCGTATTGATGAACTGGAGGCTGGACAGAAAAAGGCGCATAACGTCTTGGATGAAGACAGTTGCAATGTCTGCGATGCGGAAAGCATTTGTGTCCCCAAGAAAGAGGGCGTAACACAACTGGCGGCGAGGTTGTAAATGGATTTGTTGGATTTTGAAGCGCAAGGTTTGTATTTCGAGCAGGCCGATGTTGACGGTGTGAAAGAATTGATAGCGACCGCAGCGGAAAATTATGCGACTGGCGAGGCCGAGTTATTTTTGCTGAAAGCCTATTTTCTCGCGCCCGAATCGCTGAATGTATTGGTGGCGTTAAACCGTTTTTATTATTACCAGCACCGGCTGGAAGATGCCTTGATGGCAACGACTAAAGCATTGGCGCTGATCCGGTCGGCACTCGCTATCCCCGAAGATTGGCGCGATTTGCAACTGAGCCATATTACTGAGGCGCCGGCTGAGTCGCTGACCCAAATTAGACTGTATTTGTTTACCTTGAAAGCCGTCGGTTTTTTGAATATGCGTTTGGAAAAGTTGGATGTGAGCCAGGGCATATTTGAAAAACTGGTGAGCGTCGACAGCAAGGATAGGATAGGCGCACAGGGCTTGTTGGACTTGGTGATTAAGCGCAAAACAGATGTCGCCATGTAGGGTACGCTGTGCGTACCATTGAATATTCAAAGCCGGACGGGGCATGTTGCCCCGTCCGAAACGTTTGGTGCCGGTTTGGTGTAGCTATGCCGCTTAGACATCGAATAAACGTTAGGGATGGGGTTTCAACCCTCGTCCCGCTTGAGCTGCATCCATGCAGTCGTAACCTAAAACTAACCGGAGCAAGATCATGTTGAAAAAACAGTTAACCGATTCATTGATGACCCTGATGCCTTTAGTAGTGTTTGTGCTATTGGCTTTGTACCTGATTTTTCAGGATACGGCGTCAGTCGGCCCGCTTTAATAACAGGAGAAAGTCCATGAGTTTTGAGCAAGAATTAGAAGAGTTGGAATCGGCGGAAGATTTTTTGCAATATTTTCAACTGGAATATGAACCCAGCGTAGTCCATGTCAACCGCCTGCATATTTTGCAGCGTTTTCATGATTATCTGCAAAAAGCGGGCGCTGATATGCCCGAAGACGAAATTCCGAAACGGGCGGTTTACAGCAAACTGTTGCAGCGGGCTTATCAGGATTTTGTCGAGTCCAATGCGCAAACTGAAAAGGTGTTTAAAGTGTTTTCTATGGCTGAGCTGTCGCAAACGGCTTTTGTTTCCTTAAGCGACATAAAAACTTGACCTCCTCCCCTAGCTAAAGCAAGGGGATTCCTGACATCGCTATCAGGTAT
>JBLRXA010000211.1:0-4520 GCA_047920955.1 Methylobacter sp. | reverse complement strand
TTCGACGCCGACATCAATAAGCAATTTGGCCGGTTTGGAGAGCTCAATAGCGCACTTACAGCCCAATCCCTGCGTCAGCATGATGCGCTGGCTTACTCATTGGAAACCGGTTATAGCTTTGACCATGACTGGAAACCACGCGCCAGTCTGTACTACGGCTACGGCACCGGCGACAAACAGTCAGGGGATGGCAAAAACCAGCGTTTTGACGCTTTTTTCGGTTTCAATCAGCCCTGGTCGCGCAACGATTATTACTCCTGGGATAACATTCATGCACCCAAAGCCCGGTTAGAGTTCACCCCCTTCAAGGATGTGCGTATCGATACCGCCTATAGCGCCTACTGGCAAGAAAGCGAAACCGGCGGCTGGAACAGGGCCAATCTTCGCGACCGAACCGGTCAAAGCGGCAATTTCATGGGTCATGAATTCGATATCCGCATGAGACATAAACTCAACCCCTATGTTGACTGGAGCTTAAGTTATGCCCGCTTCGAACCGGGCAGTTACACCACCTCATTCGATAACAGCGGCACGGCCAATGGCCCATTCACCTCGGAAGCCAGCAACTTCTTTTATTTTGAAGTGTCGCTAAATGCGTTTGGCGACGGCAAGATTTAACTAAGCCATTGTATTAACTATGTTGCCGCAATCATTATCTAATTTTTAGATAGGCAATTCTAAATATATCGTTTTTATAAGTTGATTGATGTATTTACCATGCCCCTAACTTCGGCATTATTGCGATACAAACTCACTCACTTTAAATTTGAGGAAAAAAACCATGAAATTGACCACGCCCTTAAAGCTCGCGTTGTTCAGCTTGGCCTTGCTGTCGAGCGGTGCTGCCCTGGCCGACAGAACGCTGCTGAATGTATCTTACGACCCGACCCGGGAGCTGTATCAGGACTTTAACAAAGAATTTATCAGCTACTGGAAACAAAAAACCGGCGAAGACGTTAAAGTCCAGCAATCCCACGGCGGTGCAGGCAAGCAAACCCGTGCGGTGATCGACGGCTTGGAAGCCGATGTGCTGACCTTGGCGCTGTCTTATGACATTGATCAAATCGCCAAAAAAGCGCGGATTTTGCCGGAAGACTGGCAAAGCCGTTTGCCCAATAACAGCCTGCCTTACACCTCCACCATTGTATTTTTAGTGCGCAAAGACAACCCCAAAGCCATTAAAAATTGGGATGATTTGGCCAAAGAAGGGGTTTCGGTGATTACGCCAAACCCTAAAACCTCTGGCGGTGCGCGTTACAACTATCTGGCCGCTTGGGCATTTGGCGAAAAAAATTACGGCAGCAAAGAGGCCGCCAAGGATTTTGTGCAAAAAATTTACAAGAATGTGCCGGTGCTGGATTCCGGCGCACGCGGCTCGACCACCACGTTTATCCAGCGCGGCATTGGCGACGTGTTGATTACTTGGGAAAACGAAGCCTTTTTGGCGCTGAAAGAACAAGGTGGTGGTGAATTTGAAATCATCGTGCCGCCAGCCAGCATCAAGGCCGAAACCCCGGTCACTGTGGTGGATAAGGTCGCCAAAAAGACCGGTAACCTGGATTTGGCCGAAGCCTATCTGCAATACCTGTATTCACCTGTCGGGCAAAGACTGGCGGCAAAGCATTTTTACCGGCCTTCGCAACCTGAACATGCCAATCCTGAAGATTTGAAACGTTTTCCGACATTGGAGCTGTTTACCGTCGATGAAGGTTTCGGTGGTTGGGCCAAAGCGCAAAAAGACCATTTCGATGACGGCGGTTATTTTGACCAAATTTACGCGCCTTAAAAATAGAAAAAGATAGGGAGCTCGGCAATTGCCGGGCTCCCTTTATACACGCATTGTAGGGTACGCTGTGCGTACCTTACTGATACCAAGTTGTTGAAAAGGGTACGCGCAGCGTACCCTACATCCTTGCATATATGAGCGCAGCAGATGGGAACGAGAAAACATCCTATTTCAGTCTACCTAACAAAAGATTACTGACATGGCACAAAGCAACATCATGCCGGGATTTCGCCCGGCCATCAGTTTTACCCTGGTTTATCTGGCCTTGATTGTGCTGATTCCGCTCAGCGCGATGTTGCTGAAAACCTTCCAGCTCACCCTGGACGAGTATTGGGCTATATTGACCAATGCGCGGGTGCAGGCCTCGTTCCGCGTCAGTTTTGGCGCGGCGCTGATTGCCGCCGTTGTCGCGGGCATCTTCGGTTTTATTATCGCTTGGTCGCTGGTGCGCTATAACTTTCCCGGCAAGCGCGTGTTCGATTCATTGATTGATTTGCCGTTTGCCTTGCCGACCGCTGTCGCCGGTATCGTGCTGGCCACGATTTACGAACCGCGTGGCTGGATCGGCAAGCTGGTGATGGATAGCACCGGCATACAAATCGCCTACAAGCCACTAGGCATCACTTTTGCACTCATCTTCATCGGCCTGCCGTTTGTGGTGCGCACCATCGAACCGGTGTTGCAGGAATTCGACACCGCGATGGAAGAAGCTGCCGCCAGCTTGGGTGCGACCCGTTTGCAAACATTTATCAAGGTGATACTGCCCAATATTTTGCCTGCGACCATTACCGGCATTGCACTGGCTTTTGCGCGCGGCGTCGGCGAATACGGCTCGGTCATTTTTATTGCCGGCAACATGCCGTATATCTCGGAAATCGTGCCGCTGTTGATTATCACTAAGCTGGAACAATACGATTACGCCGGTGCCACCGCGATTGGCTTGACCATGCTGATCCTGTCGTTTCTGCTGCTGTTGCTGATTAACGGACTGCAATGGTGGGTGCGCCGCCGTTCGGGACAACTGTGAGGACACGCTGATGAATGCCATTTCCGCCACTTCTTTTTTGGCCTCAAAAAAACTGACCTTGTCCGATCCCGACTGGGTACGCTATGCCTTGATCTTAGCCACTTTAGCGGTGATTGGCTTGTTTTTGGTGTTGCCATTATTAACCGTACTGATTGAAGCCTTTGCCAAGGGTTGGACGGCCTACAGCGCCAGCCTGACTCATCCTGATGCGCTGGCAGCGATGCGGCTGACGCTGTTAGTTGCAGTGGTCACCGTGCCCTTGACCACGGTGTTTGGCGTGTCCGCTGCCTGGGCGATAGCGCGTTTCGATTTTCGCGGCAAAAGCCTGCTGATTACGCTGATCGACCTGCCGTTTTCGGTGTCGCCGGTGATTGCCGGTTTGATTTACGTGCTGATTTTCGGCGCGCAAGGTTGGCTGGGGCCGTGGGCTTCCGAGCATGACATTAAAATCCTTTTCGCGGTGCCGGGCATCATTCTGGCCACCTTGTTCGTGACTTTCCCGTTCGTGGCGCGTGAGCTGATCCCGCTGATGCAGGAAATCGGCCATGAAGAAGAGGAAGCCGCGCTGTCGCTGGGTGCTAGCGGCTGGCAAACCTTTTTTAAGGTCACCATGCCGAACGTGAAATGGGGCTTGTTGAACGGCGTGTTGTTGTGCAACGCCAGGGCCATGGGCGAGTTTGGCGCGGTTTCGGTGGTGTCCGGCCATATTCGCGGCTTGACCAACACGCTGCCGCTGCATATCGAAGTCAGTTACAACGAATACGATTTTGTTGGCTCGTTCGCCGGTGCCTCGGTGCTGGCCGCGTTAGCCGTGGTCACGCTGGTGTTTAAGACAGTGCTGGAATGGAAACAAAAACAGGAATTGAAAGCGGCTAGGCAGGCGGTTGAAGTGCATTAAATTTTATTGGCCGGAAAAAATAGAGTCCACGAAAATTACAAAAAACACGACAATTTCGTGTTTTTTCGTGCCGCCTAGGATGCCTACTTTTGGCTTTCGTGGACAATTATTTAGGGCTATTCTTTTCAGGAAATGGCATTAGCCGATATGCAGACCTTCCAGGTTTTAAAAACCTGGAAGGTCTAACTTGCAATAGAACATTCTGTGTTTGTTCGTGTTTTTCGTGTTTTTCGTGTTTTTCGTGGACAATTTTTTTGAATTCGCATAGCTAAAGATTTATATCAGGAACCTATCATGAGCATCAGCGTAAACAACATCAGCAAACATTTCGGCGCATTTACCGCGCTGGACAATATCAGCCTCGATATTCCCGAAGGCGAATTGGTGGCCTTGCTGGGGCCGTCCGGTTGCGGCAAAACCACGTTGTTGCGCATCATTGCCGGTCTGGAACAGGCCGATCAGGGCGATGTGTTTTTAAAAGGCGACAAAGTCACCGATCAGCCAGTCAAAAACCGCCAAATCGGTTTTGTGTTCCAGCACTATGCCCTGTTCCGGCACATGACCGTATTTGAGAACGTGGCCTTCGGTTTACGGGTCAAGCCGCGCCGCGAACGTCTTAGCGAAGCGATTATCCGCAAGAAGGTGCATGATTTATTGGGTCTGGTGCAGCTTGATTGGCTGCATGACCGCTATCCCGACCAGCTCTCCGGCGGCCAGCGCCAGCGTATCGCTTTGGCGCGCGCGTTGGCCGTGGAACCGTCGGTGTTGCTGCTCGATGAACCGTTCGGCGCGCTCGATGCCAGTGTGCG
>JBLRXA010000210.1:0-4577 GCA_047920955.1 Methylobacter sp. | reverse complement strand
CAAGCGCCTATACATTAACTTAAAAAATCAACGATACTTTTCCAGTGTTGTTTTGGGCCGGAAAACTCTAATCTGCTAAGAAAAGAGCCCTTTAAAAGTCCGCTTTGAATGATGACTTCAGCGAAAGCGTCATTTTCTCGTCCTGATATTTATATGCGTTTACCCTTTGACATCCTCCCCGCCCTAAAGAACATAAGTATCTACACAAGTTTTCCAGGAAAATGGCATGATATCGTATGATTTTAAAAAACACTGACGGGTATAGCAGACGTAACGCTAAGGAATGATCATGAAACAATTTGAACAACTCGCAGCGGGAGTGGAACAGTGCCAATCGGTTGAAACTGCTCAACCAGGATTCCAGTTGCAGGTTGCAAGACCTATCAAATGAATAGGTTTGCACATGAAATTTGAAGCAGTCTATAACTGTACTTTTTGAAATAACCTGAAGTAAACTACGGGTAATATAAAAATGCCTATCTCAACAGAAAATCAAAGAAAAAAATATGCGCAACATTAAATTATTTGAATCCATTGATCACCGTTTTATTTTACTCAACGAGAGTGAACCTGGCGAAGAAGACGGCGTTCGTTCCAATCAGTATCTGATCACCCATCATCATGACGGCGTGCTTCTCGACCCCGGCGGTTTTGGCGTCATGCCCCGGGTTCTGGCGGAAATGCTGCGCTATGTGGGACCGGAACAAATTAAAGCCATTTTTTTGTCGCATCAAGATCCCGACATTGTCGGCGGCCTGTCAACCTGGCTGGAACTGTGTCATTCCCCTGTTTATGTTTCCAGTATCTGGATACGCTTTTTGCCCCATTACGGCTTAAAAGACATGGCCCGATTTGTCGGGGTTCCCAACGAGGGCATGGACTGCGAGCCAGCGCCCGGTTTTAAGCTAAAAATCGTACCCGCACATTTTTTGCATTCCGAAGGCCAGATTAATGTCTACGATCCTGTGTCTAAAATCCTGTTCACCGGCGACATCGGCGCTGCCATGTTGCCCATGGATAAAAATGACGCCTATGTAGACAATTTTATCGATCACATCCCTTATATAAAAGGTTTTCACCGCCGCTACATGTGCTCTAACAAAGCGATACGCTGTTGGTTGGAGACCATTGCCGACCTGGATATTGAGATGATTGCCCCGCAACACGGCCCGATTTATCGGGGCGCTGCCGTTCAGGATTTCTTAAACTGGCTCAAAGATCTGCAATGCGGCATTGATTTGATGCAGCCGGGTGGATACTTTCAGGAAGAGGATTGAGCATGAGCAAGTTATCACAACCCAGTCATCTGGAGGCTTTACGCTTAAGCATTATCACCCAGATTGCCGAGATTTTAGAAAACCAAACACGCACCCAGCGCTCTGCAACCGATATATCCGGGCTTAATCATAATGTACATCAGGAGATTATCAGTAAACTGATGATCACTATGTCCGCTATGGCTGCCGATGACTCCAATGCCATGATTGCGCTGATTCCAACGATTACGCATATCATCAACACCTGCACAAGACTGGATCGGAGTCTTGATCTACTATTTCAGCAACGCAGCGAGCAGTGGACGGCTAATGACCGACATATTAAAAATCTGCTGATCGAATTCAATCAAACCTTGCTTGAGCTGTCTTCTGTTTTGATTGAAAAAGACTTGCTGGAGCGGCAAAGCCAGGTGTTGGAGCGCATTATCCTGTCGCACGAACACATCTCGCAATGGAAAGAGTTTGTGCAGGAAATTCTGGAGGATTTTTACGCCATTTTCCCGTTTAGTTTTTTTTACATCGCCTTTGCCGAAGAACATGGCTTATCGCTGTATCTGTATTATCTGGGCGACTGCCCCGATGAGGCGCGAATACAAGCACGAGGTTTACTGAGCAAACAGATGCTTGAAAGCATTGGCCTGCCCCCTGACGCGCCACTGGATATTGAAGAATTTCATATCAATTGTGGGGCAATCATCAAGCCAAATTTCGATATTAAAATGATTAGCGTGCCGGTACCTGATCACTCGACCAATTTGGCCGGGTTATTAGGGGTCGCCTACGCCGCTGAAAACAGCTTATCCGCACAGGAAGCCAGCGTTATCCGTGCGATACTTGCAGTCATGGTGATGGTGGTAGGTTCCAGCAAGGTATTATCGCGTACCCTGTTAGAACTTGAATACTACTCTGTACATGACCCCCTGACCGGGCTGCACAATCGACGCCAGTTTAACGATATTTTAAACTATGAAATCGGTCGTTCCGAGCGGCACAAGCATGAGTTCAGCGTACTGATGCTCGACCTGGACGATTTTAAGGATATTAACGATTCCTATGGACATCCCACCGGCGATACCGCGCTGTGCTCGATCGCCAATGTGCTGCTTGAACATACCCGTAATGGCGATTTGTGCGCCCGCATCGGCGGGGATGAATTTGCCATTATCCTGACTGAAACCGGCCCCGAAGGCGCCCGGGTAGTGGCCAAAAAAATAGGCAAGGCACTGAGGGAATTAGCCATCACCTCGGCACAAGGTAATCGTTTTCATTTAACCGTCTCCATCGGCGTGAGCAGTTATCCGATTGACGGCCTAACCATCGATACGTTATTGGAGGGCGTCGATGTCGCCATGTACAAAGCCAAGGACATGGGTAAAGACAGCGTCTGCGCCTTTGATGTAACCGAAGAGCGCATCAGTATTCGCGAGACCCGCGATAATGCCGAGAACCTGCGCGAGGCATTAAAAGAAGGCCGGATTATTCCCTATTATCAATCGATAGTTAATTGTCAGACCGGCGAACTTTATGCCTTTGAAACGCTGGCCCGACTTAAATCGCCAACAGGAGAAACAACTTCGGCGGCGATGTTTATCGAAACCATTGACAAATACGGTCTGGCACGTGAACTTGATCTGGCGATGATCAACAACTCGTTTGCCGCTAAACGCGCTGCCATGGATGAGGGCCGCCCGGAAGCGAATGCGAAAATATTCATTAATTTATCGGTACAGGAAATCCAAGGCCGCGGCATTTTAGGTTATGCCGAAGAGCTTTGCCAACAACTGGAACTCCCCCCTGAAGACATTGTATTTGAATTGCTGGAACGCGAGGCGATTGGCGATATAACCAACATGCGCCGGTTTCTGACCAATCTGCGCCGTAAAGGTTTTGCCTTTGCGCTGGACGATTTCGGTACAGGTTATAACTCGTTTCATTATTTGCGTGAATTACACTTTGAATACGTCAAAATTGACGGCGCGTTCGTGCGTAACATACTGAACTCTAAAGTGGATTATGCCTTGGTACATAACTTGTCGCGATTGTGCCAGGACATCGGCATTCTCACCGTTGCCGAGTTTGTCGAAAATCAAGAAATTTGGGAGGCACTGAAAGACATGGGCATCAATTACGCCCAAGGCTACCATATCGGCATGCCGCTGCCTGAGATGCAGCTACCCTTGAAAAAATCAATGAAATAGAAATCCTATCAATCTTTGATTTTCTGTTTTAAAACATCCACCGCCTCCGGCAGACCTTGCTTTGCTGCCTTACGATACCAAACAGCCGCCTGCTTGGTATCCTTTGTCACTCCTAAGCCATTTGCATAAATAACGCCCAAGTTATATTGGGAGCGAGCATCGCCCTGTGCCGCCGCCTTGCCGTACCAAGAAAAGGCTAGACTATTATCCTTTACTACTCCCTGCCCTTTTTCATACATTAGCCCAAGATTATATTGCGCCGTGACATCACCTTGTTTAGCGGCCTTGTAGCACCAATCAATAGCCGAGATATAACTTTGCGCCACGCCTTTTCCAATCGCATACATATAACACAGTTTGGTTTGTGCTTCCCTATGACCTTGTTGAGCCGCCTTACCAAACCAGCCAACGGCCTGTTTATCATTTTTAGGTATGCCGCCCTGCCCTTTCGCATATAACAAGCCGACATAAAACTGTGCAACCGCATTTCCATGCTCCGCCAACAACAAATAAAGCGGCAGTGCTTTTACAGCTTGCCCTTGTTTAACTAAGTGCGCGGCCTTTTTCAGCATCCCTTGAATTTCTTGATTAACCGAAACAGGACTTGTTTTTGAATCAGGTTTATAAAGGATAATTCCAATAAACATCAGAACGCAAGCACCGATAAGCCAAAGAAAAAATCTTGATTTCTTCAGAATTCGACTACTGCCAAGCCAAAAATTGTCGACACCAATGCAAACATTTTTCCAGCATAAACTAATCGCCGTCCAATAACTCTTTTCAGCCGTTACCGATGGAGCAACATAGTTTTTTGTAATAATTTCCATGATCCGCTGCGCTTCATTGTTTGCATGAAACCTTTCCTGCCGTGCTATCCATTGATCATGCTCGACTCTTTTACCGGAATCCGATAGCACCGCATAAGCCCCATTGATGGCTTTCATTATACGAAGCGCTTGTTCATGTCCGCCGGTATATTTATCGGGATGATATTTCTGGCAAAGCGCCTTATATGCGGCCTTGATAACATTTAAGGGCGCATTGCGAGACACATTTAAGTTGTCATAATGCGTTCTGAATTTAGCCATACTGTTTTAACTTT
>JBLRXA010000209.1:0-4589 GCA_047920955.1 Methylobacter sp. | reverse complement strand
CAACCATTTCGACCCGGATATTGTCGAGGCGTTTTTAAGCAACGAAGCCGAGTTCTATCGGATTACCGAACAGTTTGCCGATGTTGTGTGATTATTCTTCATCTTAGGTAACGCGCAAAAAATAACACCCACTAGCCCTGTCGAAGTTCAAAGCTAGCTTTGAGCAGTCAAAGCCAGCGTTTTGCCTCCCAACTATCGTGAGAATAGTGTGGAATAGTTTTTGCGCGTTACTTTAATGCCGCTTCCGCAAGCCCCAATAAAAAACCAATACGCCCCCTGCCGCAACCAGATGTTTGAGTGAATGCCCGCTCAGCAGGCCGGAAACACGATAAATTTCGGCGTCGGACACCTCCATCAGCTTGGCAATGGCATAAGCGCCAACAACGCCCCAACGATAGGTATCACCGTTCAATGTTGATTCAGACTGCCATAAAATAACCGGTATCAATACCAGCGGCAAAAACTGTACCAGCGCATAAGCCCGCAAATCGCCCTGCCCGTGCAATTCAGTCACATACCAATAAACGACCGAAACAAGGCCGACTATCAGCAAAGGCGCGCATAGCCGTCGTGCCAGCCGGACCGACCTATATTCCCCGACGATGACGCAAAAAAACGCCATGAAAGCGACCGTCATCGGCAGACGGTCCCAGAGCAGGGTTTGATTGTTGGGTTCGAGGTGGTAATACATTGAGCCCAAACCGGTTAAAAAAACCCCGGCAAAAAACGTCAAATACAGCCGCCGCAACGCCTCCAACCCACCAACGGGCCGACGCAACAGCCCCATCATGCCGATGACGATTAAAGGTAAATTGGACAGTACATTATAAAAATAAGCTATATTAACGAGGTGGCGCTGATCGGCGAAGTTGTGGTAGTCCGGATTCTGGGCAATCGGATCAAGGCTGAAAACTGCAACAATAGCGACCATGATTATCGCCCCTATTATTTTTATACGATGATCTATGCGCATAAACAGATGCCTTGAATTGTCAGTGTTAAAATCAAAAAAACCAAGGAAAGACAACATGCGCAAAAAAGCCGTAAAACCGTCCGCTTATCTGACCGAAGTCAAAGCGCTGTCCGACCGTATCGTCAAAGCCCAGCAACCGATCCGCATACTGGATGCGATCAAATGGGATGATCAGGTTAAGCAGGCTTTTTTTGACAGTCATTGTAAAAAATCGCCGGTAGTCACGCCGGATTACTACCAAAACCGGCCTTTAGGCTTTGATCCTAACGAAAAGAAGCAGGAATTTTATCAGATTGAACGTGATTTAAAACGCAACCTCGGCCAGCTTAACCCGCTTAGCGTCATCATGCGCCGTATTTGCAAGGAATATCTGGATGTCGTGCGCATGTTGGAGACTAGAGGCAAGCCGACCTTCGCCAATATTTCGCAGGAGCTGTACGGCTCGTCCCAGGATGTTTTTCACGTCGGCGACCCGAATATTGCCGATCTGGGCAGCATGATGGAAGCAACCTTGGCGCAACTGCTGAAACTGGATTTTCTGGTCGAGGAAGCCAAAACCATCAACGCACAAGATGCAGTCGCCATCCTGAATGAAAAAATACAGGCGGTATTCCCCGGTGAAGGCCTGCGCGCGATGCTCAGCGACGGCATTCTCGCCGATGCGGCAGCCGGCACCGATTACATCAAATTGCGTGCCGATGCGATGTTTAACATGCGCGACTTGCGGGTGCTGGAAGTCCACGAGATATGGGTGCATTTAGGCACTACGCTAAACGGCTTGGCGCAACCGTATTGCACTTTTCTCGGCAAAGGGCCGCCGTCGGCAACCATTACTCAGGAAGGGCTGGCGGTATTGATGGAAATATTAACCTTCAGCTCGACACCGAACCGGCTGATGCGGCTGATAAACCGGGTGCGCGCCATCACGCTGGCCGAAGAGGGCGCCGACTTTATGGACATTTTCGCTTTCTTTCGGGACAAGGGGCTGGACCAGGAAGAGAGCTATACACTGAGCAGCCGGGTATTCAGGGGCAGCAGTTCGGACGGTATGCCATTTACCAAAGACCTGACTTATATCAAAGGCTTTGTGCTGACTTATAACTTCATGCGTCTGGCGGTCAGCAAAGGCAAACCGGATCGTATCCCCTTGCTGTTTTGCGGCAAAACCATGATCGAAGACATGAAAGTATTGGCGGATTTAGTTGAAGAAGGCACGGTCATAGCGCCGATTTTTCTGCCGCCTCAATTCAAGGATTTAATGGGACTTTCGTCCTGGCTCAGTTTCAGCCGTTTCATGTCGACCATGAATTTCAGGCAACTGGAACAAGACTATGCCAATGTGTTATGAAATGGCACACAGCTAAACACTAGGCTTCGCTGTTTTTTTGTCACGGGCAAGCACCCGTTCCGCCTATAATTAGCGGCAAAAACTCATCACTATAAAAATAACCATCAAAGGCCTCCCTATGAAAACACCCAGACTACTCGCCGTTTTATTGATGCTTTCCTGCTTTCAGGCCAGCACGGTTAATGCTTCCGAACATCATAGCGGACACGGTAGCGGCACCAGCGGCGGTGGCGGCGGCGAAAACAGCTGCTTAAAACCGCAATTGACCAAATTCCTGCCCGCCAATATGACAACGGTAGCACCCGAATCCGAATTCTCTTTTTTAGCCTTTAATGTGGAAAAACCGGGGCAAATTAAGGTCACGGTCAAAGGCATTCCCGTTGAAGTGAGCGTAGAAGACAAAGACGCTTTTTTTCTGGTCAAAGGAAAATTACCCGCTGAATTGGCTAACACTGTCGCCAGAATCAATATCAAGGTTACTGCCAAACTATCCCGATGCAACGGCGAAAATGGCTGGCTGGTAAAAATTTCAGAGTAAGGTAACGCGTAAAAAATAACACCTGCCGCCCCTGTCGGAGTTCAAAGCTAGCTTTGAACAGCCAAAGCCAGCTTTGGACTCCAACTATCGTGAGAATAGTGTGGAATACTTTTTGCGCGTTACCTAACACGCGGCAGTTACATAAAACTTGGCCTTCCCTCAATCACTTAATTGACCATGCTCAGCTACCGACACGCCTTTCACGCCGGCAATTTTGCCGATGTTTTAAAACATATCGTCCTGATACAAAGTCTGGATTATTTAACCCAAAAAGACAAACCTGTGTGCTGTATCGATACCCATGCAGGCCCTGGAAAATACGAGCTGGACGGTGATTACGCATTAAAAAATCGGGAATTTGACAGCGGCATAGGCGAGCTGTGGCAGCGCACTGACTTGCCCGAATGCGTAGCTCGCTATGTCAGTTTGGTCAAACGCTTTAACAGTGCCGACAAATTAACCCGCTATCCCGGCTCGCCGCTGCTGGCCAAACAACTGCTGCGCGACAAAGATCGCCTGTGTTTGTTTGAACTGCATAGCACCGAAATCAAGTTATTGACCGCCGAAGCCCACAAGGACAAGCGCATTCAAGTCATCCATGCCGATGGCCTCAGCAGCTGTTTAAAATTATTGCCGCCGCCTGAACGTCGGGGATTGGTGCTGATTGATCCGTCTTATGAAATAAAAGACGATTACCCGCAGGTGGTTGAAACCTTGACCGCACTGCATAAACGCTTTGCCACCGGCACCTATGCGCTTTGGTATCCGGTCATCGAACGCAGGCGCAACCAGAAGCTGGAACGCACCATTGCGGCCAGCGGCATCAACAATGTGCAGCTCTTTGAACTGGGCATCCGCGCCGACAGCAGCGAACACGGCATGACCGCCAGCGGCATGATTGTGGTCAATCCGCCGTGGACGTTAGCCGCCGAGATGAAACAGGTTTTGCCCTGGCTGGCTGAGGTGCTGGGTCATAAGGGCGAAGGCTGTTACCGGATACAAACCCTGGCTGACGAATAGCTCCATCTACATGACCGACTTCCTTATTATCGGCCAAGGATTGGCAGGTAGCTTGCTGGCATGGGAACTGATGCAGCGCGGCTGCAAGGTTATCGTTATCGATAACGGCCAAGAAAACGCCTCGCAAGTTGCCGCAGGACTTGTCAACCCGATTACCGGTATGCGTTTGGTAAAATCCGCTGATGTCGATACCCTGCTGCCCACGGCAAAACAGTGTTATGCACACTTGGCCGATTTTTTTCAGCAAACGTTTTATATTGAAAAACCGATGTTGCGCCTGCTCGCTAGCGAGAACGAATTTAACCATGCCGCCAAACGCCTGAACAATCCCGCTTATCAAGACTACTTAGGAAGCCTACAGCCGCCAGACGCAAGCCTAAAATCGTTTGGTTTTCTGGAGCAAAAACAAACCGCTTACTTACTGACCCGCCCTTTATTAAATTGCCTGAAAGCCTATTTCATTGCCCAAAACAGTTATCGGCAGGCTGAATTTGATCAGCGTGATCTACAACTGCAAGCCATTCATGCTAAAAAGATTATTTTTTGCGAAGGCTATCAGGCCAGACAAAACCACTGGTTTTCCTGGCTGCCGTTTCAAGCGGTTAAAGGCGAAATTTTAACCTTGGCTCACCAAAGCGAATTGCCGGATAAAATCCTCAATAACGGCCACTGGCTGATTCCATTAAACGCAGGACAAATCCGTATTGGCG
>JBLRXA010000208.1:0-4650 GCA_047920955.1 Methylobacter sp. | reverse complement strand
CAGTGCTGTCTGCCGATATGGACAACACCGACAAGGTGGTGATTCTGATTGAAGAATGCAAGCAGATGAAGCTGGAAGTGCGCCCGCCTACGATCAATGTTTCCAAATACAAATTTACCGTCAACGACGCCGGTGAAATCGTTTACGGCCTAGGCGCCTTGAAAGGCGTCGGCGAGGCGGCGATTGAAGAAATGTTGGTTGAGCGTGAAGCAAACGGCGCGTTTTCCGGCTTATACGATTTATGCAAACGCGTGGATTTGCGCAAATTCAACCGGCGGGTACTGGAAGCCTTGATACGCGCCGGGGCGTTTGATGAGTTTGACGATAACCGCGCCGGGCATTTGGCGGAATTGCCGACGGTGTTAAAAGTCGCCGAACAGCATGGCAAAATGGCGCAAACCGGGCAGAACGATTTGTTCGGTTTGGCGGTTAATGTCGACAATGCCGATGATGAAGAGGCTTATGCGACGGTGGTTGAACCGTGGTCGGAAAATGAACGGCTGGCTGCCGAAAAACTGACGCTGGGTTTGTTTTTGACCGGGCATCCGATCAATCAATACGAAGCTGAAATAAGGCAATTTACCAACGGCACTATCGCATCGTTGTTGGGTGATGTCGAGCGTTCGCGGGGCAAGATGGAAGCGCGCACCGCCGGTTTGGTGGTCGAAGTGCGTACCCGGCAAACCAAAAACGGCAAAATGATGGGATTTGCCACCCTTGACGATAGAACGGGGCGGTTGGAAATTGCCGCTTTTGGTGAAACTTACGAGAAATATAAGGGCATTTTTACCCGTGACAGCCTATTGATTGCCGAAGGTGGGCTGGGTGTTGACGATTATTTAGGCACATTGCGTTTGACCGTGGAAAAGTTGTACAGCATGGAACAGGCGCGGGATGTGTTTGCCAGAAGCATTCAATTAGTCTGGTCTGCGACCGGAGACCACAGCCTAGACCGCAGTTTTATCAGCAAATTAACGGCTGCTCTGGAGCCGTTTAAAGGCGGCGGTTGTCCGGTAGGGATTGCTTACAGTTCAACAGCGGCCAAAGCCAATCTGCAATTGGGCGATGCGTGGCGGGTTCATCCGACCGATGAATTGTTGGCGCGTTTGGGATTATTGCTGGGGAAGGGCGCGGTAGAGGTTAAATACCGGTAGCCGTAGAAATTACCATGACTGAGCAAAGGCTATGTAGGTCAACATTAACAGGCTATATAATCATTAAACAGCAGCCTTTCATTGTCCAAGGAATTCAACATGATTAGCAAATACTTTAACCCCTACACCGATTTTGGCTTTAAAAAACTCTTTGGCGAAGAGGCGAGCAAAGACTTGCTGATGGACTTCCTCAATCAGCTCTTACCCGCTCAACATCAAATCAAAACACTGGCGTTCAAAAACAATGAGAATATGTCCGATACCCAAGCAGAGCGGAAGTCTATTTTCGACATCTACTGCGAAAGCCAAACCGGGGAAAAATTCATTGTTGAAATGCAAAAAGCCAAAATGAATTTTTTTAAAGACCGCTCCTTGTTCTATTCAACGTTTCCGGTGCGGGAACAAGCCAAAAAAGGTGAATGGGATTTTTATTTGCTGCCGGTTTATTTCATTGCCATTTTAGATTTCGTTTACGACGAACAAGAAGAAGAACGCAAATTTCGCCGTGATGTCTGCTTAAAAGACCAAGATGGCGCTATTTTTTACGACAAACTGCATTTTAAATTTTTGCAAATGCCGTTGTTTAACAAACAAGAGCATGAATTGGAAACGCATTTTGACAAGTGGGTTTATTTTTTAAAACACCTTGAAGATTTTGACCATATTCCAACGATATTAAACGAGCCGATATTTCAAAAAGGTTTTGATATTGCCGAAATATCGCATCTGAGTAGCGAGCAATACGATGCTTATTTAAAAAGCAGATTGTCTTACAACGAGAGCAAAGCGGTAAAGGATACCGCTTTTAGCGATGGCAAGGCGGTGGGTAAAACTGAAGGCAGGGCTGAAGGCAGGGTTGAAGGCGAAACAGCAAAAGCTATTGAAATCGCTAAGACCATGTTAGCTGAAGGTTTTGATCTGGCGACGATTGCCAAACTAACCCAGTTAACGCCAAAAGAAATCGAAGCTCTAAAATGAATAACGCAAACCTATAAGGGAGCCGACGGCGGTTTAAAGTGGCGTTTTTTTGCGGGTTGCCTTAGATAACGGGCAATAAATAATACCGGTAGCCTATGCCGGAGTTCAAAGTTAACTTTGAACTCCGGCTATCGTTGTGTGGAATAATTTTTGCGGGTTGCCTTATTCCGTTTCTTGATTTATTACGTCGACTGGTCTTGGAGCTGGAGCCGTTTCGGCAACGGGAGCTGCCGGTTTTGGCGTGTCTGCTGGTTGATTGTCGGTGTTGGCCGGGCTAGAAATATTCGCCGGTGGCGCAGGACGCTCAGTTCTTTCTGCCCTTTCTGCAAAATCATTGTCATAAGAGCGCGGCGCCGCTGGCCTAGGTTCGTCGTTGCTGACGCTGACTACGTCATAAGTGCTGTTTGATTCGCCATCGACATCAGGTTTTTTGTAGTTAGGATTACGCGGTCTTCTGCGGTTCGGCCCACGTCTGGTGTTATTCCTTTTAGGTTGAGTCCGTTCGCCATTTGCAGGCGGCATAACTTCTAGTTCCGGTGTGGCGATAACGGTTTCGATAACGTTAGCTTCGACAACATTAGTCTCTATAACTTCAGGTGCAACGATTTCATTTTTAACGATTTCTGTTTTCGCGCCCGGCATATTGGCCGGATCAAGATTGCGTTTTACGTTTCTGCCTTGGCCGCGAGGAGGCCGGTTTGGACGCGGTGCATCCTGATTCTGTTCTGGTTTGGCAACCAGCGCTTGTTCGCTCGCCTGTGTGTATTGCTTGGGCTCCCGGCCTTGGTTGCGGCCGCGATTACGTCCCCTTTCCTGATCCTGCCCAGGTCTGTTGCCTTTGTTTCTAGGCGCTTGGTTCTCATTTGCCGATTGGTTTCTTTCCGGCGTTTGTGCGGCTGTAGCTTGGGGCGTTGTTCCAGAGCTTGAGCCCACCAGTTTATGCCAAAAGCGTTGTATCAGGCTGGCCGATTCGTTTTTGCTTTGCACGGGGGCAGGGGAGTCGTGCAGGAATTCCTTGACCGCTGCCTTGGTCGCGCTCGGTTTTACTTGCTGGGCAAATTCAGGGATGCTGATGTCTTCGGCTTTGATTTGCAAATAGCTGGCTTTAGTGTCGCCGGTTTCTTTTTCCTTGATGCGCTCAATGTCGTAAGCCGGTGTTTCCAGATGCTTGCTTGGCAGGATGACAATGCCGACTTTCAGGCGGTGTTCAATCTGCTCGATGGCGCTGCGTTTTTCGTTCAACAGAAATGTTGCACATTCAATCGGCAAATGGGCAATAACTTTTTCCGTGCCTTTTTTCATCGCCTCTTCTTCGAGGATGCGCAGCACCGACAGCGCCACCGATTCTACATTGCGGATGGTGCCTTGGCCTTTGCAGCGAGGGCAGGGCAGTTGGGTCGAGTCGCCCAACGACGGACGCATGCGTTGTCTGGACATTTCCAGCAGGCCGAAACGCGAGATGCGGCTGGTCTGGATGCGGGCGCGGTCGATTTTAAGCGCGTCGCGCAGGTGGTTTTCGACGGTTTTCTGGTTCTTGTTGGACATCATGTCGATGAAGTCGATCACGAACAGGCCGCCCAAGTCGCGCAGGCGCAGCTGGCGGGCGATTTCATCGGCGGCTTCCAGGTTGGTGTTCAGCGCGGTTTCTTCGATGTCGCTGCCTTTGGTGGCGCGCGCCGAATTGATGTCGATGGAGGTCAGTGCTTCGGTATGGTCGATGACCAGTGAGCCGCCGGACGGCAAGGATACTTCGCGGCCATAAGCGACTTCAATTTGGGATTCGATCTGGTAGCGGTTAAACAACGGCACGGCGTCTTGGTACAGTTTTGCCTTGGGCAAAAAGTGTGGCATGACTTGCTTTAAGAAGTTTTGCACCAAAACGAAGGATTCTTCATTGTCGATCAAAATCTCGTCGATATTGCCGCGCAAATGGTCGCGCAAGGCGCGGATAATGACGTTGCTTTCCTGAAACACCAGAAACGGCGCTGAGTTTTCGCCGGCAGAACGTTCTATGGCTTCCCATAATTGCAGCAAATAGTTTAAATCCCACTGCAATTCTTCGACATTTTTGCCGCAACCGGCGGTTCTAACAATGAGTCCCATGCTTTCAGGGATTTCAAGTGCGGCCATGACTTCGCGCAAGTCGCTGCGGGTTTCGCCCTCAATGCGCCGCGAAATGCCGCCTGCTTTCGGGTTGTTGGGCATCAGCACCAAATAAGTGCCGGCCAAGCTAATGTAGGTGGTTAAGGCTGCGCCTTTGTTGCCGCGTTCTTCTTTTTCAATCTGAACAACGATTTCCTGGCCTTCTTTGATCAGGTCTTTGATGGCGGGGCGGCGGCCGTCGTTTTCGACGCCCTCTTGCCGATTGCGGTAGAGCGGGGAAATTTCCTTGAAAGGTAAAAAGCCGTGTTTTTCGGCGCCGTAGTTGACAAAGGCCGCTTCTAAACTGGGTTCTACATGGGTTACTATCCCTTTGTAAATGTTGGATTTTTTTTGTTCTTTCGAAGGTACTTCTATG
>JBLRXA010000207.1:0-4738 GCA_047920955.1 Methylobacter sp. | reverse complement strand
CTGCCAAAACCAGGTGTCAGCTAATTGCATAAATAAGCACAAGGGAATGATTGAATATAATCCCAACAACAGCCGGAACGACACCGTCAGCCGCCTGTCATCGGCGCTTTCTTGCATTAAAAGTGTTTGATCTGAAAGGGTTCTGGCAGACATAAAATGATCCTCCTATTATTGTTATATTCTCAGTTCAGCTATTAAGTTAAACTGATTACCCCGCTATTTTCAAGCCTTGGTTTTAATTTTTTAGGATGGATAATGCCATGATATTTCAGCTAAACCCGCGACTGGAGCAGGATTGCATAGCCATTGGCCGCTTTGGTTTATGCCGCTTATTGATGATGAATGACAGCCAGTATCCGTGGTTCATTCTGGTGCCGGAACGGGCAAATGTGCAGGAGATTTATCAGCTGAGTAACGAGGAACGCGCAGTGTTGACCGAGGAATCGAGCTATCTTGCCGAAAATCTGGCGGCACTTTATAAGGCCGATAAAATGAATATTGCAGCCATCGGCAACTTGGTTCCGCAGCTGCATATCCATCATGTTGTCCGCTACCGGGATGACAAGGCCTGGCCTGCGCCGGTCTGGGGAAAATTCGCTGCCGAACCCTACACAGACCAGCAAATTGCAGAACATTTGGCCCGCGTTACCGACCGGTTAAATGCCTTAAAATCAATCAACTAAAAATTCAGTGAAATAAGCCTCTTGAAAACCTTTGTCGGCCGCTGTCTTTTTGCCTTCCATTTTTTCCAGCGTTTGCCGGATAACCGCCGAGGTTTCTTGCCGTAATGCCTCGCGCTGTTCGGTCGTTTGCAATTCATCGGAGCGCCTACCGCTGTACATCATAACCAGCTCATGCCTTAATGCGGGCATGTGTTTTTTTATCGATTCAATAGCTTCCGTACCATTAACCAATAATTGCACATTGACCAGCAAGAATTTTCTCGGTTCTGCTAAATTAACGGTAAACTTAGGAGTCATTTCCAGATATTCTATAGCCGGAGCGGCCGCCTCTTCTTTGGCAACGGCAACAGACATCAACAGAAAACTTAACACCACAACCAATAAGCGCATAACAGACTCCGTGTAATTAGAAAATAGTTTAGAAAATAATTTTCTAGTATAGGCGAAGCCCATCAATTTTAAAAACGACACCCACTAATAAGGTAATGACAACAAAACTTCCCATCGGCCCGGTTATGCTCGATGTCGCGGGCTTAACCCTGGCACAAGACGAAAAAGAAAAACTGAACCATCCCAATACCGGCGCGGTAATCCTGTTTTCGCGCAATTATCAAACCCCCGAACAAGTCACCGAGCTGATCCGAAGCATCCGCGCGGCGCGCAATGGCGACCTGCTGATTGCCGTCGATCAGGAAGGCGGCAGAGTGCAACGCTTCCAACAAGGCTTCACCCGCCTGCCGCCGGCATCAAGTTATGCACAAACGCCGGAACTGGCGGAACCGGCCGGTTGGCTGATGGCCGCTGAACTGCTCGCGGTCGGTGTTGATTTCAGCTTTGCGCCGGTATTGGATATTGATTGCGGCGTCAGCGAAATTATCGGCAACCGCTCGTTTGCGACCGATGCAGCGCTGGCTACGCAACTGTCCAGTTCATTCAGAAAAGGCATGAAGGCTGCGGGCATGGCGGCAACCGGCAAGCATTTTCCGGGGCATGGCGCCGTCGCGCTGGACTCGCATTTGACCTTGCCAGTAGACGAACGCAATCTGGACGAGATCAGGGCAAAAGACCTGCTGCCATTTAAACAACTGATTGCAGAAGGGCTGGAAGGCATCATGCCCGCGCATGTCGTTTATCCCAACATCGACCCGAATCCGGCCGGTTTCTCGCCATTTTGGATACAACAGATTCTGCGCAAGGAATTGAACTTTAACGGCACTGTGTTCAGCGACGATTTGAGCATGGAAGGCGCGGCCTCCGTCGGCGATTTCCCGGAACGCGCCCGCCTTGCGCAAACTGCCGGTTGCGACATGATATTAGTGTGCAACAACCCGGCCGCCGCAGAACAGGTGCTTGAAGCCTTGTCGGTTAACCAGGACGCCCTCCGCGAACAGCGCCTTAAACGAATGCAAGGCCAGCCGCAAATGAACTGCGAACAGCTGATGAACAGCGAAAGATGGCAGCACTTATCAACCCTTATCAACCAAACTTATCACCATGCTTGAAGAAATCAAACACGTCCAAGCCACCGCCGACTTGCTGCACAACGAACAAGAAGTTGAGGCCGCCATCGACACTATGGCTCAGGCAATCAACATCGCATTGGCCGAGTGCAACCCGCTGTTGCTCTGCGTCTTAAACGGCGGCATTCCGACTTTCGGCAAACTGCTGACCCGCTTGACCATGCCGTTGACCATAGATTCAATCAACGCCAGCCGTTATCAAAACCAGACCACAGGCGGCAGCATCGACTGGCTGGTCAAGCCGCAAACGCCGATTAATGGCCGCACGGTATTGATTGTCGATGACATCCTCGATGAAGGCATCACCTTGTCCGCCATCTATGCCTATTGCAAAGAGCAAGGCGCGGCAGCGGTCTACAGCGCGGTATTGGTGGACAAAATCCTCGACCATGAAAAACCCATCCGCGCCGATTTTATCGGCCTGACCGTGGAAAATCGTTATTTGTTTGGCTTTGGTCTGGACTACAAAGGCTATTTACGCAACGCACCGGGCATTTTTGCCTGCAAGGACTAAACCATGACGACACTGGCTATTATTGGCGGCACCGGCCTGACCCAATTAAGCGACTTAACTATTACCAAACGTGAACGGCTGGATACGCCTTACGGCTCGCCTTCCGCCGAATTTGTCACCGGTGAATTGAACGGCAACCAAATCATTTTCCTGGCTCGGCATGGCAACCCGCATACGATCGCCCCGCATAAAATCAATTACCGGGCCAATATCTGGGGACTAAAACAACTCGGCGTTAAACAGATTATCGCGGTGGCTGCAGTCGGCGGCATCACCAGCGATATGGCGCCAGCGCATATTGCCATCCCCGACCAGATTATCGATTACAGCTATGGCCGCCTGCATACTTTTTTTGAAGACGAGGCGGTGCAGCATATTGATTTTACTTATCCGTATAATCAAAATTTACGCGCCAAACTTATCAGCGCCGCCGCCAAGGCCAACATTAAAATCAGCCCACTAGGCACTTACGGCTGTACCCAAGGCCCGCGTCTGGAAACCACGGCAGAAATACAGCGCATGGAAAGGGACGGCTGCGATCTGGTCGGCATGACCGGTATGCCGGAAGCGGCATTGGCCAAAGAACTCGGGATGGATTATGCCGCCATCAGCGTCGTCGCCAATTGGGCGGCAGGCAAATCGGACGGGGAAATTACTATGGAAGAAATCGAGCGGCATCTGCACAAAGGCATGGCGGACACCGCTGAATTACTGAAAGCTTTTGTAGGCTGAAATAGTGCGGTGAGCGCCTATGCCCCGCTCACCGCTATCCCTTTAATGATGGCAGCCCGCACCATGAATATGCCCGTGCGCCATTTCTTCTTCAGTCGCCGGTCTAATATCAACAATTTCCACATCAAAGGTCAGATCAACGCCTGCCAGCGGATGATTACCGTCAATCGTCACATCATCGCCATCAATATTAACAATCGTCACCTCGCCGGAACCGGAACTCACATCGGCATGGAACATCATGCCAACCTCAAGCTCATCAATGCCTTCAAACATCGCACGCGGAATCACCTGAATCATCTCGTTATTTTGTTCGCCATAAGCATCTTTAGCGGCAACACGCACATTAAACTTCTCGCCCACCGCTTTGCCGTGTAACGCCGTTTCCAGGCCAGGAATAATATTTCCAGTGCCGTGCAGATAAACCAAGGCGTCATCACCTATTGAACTATCCAGCACTTCGCCGGCATCGTTCTTCAAAGTATAGTGAAATGAAACAGCCATATTGTCAGCAACTTGCATGATAAAACCTTTTTCGTCATTTAAAAGGCGGCTATGATAAAGAATTGTCACCCTTTTGTCTGAAATAATTAGCCACAGGAAAGCTATCATGTCGCGCTGGAGACCGCCGCAACCTAAATCATCCCCGTACATCACGCCCGAAGGCTACCAAGCCTTAGAAACCGAATTAAGGGCGCTATGGGACAAACGCAAAGAAGTCACCCAAGCCTTGTCAGCCGCCGCCGCAGAAGGCGACCGCTCGGAAAATGCCGAATACATTTACCGCAAAAAAGAACTGCGCGGCATCGACCGACGCATCCATTACCTGCAAAAACGCCTGCCCGCCCTAAATATCGTAGCGCAGCCGCCCGACGACCAAGACCGCATTTATTTTAGCGCCTGGGTGAGTTTGGAAAACGAAGCCGGCGAAGAAGTCAGCTACCGCATCGTCGGCGCCGATGAACTTGACCCCAAAAAACAGTACATCAGCCTCGACTCGCCGCTGGCAAGGGCGTTACTCAAAAAAACCGTTGACGATGAAGTGGTCATTAAAAATGAACTGACCGAGACCCGGTATATCATTACTGACATCAGTTACCGCAAAGTTTAAGGCGACAATTTCACCTTGTGGCAAACATAAATAACCGACGTATTTTCGATGAAATGAAACAATTAAGATTGCAATAAATATCACAATCTATATAATACGCCGGGTTAGGAGAGGTGGCTGAGCGGCCGAAAGCGGCGGTCTTGAAAACCGTTGAGGGTTGATCCCCTCCCAGGGTTCG
>JBLRXA010000206.1:0-4763 GCA_047920955.1 Methylobacter sp. | reverse complement strand
AGCGATGTTCCAGGCGTTTGCGTCCTGTTATGTCATGGATGAAGCCGCTGAATATATAGCTGTTGCCCAGTTTTAACGGCGAAATGCTCAGTTCGACAGGGAATTCGCTGCCGTCGCGGCGCAGCGCGGTTTGCTCAAGCAATCGGTTTAACAATAAGCCGGAACCGGTGCGCAAAAAGCGTTGCAAACCGCGCCGATGGGCAAGGCGCAATGCTGGCGGAATAATTAAGCTGTCAATGCGTTGGCCGATGGCCTCGTCTTTTGGCCAGCCGAACATTTTTTCCGCCTGTTGGTTCCAGTCGATGATGATGCCGTAAGCATCCATAATCACAATCGCGCTCAGCGAGCTTTCGATAATCAGGCGCAGGCGTTTTTCACTTTCGACCAGGGCATTTTGAAAGTGCATCTTGGCGGTAATGTCGCGATCCACACCGCGCCATTTGAACAGCGTTCCGGCGGCATTGGTCAGCGGAAAGCCGGTTGACTCGGTCAGTATTGAGCGGCCATCTTTATGCCGGTAATGCGACAGCAGCGCATAAAAAGGCCGGTGGCTGGTGGCGTAACGCTGTTGATCTGCCTTATCCTGCGGCGCCAAAAACTCGGTGTAATGCCGCCCTAGCACTTCCTCCGGACGATAGCCGAGTATTTGGCTGACAGCGGCGCTGCTGTAGCTGTAGTAACCGTTGGAATCTTGTTCCCACAGCCATTCGCCGGCCATTTCTGCCATTTGCCGGAAACGCTCTTCGCTTTCGGCCAATGCCGATTCGGCGCTGGCGGCATCACAAGGCCGGTCCCGAATCAGCAAGGCAATGTCGGTTTTATCGGCGGCGTAACCGGATAGGCGCGCCAATGAGATAAAGGCCCGGATTTTGCCATGGTTTTTGCCCAGCAGTTCAGTGCTAAAACTTGCGCCGGTATTGGCGGACACATCGGCGAAAGCAGTCTCCCACAAGGCTTGGTCGCTTTCGTCGTAGAGCAGTCTGAGGGGTTTGCCGATAAGCGCCTGTGCGCTATAGCCTAAAAACGCGGCGGCGGCCGGTGTAATCTGTTTAACGCAGGGCGCGGTTTTAGTTGGACGAATTAGCTCGATGACAATGATGTAGGGCGTGAGTTCATTCATGTTTGCTAAGTTTTCCCATGAAATAAGGTTAGCCGGACAGCCGTCATGCACAGGCCGTAGACGGGCAATTATAGATTAAGGATGCCCAAAATAAACAGGCTTGACCGTGGCATACAATCCGCCTAAGTTGTTTAATTCGCTTTCGTTATTATAGTTATCGCAGTTTATAATCTATAATTTTTTCAACCGGCACACTATCCCCTGCTTATGGCCGTCGCCGCTATGTATGCTAAATCGCCCCATTAGAGACCTGTTTTTTAAATGATTAAAGTTAAATTAACGCTACTTGTTTTACTGTTTGCACTGTCCCAAGTCAGTTATGGTGCACGACATACCGCTATTATTATCGATGCCGATAACGGCAACATCTTGCACGAAGTGGAGGCGACCCAGTCATGGTATCCCGCTTCACTGACTAAATTGATGACGCTGTATATGACTTTTGATGCGCTTAGGGCAGGCCGGATTCGTCTTTACGACAAGCTGACCACATCAACTCATGCCTCGCAACAGCCCAACAGCAAACTGGGTTTAAGGCGCGGTGAGCATTTGACTGTCGAAGACGCCATTTTGGCCGTTATTACCCGGTCTGCAAATGATGCGTCTGTCGTGCTCGCCGAACGTTTGGGCAATAGCGAGGCGAATTTTGCCGTCAGTATGACGGCAAAAGCGCATTCGTTGGGTATGCACAACACCCATTTTATGAATGCGACCGGTCTGCCCAATAACTTGCAAGTCACCACATCCAGAGATATGGCCGTGCTGGCCTTGAAAACACGGCGTCATTTTCCCGAGTATTACCATTACTTTGCCGCGCACAGCTTTAATTACAAAGGGACGGAACTGCGCGGCATCAATAAGTTCACCGCCAATTATCCCGGTGCAGAAGGCATGAAAACGGGATTTACCTGCGGTTCGGGTTTTAATCTGATCGGTGCTGCGCAGCAAAATGGCAGGCATTTAATCGGTGTGGTTATGGGCGGCACAACCAGTCAAGAACGTTATCAATTGATGATGCGGAAAATGGATGCCAGTTTCGTCCAAACCGACGTTAATCGCGGCAGAAACATTTACACCATACCGACAGGATCAGCCGGTATACCGCCCCACCAGCTGGACTGTGGCAATGGTGCTGCGGTGCGTCCTGCAAAGGTATCCACGCATAACAGGACTAACGTCAAATCTGTTAAGACCAAAAAGCAAGTCCACAAAACCGGGAATACATCAAAAAAGGCTAAAAGTACAAACTACCACAAGCCAAAAACGGTGAGTAAGACAACCAGAAAAACAAAAAATACGCACCGGACTGTAAAAAAATAACTCAGGTTATTTACCGGTGCTGCCCATCACTTGAGTGGCTGCCAGACCTTTAAGCCAGGCATGATGTGCCGGTTGTTCAGCTTGGCCACTCTGATTGATAAAATTGAAGGGTACCGATACCAGTTCCATGCCCCGGTTGACCTGGACTGCAAAATGCAAATGCGGCCCGGTGGTAAAGCCGGTGTTACCGGAATGGCCGATCAATTGCCCGGCGGCGACAGTCATGCCCGGATAAACTTGGGCGGTTTCCAGTTCCAGGTGTGCGTACACGCTCATCGCACCATCATCGTGCAGAATCCTGATGTTGTTGGCTTCGCTGCTGTAGGCCTTATTGTCGCCGCCTTTATAAAAATCATTCTCGGTTTCCACCACAACGCCGGCTTTGGCCGCATAAATGGGCGTACCAACCGGCATGACAATATCCACGGCGTAGTGGTTTTGGGCGTCGGTATGGCTAAAGCTGCCGCCAAACGCCTGGGAGATTTGGAATGCCGCATCCGGTGCTATCGGCGGCAAATAGCTGGCTATGGCGTTGTAGTTCGGTTGTGGTGCGCCGATCATGTAGCGGTATTTTAGCGCCAGTTTCCAGCCTTTTTGCCCATCAACCGCATTGGCTTCAAACAGGGTAGGGGAGGTGCCTGGTTCTACCACAAAGCGCCGGGGCAGCTCAGGGCTGGCCTTTACATTGTCGCGGTCGGAAAAGTTGATTTCAACTTCGACGGGGCCTGGATAATCATTACGGATGTAAAACTGCGGGTGCTGTTTGTCGCCCGCTTGTAATAGCGAGACGACTTGTTTGGGCGCGGCTTTGATTTGCCTGATTTCGACTTTTTTATCGGTGTCCGGGCGCTTGTCGGTAAAATGCCAGACGCCTTGTTCATCCTGAAATTTATACAGTTTTTTGGCGTTGGCGGTTAATGGGAACGCTGCCAACAGGACAATAATTAACGGTGATATTTTCATCGGCGGTACATTGATAAAAAGCGCCTACTCTTCAGGCTGGCTGGGAAAATAAGGGTCGGCGATTAAAATGGGGATATACAGGACGATCATGACCGCAATGGCGATAAAGGCCGGATTAATGACACCTGACAGCCAATAGGCGATTAAACCGCCCCAGACCATACGCATCGGCCCTGGGACCTTAATTGTTTTCAAAATAGACTCCTTTTGGGTGGATAGTTTTTTGTTGTTCGTTTCCGTGCGCTAAGTGGGGTCGGGCAAAGTTAGACCTTCCAAACCTGAAAGGCCTGTTTACACAAACTTGCTCAGCAAGTTGACCCGCACATCCATGCTGTTCAGCTGGCAACCTACACCGAATTGGTGGAATATCGACACATCGGCAGCGTCGCGGCCAAAGGCAATAATCACCCGGCCACCGCGCAATTCGTTTTGGGTGGGATCGAAAGTATACCAGCGGCCATCGATGTAGGCTTCAAACCAGGCATGTAAATCCATCGGTTCCAGCTGGTATAAATAGCCCACCACCAGCCGCGCCGGAATGCTGATGCTGCGGCATAAGGCAATGGCCAGTTGCGCAAGGTCGCGGCAAACGCCGTAGCCGCGATTATGGGTTTCAACCGCCGATAACGGATAGTCGCTGGAACCGGGGATGTAGTTTATAAAATGACGCACCCAGTCGGCAATTGCGTTGACCTGATCGTAGCCGGGCAGCGCATTGGCGATAATGCCGCGGGCAAGATCGCCAAAGCGGTCTGATTCGCAATAGCGGCTGGGCAACAAAAAAGGTAAAACCTGATTGGGCAAGTCTTGAATTTCAACAAAAGCAGCGCCCGGCGCTTTGTCGATATAGTCGGCGGTGATGACTTCGGCGGACGTGCTGATAGTGAATACGCCCGGCGGCGCAATCAGGCGTTGGCAGAAATTGCCATAGCTGTCTTTGCTCTCAATGATCTGTACGTTCGGCTCAACAATATAGCGGGATCTGATGATTTTTTGCTGCGCACCGCTTAAAGGCCGCAACATTAAAATTAACGCGGTTTCATCCTCTATATGGAAGCGAAGGTCGCAACTGACGCCTAATTTCATAGTGATAGTGTTTGCATTTACAAATCAACCCGCATCACTTTAACAGCTTCCTTATTAAGGCTGGGCAGCGCTTTTATTGCTTCGCGCAACTTGGTTTCCCAACTGCGCCGAAGTTGCAGCAAATAATCATCATCGTTATCAAAGCAATAATATTCGTCAAAGCTGAAGCTGTCTTTGCGGTATATCAGCATGTCTACCGGGGCGCCGACGCTGGCATTGCTGCGGATGGTCGAGTCCATCGACACCAGACAGCAACGCGCGGCTTCGTCGATAG
>JBLRXA010000205.1:0-4816 GCA_047920955.1 Methylobacter sp. | reverse complement strand
TGGCTATGCCTAACACTATATGTAGTGGTCACCCCACGAAATCGGGAAGAGCCAATGATTGCTCCTGATGGCGATAGCGAGCTTCAGTATCTTACTTGGGGACCACTAATCCGGGTAATCATATCTCCTGATCTTGAATACCAAGAGGCATTTGGTGATTGTCCAGGCTAGAGTTAAAGTTCAACAATGGCGAAAAATCATCGGTATACATAATGCGTTGGTGCATGATTATTTAACCATTGATAGTGAATTATTACTGTAGTTATTAGCTCAGAAACTTTATCGGTTTTTAATTGATTTTTTAAAATGACCGTTGAAATAATAGATATGAATAATAACAACAGAAAAGCTGATCATGCCTAACATATTATTTATACAATAGAGTATATTTTATACTTGAAGTTAGTGTTATTTTTAGAGGTAGATAACGATTTTATCCGCGATAGTGCTAAAATCGACATAGAATGGTTTTTTAAACTGATAATCGCCGATTCTAAAAAACGAACGAAATACAATAAATTATTTATGGGCAATATAAATTTTTCTAAAGAAATAAACTCAAAATTTAACATTTTAATGGATATTTTGAGTCAAAGCGGACTTTTGAATTCTTTACAGGGAACATTGGGGGGGCAATGTCTAATTATTAGTAGCTATGGCATTGGTCTATCATGCTCTTATCCAATAGTTGAATTGGTTTTTTCAAGCGATGATGTAAATATACTTAATCAACATTACTCTAATTACTTAAAAGATAAAAATAAAGAATATTTTAATAAAAGCGTCAATTTATTACTCGATTATGACATAAGTGCGAAAAATTTATTAGAATTACTCAAGAAAATAAAAATTGAACCTGAAACTGAATATTATTTTTTTGATGGCTCAAAGGGGGTATTCTATGCGGATTCAGAATTGAATCTCTATGAATTAGTATATTCAGATGAAGAGCTTGTAGAACCATGGGACGAAATGACTAATGATACTTTTACTTCTTGGGTTCAGTTTTTATTAGATGAAGGGATTATTTCCGAATTCGATTACTCTGGGAGCCTTTAATTTTTCCGTACTTTCGGCACCTGCCGCCCGCTACCAGTCATCACTAAATCAATATATTCGCCTTTCTGTTCCGGCCCGTAACTGACGTGAATCGGTCGATTTTCGCCATAGAAATACAACCGGTCGAATGGGGTGTTTTCGGCAAGCCAGTCGGCGACTTCGCGCATGTTCTCATCGTCAACGATAAAATCGACCGCTGCGCCTAAACGCGGGCAGATCAGGTTCTTTTTGCTGTTCAGTTCGTGGGCGGCATGTTGGTCGAGTTTGGGCGCAATCCGTTTGCTGATCAGCTTGCCCAAGTCATGCGAGCAAAAACCATAAGTCAGCCGAATCATGCCGAAATAATCAATCACCGGATCGAGAATGTGCGCGGCTAAATCATGCAATGCGCTGTAACTGTCCGGCTGTTTGGGGCAATTGCCTAAGCCGCTGGCCTGCCGGGTTTCGCCGCATTCGATCAGTTGCCGGTAGCTCAGGTTGCAGCCGCAAGAGGTATCGAGTTCAGGGAGGGTTTGGCTGCGCACCAAATTAAAGCCGTCAATCGCCCAGCGCGCCCGCTCAAGCGTTGCACGAAAGTGTTCGGGTTTGGGGCCGTAGCGACTTAAGTCGAATAACGATAAGGCTTGCAGCTGCTCGTCAAAGTTCAGCTGTTCGGCATAGTTGGGGAATTCTTCGTTGATGTAGCGCGATTTTAAGTACACATAGCCGGGTTCAAATTCTTCGCCGTATTGATAGAGTTCAAGAGTTTGTTCGCGCAAGCTGATTTTGACCCGTTCAAGCAAGCGCGGCAGGGCTTGGTTTTCAAAGTCGTCGTAGCACATTAAGCTGAGTTTGCCGGATTGGCTGTGGATTTTGATCAAATCGGTTTGTTCTATGTCGCCATAGAGTACGGTGGCGCAACCGATGTAAATGCGCAGTAAGGCGGGCAGTTGCTCTACGTTGCCGGTGTGCAGGGTTAGGGCGTGGTCTTGGTCAAGGTAGCCTAAGCCTTGTTCGGCGGCTTGCAGGCATTCGGCAGCAATCAGTTCGGTTTTGCTGATTTGAAATAACAGTGCTTGGGCGCTGGCGACGGCGTTTTTATAATCGCCGAAAAAAGCTTTGATGTCTTTTTGCAGTGAGTTTTCCAGGTGTTTGTAAGGGCGGCGTCTGGAAAATGTCTGTAAGGCAAAATAGCTCAGCAGGTCGTCGATGCGGTTTTGCCGCGCTTGTGCTAAAAGTGTTTCATCGAACTGTTCCCGCATAAAGTGCAGGGCTTTGCTGACGCTGCTAAAACTTTGTGTTAGTTCGATCAGGTTATCGATCTCGCTTTTTTCCGGCAAGCGACCCAGCTCCAGGGTTTGTTGCCAAAGCGGATCCAGCAGGTGTTTAACGCCAAGATATTTTTTCTGGTTACGCGATAGTTTGGGCGACGCGGGATGCGCTGAACGCTGCGACAAGCGCAACACATTGCGCCGACTGCGTTGCCGGTTGAGCAAAAAACGCTGTTCGGCATCCGGGTCTTTAAAGATGAAAAAAATGCCGGGGGCGACCGGAATGGCGTCGGTTTCCAGGCTGTCGCTGACATAGTCTTTTAACTCGGTTTGGCTAAAATATTTTTGAAAGGTATTGCGCCGGGTAATGATGCCGTCGCTAAATGCCTGGCCTTTAAAGGCGTTTTGGTTCAGCAGCATCGCCGAAACGACTAAGACATGCCGAGTTAAACTATAAGCTCCAATTAGCGCCTCAAGACGCTCTTGATAATTTTCAATGACATTGATGACAAAGCCCAGATTGACAATGTCGGCTGTCTGTTTGGCTTGGTCAGCGGCGTAGTAAGGATCCCAGCCGGACACCGGAATGGCGTTGGCGCCTAGGTGGCGAATGTCGTCGCCTTTGCCGCAACCGTAATCGAAGACCGACAACGTGCCATCTAAAAAGCCGTGCCGCGCCAGACATTGCATCGGCGCCGATAAATTGCTGCGCGACAGTGCGGTTAAATGCCGGGCAATGGCGGTATTTTGCGGCGATTCGAAGTCTTGCTGCGCGTCATCGGCTTCGACATTGCCGATGGGTACGAATTGATGGTCAATCAGTTGAAAGCCTTTTTCGGCAATCAGATTTTCCCAGGCCTGTTTAAAGCCGATACGAATGGGATTGTCAAATAATCCAAGCTGTTCGGCGGTTGCTGTCAGTGCTTTACATTGGGCGATGTGCGGATCGTCCGGGCTAAGCAATAATTCTTTGCGGTGCAGGATCGGCGGATTTAGTGAGCGTTGATAGCTGCGTTTTTCGACACGCCCGGCTGCCAGATCGATACGGTAGCTGGTGGCCAAGGCGGGAAACGCTTCATCGAAAAAGTTGGGATAAGACAATAATGACAACGTCTGGCCGTTAAGGTCGTATTTGACAATATTGTAATCAGTACCCGCGCGTAAGTCGGCCAGATTTTCCGCTTCGGCGATATGCTGTTGCACTTCGTCAGTTTGGGTAATGGTTAAGCTGTTGTGCCAATAAACAGTATTAAGAATTTTTTTACCGTACATCAAAGTAATTTTAATGCAAGTCGCCTTAAACGGGTAACTGCTTCGCAAATACAGTCCCCTGCCTGCTGGATGTCCGCTTCAGTCGTGTAGCGGCCAAAACTGATGCGCACCGCGCCATAGAGTCTATCGCCTTCAATACCCATGGATCGTAAAACATGCGAGGCTTCAATGGCACCGCTATTGCAGGCTGATCCAGAAGCCATGGCGACATCGTCCCTTAAGGCAATCATCAAGGCATCCGCGCCCACCCGATCGAAACTGACATTGAGGATGTTAGGCAGTTTATGCTGTTGATTGCCGTTGAAACGAACGCCTTCCAGCTGTTTGAGTTGGCTCACTAAAATCTGTTCTAAGTGTTTGCTGTGTTGATGGTCGCTTGGCATTAACTCATATGCAATGCTAAAAGCGGTAGCCATGCCTACTATTTGATGCGTGGCCAGGGTACCGGGGCGAAGGCCGTATTCTTGGCCGCCGCCATGCAACAACGGTGTTATACGGGTTTGTTTTCTATTGCGCACAAACAGGCAGCCAATGCCTTTAGGCCCGTAAAACTTGTGCGCGGAAAGGGATAATAAATCAATCGGCGTTTTAGACAGGTCAATGTTTAACTTACCGGCACTTTGCGCGGCATCAACATGGAAAAACAGCGCTTTATCTTTAAGCGCTTGGGCAATAAGATCAATGTCCTGCATAACCCCAGTTTCATTGTTGACCTGCATCAGGGAGACAAGCACGGTTTCTTCAGTCAGGGCATCAAAAATGCAATCAAGACTGATTTGTCCATTGAGATCTGGCCGTAGATAAGTAACTTTAAAACCCATGCTCTCAAGGTATTTACAGCTATCCAACACCGCTTTATGTTCGCTAGCTGAGGTAATGATATGGTTGCCGCTGGTTCCCATGCTCCTGCGTGGGAACCCGCTAAGAGCAATACCCTTGATAGCCAGATTGTTCGACTCAGTTGCACCTGAAGTAAAAACCAGATGGCTGGATTTGCACTTTAATAAAAGTGCAATTTCAGAACGAGCTTCTTCAACCAAGGCATTGGCTCGTTCACCGAATCGATGCTGCAAGGAGGCGGGATTGGCAAATCTCCCATCCAGGGTTAAACATTGCGCCATAGCGGTAGCGGCTTCGGGTGCCATGGGTGTGGTCGCTGCATAATCGAGATAAACTTGATTACTCAAAACAGGTTTTATATTCATAGCCTATGTTACTATTTTTTTCAGCGTTAA
>JBLRXA010000204.1:0-4829 GCA_047920955.1 Methylobacter sp. | reverse complement strand
CCGTCGCCGTCTTCATGCTGCCCGACAATGCTTGGGCCAGACGTGTCAGCGGCGTTTTTGGCAACTATCTGGCTAACCTTGAGCCCAACACCGCCCATGCCGTCATCAGCCATAATCCAGGCAACGCTTATCAAGTCAGTGTGCGCGCACCACTGGCGCGTAAGTTCGGTGCCGGACAGCTCTGTTCGGCCTTTCCCAGCGGCGGCGGGCGCGAAGCGGCGGCAGGCATCAACCATTTGCCCGCCGACCAATTGGCTATTTTCATCAAAAAGTTTGAGGCTTTTTATGCGTGACTAGCTGGTACAATGCAAAAAACCGTTTTACAACTTAAAGTAATGTTCGTAAAAGAACATAAAAGCAAAGTCCACGAAAGCCACGAAAATTTCGTGTTTTTTCGTGCCTTTCGTGGACAATTATTTAGGTATGTTCTTTTTCAGGAAATGGCCTTAAAAGATCAGTAACAATAATAGCGTTGCTTGTTCTATCGATACTTCGAAATACAACCCAAACCCCTGAAAAAAATTTCGTGCCTTTTGCGCCTTTCGTGGACAACCTCTTTTGACAACAACCTGCCAACCCAAATAGCCGGAATCGCCCCCATGAACTCACTACCCCATTTATCCCGACCGCTACCATCCCACCCGAAACGGCTGGAAGAATTGCAACACATCAACCTGCAACTTGCCGCCTTGGGCCAGCCGACCTGCGAAGTGGAAAGCGACCCGCAATATCTCAAAATTGCCGGTAGCCTGTTAAAAAACTATTCGCAACAACGCCGTCTGTTGGCCTTGACCCAATACCGCTGCCCCGCAGACCAGCGTATTCAGGATTTTCTTAACGCTTATCTCGATGAAAACGACATCAACACGACCATCAGCTTACCCGGCGAAACTTTCGTGCTGGAACAAAAAGGGCTGGCAAGAGCACTGTCTTTGCCTTTCGAGCATAACGAATTCCATTCGGCTTATATCGATTCCTACCGGATTCAGCAAGGCGTTTTGCATAATCCGCAAAATGACCGGCGCACCACCAAAGGTGTGTTCCATATTGCCGCTGGCGGCTTGCCGGTGCCGGCAGATAAAAGCGAAGTGCCGGTTCAGGCTTATGCAGCCTTACTCAGTGCCGCGCTGCTGCCACCGGCCGATTTGTTAAGCCTGCCCTTTACCAGCGCCCAGCCTAACACTGCAAAACTCTGGGTGTCATCGTTGCTGCGGCCTATTGTCAGCCCGGCCATTTCCGCCTCAATACCGGCCAAAACCATGGAAGTGCGCTTTTTCGCACCCGGCGGACTGGTCGCCAATCTGGATTTTGTCGAATCCATTTTCGGCAATGCAGGCAACCCGTTTCTGCCCGAAAACGATGCCGCTTTGGATATTGAGCATTGGACCGGCCATACCGGCTGCATCATCCTCGCACCGCATTTGGTACATTGCCGGAAAAAGGATATTGGCCTGCCGCACGTTGATGACGCAACCGAGCGCCAACGCAAAGACGGCATGTGCTGGGAACGGGACGATGAGTTGTACAACAACGGTCAGCCCTTCAAACTGGTGTGCCGCAACATGCAGGGCGTGATTGTCACCGTCATTGCCGACAACTATTTCGGCTACAGCAAAAAGGAAATCAAATCGCATATCAGCTATTCGGCCAACCTGTACGGCGGCTGTGAAGAGGAGCATTCAGGCGGCGCGCTGGCTTTCCCCCGGGTCATTCTGGGCGAAATATTTTTGCCGCATACGTCCTATATTGCCGACCATTATTCGTTCGACAAAGTCTGCCGCCAGCTAGCACCGGTCATCGACCACAAAGACGGCGGTTATGCTGTTGACAAGCACTATCCCGACATCATTTATATCCCCAGTACGGCAAAATTCAACATTCAGCAACAGCAAATCAGCTGGCTCGACAATAACAAAGTGCAAACGCTCAAGTTACTGTTTAACCACACTTACATTTATCCAAACGGCTTTAAAATTCATCTGGAACGCCACCCCCACGCACCCAGCTGGCGTTTGATCGGCACTCATCAGGAAGGCACTTTTTGCCACAAGCCGAGCACCGTGTCCGGTGGCGGCAAGTCGGAAATTTCCAAATCGATAGCCGGCGCCATCATTTCCGGCGCGGTCTTTGTCGACGATTTCGATAAAGACATGAACATCGTCACCGAAATATTCGAGCACGACTATTCCACCCGCTTTCGCGACCCGGCGCTGCACGGCATCGACCAGCGCCCGCTGCTCAGCAATGAACGCACCCTAGGCTCGGTCATCAAACTGCTGACGCCATCGGCAACCCAATATTCGGATGCCTATAATCAGTGGCTGGCGCAAATCCCCCAGCATATTTTGGCCGTGGCGCTGATGATTAAACGTTTCTATAAAGAAGAATGGGGCTCGGATTGGCGACGGCATTTCTCAGTCGATATGGTCAACGGCCACCCCGGCAATGAACTCAAGTTCCAAGGCCGCAAGCTGATCGCCAGCTACCTGCGCGTAGGCTTCGACGAAAAAGGCGCGTGGCGCGTGTTCAAGTTGCGCCAGGATTTTCTCGCCTCGGCCAAAGTACAGATGGAAGACGACATTTCCGCATCCTCCGTAGTACCGAGCCATTACCTGACCGGACTGAATCCCGACTATAAAAACCCCAGCGTCAAACTGGTCGAAAACTGCGAACACAGTTTCTTCCAGCGGCCTGACGACGCCGTTCATCGGGGCACCGACTTACAGACCGAACTGGACTTTTCGCGCAACGACAACTTTATTTCCAATTTCCAACCGCTCACCACAGAAGACGCCCGCGAGTTTATCGAAGATGTCATTAACTTCGACAAATTTAGCGAGCCGATGCAACACGTCATCCGTCAAGCCTCGCATGGCAAAGACGGCGACTATTTCGTCTCCTCCGCGCACCCGCGTCTGGTTGACGGCAAACCCAGCCTCAACGTGCGTTATTTGCAACTGCGCCCGGATATAGCCGACCCCAAACAACGCTATATTGCGGAAACCGCCACCCGCTTAGCGCGCGGGCTTGATGCCGACCAAACCGTTTATTTTCCGGTTAACGAAGTCTTGACCGGGCGTCGCAATAATCCCGCCGAACCCGACGCAGGCATCCGGCCACTGGCTATTTACAACCCAATCCATTATCAGGAACTGCCTGAATTGTTTATGGATTTTATTTGCAGCCTGACCGGAAAATCGCCATCAACCACCGGCGCCGGTTCCGAAGGCGCACTGACCAAAGGCCCGTTCAACGCGGTATCGGCCACCGCCGACCTGAACACCGCGCTGGTGTCCTTCATCCTGTGCGGCTACGACGGCTATTCCACCGCCGCCGGTTACATAGGCTCGCAGCGCCGCATTGACCACGACATCAGCCTGTTGATTCCGGAAATCTGGTCGCGCTTGCCGGTTGCCCAGCGCGATCCGCAGTATTTGATAGGACAGGGACAACTGGAAAAACTGGAAGATTTTGACTACCAAGGCCGCACCGTCTATCAAAGCCGCTTGGGTTACCGCATTACCGAACGTTTTGTGCATACTAATTTCGGCAAAATGTTCGACTACCCGACCGCCGTCTTCGACGAAGCCATGCTAAAACCGGAAACCCAGGATTTGGCCAGCTATGTTGATGGCATAGACAACGTCTACGAAGCACAGCAACGGGTCGCACAGCTGTATCTTCAGGACGGCTCCATCCACGATGCCTGCCCGCCGTTAAAAGCGCTACTGCACATCATGGCCGAGGGACACTATAAAAACAAAACCATCAGCGATCCTGCTATTCGCGGCCTGTTCACCCGCGATTATTTGCTGCAAAGCGACTGGTACCAGCAACGCCTTGACATCAAACAGCAACGCGACAGCCAGCTTTGGCAGCAACACAAGACCTATATCGAGCAATATTTAGGCAAAACCGAACAAGATAATGCCGATATCCGCGCCGAACTGGAGCAAAAACTCGAAGCGGCGGAACGCAAACTGACCGAAATCAACGATCCGGCCTATTTGCAACAACTGCAAGGCACCTTAGGCGCCGATTGGGTGCATCACCCCTACAGCTAAAGCCTAAAACTAAAAAGGGCGCGAAGCTATAAACTTCGCGCCCTTGACAAGCCGGTATGCTTTAATTTACGGTGACAAAAGTCACAAAACAAGGAAAATGCCATGACCGTTATAAGCAATGAAACACTTGCTGTTACAGCAAGTAGAGTTTGGGAACGAGACAAACTTACATAGCCATACGCGCTAAAAACCATTCGAGTAAACGCACCGCCATGACAATGGTACCAACCGAACCAATCACCCAAAGCGTTTGTTGATGGACGGTCTTGGAAAAATTAACTTCAATTTGTTTAATTTCAATGCGCGTTTTTTCAATTTCCTTTTGTAAATTCAACTCAACGGTCTTTATTTCCTTTTGCAAATTCAACTCAACGGTCTTTATTTCCTTTTGCAAATTCGCCTCAACCGTCTTAATTTCCAGCCGTGTTTGCTCGATTTCTTTTTGTAAATTCGCCTCAACGGTCTTTATTTCCTTTTGTAAATTCGCCTCAACCGTCTTAATTTCCAGCCGTGTTTGCTCGATTTCCTTTTGCAAATTCAACTCAACCGTCTTAATTTCCAGCCGTGTTTGCTCGATTTCCTTTTGCAAATTCGCCTCAACCGTCTTGATTTCCTTTTGCAAATTGGCTTCAACGGTCTTTATTTCCAGCCGTGTTTGCTCGATTTCTTTTTGCAAACGCAATTCGGTTTCGCTCAAATTGCGCTGCGTGGCCACATCCCTAAGATTGGGATAACGCTCCTCCAACTCGCTAAAGGCTTCGACAA
>JBLRXA010000203.1:0-4893 GCA_047920955.1 Methylobacter sp. | reverse complement strand
TAGGTTCTGCTCCTGAAACTGTTATTGGTGACGGGTACTTACACCGCTTCAAAATTGATGGAAAACTAACCGGCTGGTACAGCTTGCACCTTGACGGTGTTGCCGCTGGTGCCTTTGGTGACTGGAAACAGGGAATCAAAGAACGCTGGAAAATGGCCGGTATTTTTAAAAAGCTAACCGATGCCGAACGACAAGCCTTTGCAATAGAACGCCAACGCCAAGACGAGCAACGCAAGACCGAAGAAAAAACCCGCCATAATGCAGCGATTCAGAAAGCCGCTTATATCTGGTCGAGGTCAACGCCGGTCATCAATCATCAATACCTCAGCAAAAAGAGGGTACAGGCGCATAACGTACGCTGCTATCGCGGCTCCCTGGTCGTTCCACTCTATGACGAGGCCGGTTTATTAGTCAGTATTCAATTTATCGGTGACGACGGAACCAAACGCATGATGAAAGGCGGCAAGGCTCAGGGGGCATGTTGTTTTATTGGTGACTCTACTGACTTAACCCGAGACAAGCCTATTTTAATCTGCGAGGGATGGGCGACCGGAGCAAGCCTTTACCAAGAAACCGGCCTATTCACCATCGTAGCGTTTAGTGCTGGAAACTTAACCGCCGTGGCAATCCAGACCAGAAAGCACCACCAAGCCAATGAGATCACTATTTGTGGCGATAATGACGAATCAGGCACAGGCCAAAAAGCAGCACGGGCGGCGGCGCTGGCGGTTACTGGTAAATATTTGATACCCAGTATCGTAGGGCAGGATTGGAATGACTCAATCAACATGGGGGTGGCTTTATGAGCAGCGCCGCGCCTATTAATGAAAAGGTAACCCAGAATAGGGTTACTTTGGTTGATTTAGAGAGGACCGTTAGAGCTATTCCCGTTTCAGCGGCATTTATCCCCGAAAAAGCCGGAAATAAGTTGGAATCTATTGATTCGGGGGTTACCGGGGTTACTGCGGTTACCACCACGAATGGCGTAGCCTGTAGCGGTAACCCTAATGAAAACGCGAGGGTTACCGGGGTTACCGGCTTTGATATTAATAGCGCAATCGACCCAAACGAAACACCCCCAATGGAGGTCGAAGCTGTTGAATTAGATCGGCCATGCTATGCGGTTTACGATGATTATATTAATTTTGGCGACTCGGACAAGCCAAGTAAACCTGGTGTTTATTACCACGGCCTAAAGGCTGGCAAAAAGGACGAGCCGCCAGTAGAGACTAACGACTATATATGCGATCCACTGCACATTGACGCGGGGAGTTGTGACATATCTGATAATAATTTTGGTCTGATGCTCAGGTTTAAAAACAGTCGGAACAGGTGGCGGCAGTGGCTAATGCCGATGGGCATGTTGTCCGGGAGTTGCGAGGATTTACGCAACGAATTGCTTAAACAAGGTCTACGTATTGACCACCATAAGCGCAACTATTTGCCTAGCTACCTACAATCACAGCGCCCCAAAAAGCAACTTGAAAGCGCGTTAAAAATCGGCTGGCATGATGAGTGCTTTGTCTTACCCGACCGCGTGATTGGTAATCGTGATGACATTTTCTTTCAAACCGACCACGCAGTAACAGCCCCCTACGGTCAGCGCGGCGTACTGAAGGACTGGCAACAGCATATCAGCCGTTATTGTGCAGACAATCCACTGCTCTTGTTTCAGGTGAGTATTGGCTTTGCTGGCGCAATGCTAAGAAAGTGCAGTGTCGATTATGTTGGTTTTCATGTTTATGGCGACAGCTCCACAGGAAAAAGTACCGGACATAAAATAGCAGCGTCGATATGGGGTGGTGAGAGCTTCCGCAAATCATGGAGGGCTACAGGAAACGGCTTGGAAGCGGCGGCGGTTTTATACAACGATGGTTTGCTGGCGTTAGATGAATTGGGCGACTCGGACGCGAGGGAAGTAAATCAGATCGTTTATAGTCTAGGCAATGGCACCGGAAAGCAACGCGCCAATGTCAGAGGTACGGCGCGGCAGGTTGCCACCTGGAAAGTGGCGTTATTGTCGAACGGCGAAAAAACCTTAGAAACTTTTTTCCAGGAAAAGGGTTTGTCAGTCAAGGCCGGGCAGTCAGTACGCTTATTGCAGATTCCGGTATTCGGTCAACACGGCGCATTTGATGAACTGCACGGCATAGCAGACGGGCGGTTATTCAGTGACACGCTGCAAAACAGCACAGCCAAATATTATGGCAGCGCCGGTATAGCCTTTATTGAAGCCTTGGTTGCTGATGATAAAGATTTTGGCGGCTACCTTGAAGAGGCGTTAAAGCCGTTTATGTCCAGCGATTTACAGTCACAAGAAAAACGAGCGGCACGGACTTTCGCTTTAGTTGCCTTGGCTGGCGAATTAGCAACCGAGTACAACGTAACCGGCTGGACAGAGGGCGCGGCATTGGAAGCGGCATTAACGTGCTTCAATAAATGGCGCGACCACCGAGGCAAGGGAGCTACCGAGGATAGAGTTATTTTGCAGTCCATACACAGCTTCATTGATAAATACGGTGATAGTCGATTCACTTCAAAAGATGCCGAGCACAGCGTAGTTACATCGGCAGGCCGAGCGGGTTATTTTACCGGCGCAGGTGAGGACAGAATCTATCTATTTAATGAGCCTGGACTCAAGGAAGCGGCAGGCGTGGGCTATGACATAAAGCGCATCGTCGAAGCTCTTACCAAAGCGGGTTGGTTGATACGGGCAACGGACGGCAAACCCAAAGCGCAGCACAAAGTAGACGGCAAAAATGCCAAATTCTACACAGTGACGGTCAAGGAGTGCGAACAATGAGCCTCATCGACTTATTCAGAAAACACGCGGAATCATTAAGCGGTAACCCCGGTAACCCTAATGAAAACGCGAGGGTTACCGCTACAGACCACGCCACTCAAGGCGGTAACCCTGGTAACCCTGGTAACCCTGAAATTAATAGAGACAAAATATTTTTTGAAAAATCGCAGACCAAAAAAGGCAGTGTGTACTGCTACCGGACAACCGAAAACCCTAAAGCAGTATTGGTTATGGTTGCGCCTGAAACCGATTTAAGCGAAGCCTGGGAGTCATTGCACCAAAAGTACGGCGCACGGCTCATTGAAGTTTTTGTTATGTCTAACACCCAACATTAAACTCGGAAACCCTAGCAAAACTGCCTTATTGCAGGTGGTTAAATGTATTCGAACCTAAAAACGAGAGCATTTAATGAATAACTTAACTCAAGTCTTAAAAACAACCATCAAAACTCAGCTTGCCGCTTCATCTTTTGATGATGAGTCGTCTTCAACCATTGCCAAAAACATTATCAACGACCTGGTTAGCCAGCACGGAGGAAGAATGTTTTACCTTCCCAGCGGTGGATCGGATCGGATTGCTGCCAAACATCGGCAGATTCTTGCCGACTTCAATGGCTCGAACCATGCCGATATTTGTCGAAAACATGAAATAGGCGCTGCATGGCTTAAGAAGCTTCTGAAACGCAATGGGGTGCATGATGAAAATGTCCAGTAATGCCCATAACCAAAGGAGCCGTGTGATTGATTACTTGCAAAAACACAATCGCTTAACAACGATTGAAGCTAGATTGAAGCTCGATGTGATGCACCCTGCCGCACGTGTGCAAGAATTAAAAGCTTCCGGTTTTAACATCGTGACCCACAAGCGGCACGTGGACAATCACCGAAAGGTGGCAGAATACGTGCTCCTTCCCGGAGACCCTGCATGACGCTAATTCAAGAACTTGGCTACGTCTCCTACCTGGATTACTGGCTTGCAGTTCGAAATCAACCCAAATCAACACCTAAACCGGAAGTGAAAAAATGAAGACTAAAACTATCGACAAAAACGCCATGAGCAATGCTCATCACACCAAGAAAGTAATCACGCCGGCGATTGATTGCCTAAACAAAATTAACAATCAGGCGGTAAATTTTGACGCATTTGCTCTTGAGAAAGTGGAAACATTCACTAAGTGGCTTGATACGTTCATTTTCAAAGCCGATGCCGTAATAACCCAGGGGAATAAGCTGTACGAAAACCGCAATAAGCCGCAAATAAACAGTGTTTTTAGAAGATTAACCCAGATACCGGACTTAATCGTTATTCGCGAAAAAGAGGCTAAATCGCTGGCGGCTACTTATCATGACAAGATGAAGGAGCTAACGAAACAGGGATTTACGGAGTTGCAGCGCGATCAGATCATTCCATATCCACAACCTGAGATTGATAGCCACAATCAAGCTATTATTAATCTTCACCTTGAGGAAAAACAGATAGAGGCTTACTTGGCTGATGCTCCACGTTTCAACCCTAGATTATTACCACCATCACTTTTAATTTAAATCGGTTATCAGAGCGGGGATTTTGCGCCATAAAGCCACGGGGCGTAAGGAGTTGGAAGGGAATAGCGGTCATTAATTCGAGCTATTCAGGCGATTCTAGGCCGGGGAACTTTTAATAAATTTGGACGGATGGACAGATAAAACCCGTTTTCAGTATAACCACACGGAAATTTTTTATAGGAGCTAATAAGAAAACGCCGTTTATCCGTCCATCCGTCCAGAAACCAACCAACAATGTTAATTTAACGCCGAAAGGCAAGGCTGCAAAATGACTGAAAACTTTATGACATCCGAGGAAATCGGACACCTAACCCAAACCGCGCACGAATTTGTTTTAGACCGTGCAAGCGAACAACTACTTAAAGCGGGTATTAATCCCAATGACTTTTGGAGCGAGTACACCGACCTGATTACCGGCGAACGCAAAAAACGCCTGCACTTACCAAAACGCCAATGCCTAATAGCCATTAACGACCCTTGGTATTCAGATAAAGCCATTGGTGAAGTTCTGGCCGTCTGGAATGTATGGGACTTGGAAAAGGATAT
>JBLRXA010000202.1:0-4952 GCA_047920955.1 Methylobacter sp. | reverse complement strand
GCCAACGGGCTGGTTTTAAGAGGCATGGATGTGACCGTGATCCATAACCATGAAATAGTGCTGAACCGGCAAATGGACCGGCCCGCCGCAAACATGCTGCAAGCGGAGCTGGAACGGCGCGGCCTAAAATTTAAAATGGCCGCCAAACTGCAGCAATTGCTGGGTGATGAACACGGGCATATCACGGCAGTTGCTTTTGATGACGGCAGTCAGCTGGAATGCGACCTGTTTATTACCGCAATCGGCGTACGCCCCAATATGGCGCTGGCCCAGAAAGCGGGCATTTATTGCCGACGCGGCATCGTGGTAAACGATACCTTGCAAAGCTTCGACCCCAGCATTTATGCGGTCGGTGAATGTATCGAGCATCGCGGCGCCACGTTCGGACTGGTCGCCCCGCTATTTGAGCAGGCCAAAGTCTGCGCCAATCATCTGAGTGCGCATGGCGCGGCGGAATATATCACTTTGCCGACCGCAACCAAGCTTAAGGTGACCGGGATCAACCTGTTTTCGGTCGGCGATTTTCAAGGCGATGAAAATTGCGAAAACATTCATTTTACCGATCCCTCTGCAGGCATTTACAAGAAGCTGGTCATTAAGGCCAACAAGCTGATCGGCGCGGTGCTGTACGGCGACACGGCCGATGGCAGCTGGTATCAGCACTTGCTGGAGCAAGGAGAAAACATTTCCGGTATTAGAGATGTGCTGGTTTTCGGTAAAGCTTATGCAGAGTAGGTTGTGAACCCAATGTGGGCGCGAATGAATTCGCGCCCACAACTTGTTGATACACCGAGATTTCTAATGAATAAACCCATTCAAACCACTTGCCCCTACTGCGGCGTAGGCTGCGGCATCAGTGCGAAGGTCGATGCGGGGCAGCATCGCCTTAAAATCAGCGGCGACACCGCGCATCCGGCCAATTTCGGGCGGCTTTGCTCCAAAGGTTCCGCGCTCGGCGAAACCGTTGAACTCAAAGGCCGACTGCTGCAACCGAAAGTCTACGGGCGTGAAACCAGCTGGACTCAAGCGCTGGATTTGGTCGCCGACTCCTTTCTCAGTGCCATTGAAAAATACGGGTCGGATGCGGTGGCGATTTACGGCTCGGGGCAATTGCTGACTGAAGATTATTATGTCGCCAACAAGCTGATGAAAGGCTTTATCGGCAGCGGCAACATGGACACCAACAGCCGACTATGCATGTCGTCGTCGGTCGCCGGGCATAAACGCGCGTTCGGTTCGGACACCGTGCCGGGCTGTTATGAAGATTTAGAACTGGCCGAGATGATCGTGTTGATAGGCTCGAATGCCGCGTGGTGCCATCCGGTCAGTTTCCAGCGGATACGCGCGGCCAAGGAAGCTAATCCGTCGTTAAAAATCGTGGTGATCGATCCGCGCCGTACCGTCAGTTGCGACATCGCCGATTTGCATTTGCCGTTGGCAAGCGGCAGCGATGGCGTTTTTTTTAACGGTCTGCTGCATTTTTTGAGCGAGAAAAACGCGCTGGATTCGGCTTATATAAAAGCCCATACCGAAGGCTTTGATGAAGCCCTGACTGCCGCCAATGCCGATATTGAACAGGTTGCAGCCCTTTGCCAGCTGGATAAAGATGACCTGCTCCGCTTTTACGGCTGGTTTGCCGGGCATCAAAAAGTTGTCAGCCTGTATAGCCAGGGTATCAACCAATCGTCATCCGGCACCGACAAGGTCAATGCGATTATCAACTGCCACTTGGCGACCGGAAGGATCGGCAAGCCGGGGATGGGGCCGTTCTCGCTGACCGGGCAACCGAACGCGATGGGCGGGCGCGAAGTGGGCGGTTTGTCGCACCAGCTGGCCGCGCACATGGATTTTTCCAGTGCCGACGATATAGGGCGGGTCGCACGGTTTTGGGACACGCAAAACATTGCTAAAAAACCGGGCTATCCCGCCGTTGAGCTGTTCGACGCTATCCACGACGGCAAAATCAAAGCTGTGTGGATTATGGGCACCAACCCCGTGGTCAGTTTGCCCAATGCGAATAAAGTCAAACGGGCTTTACAGCGCTGCGATTTTGTCGCGGTGTCCGACTGCATCGAAGCTACCGATACCACCGCTCTGGCGCATGTGTTGTTGCCCGCGCAAGGCTGGAGCGAAAAAGACGGCACCGTGACCAATTCCGAACGGCGCATTTCACGGCAACGGGCATTATTCAAGCCCGCAGGCAGCGCCAAGCCGGACTGGTGGATTATCACCCAAGTGGCGCGGCGCATGGGCTTTGAGCAGGCGTTTCATTACCAGAGCCCGGTGGAGATTTTTCGCGAACACGCTGCGCTGTCCGGCTTTGAAAATAACGGCCTGCGCGATTTCGATATATCGGCGTTCGCGGACATCAGCCAGCATGATTACAATCAATTGCAGCCGACCCAATGGCCGGTGAACCAAGCCTATCCGCAAGGCCGGGCAAGGCTGTTCGAGGACGGGCAATTTTTCACCGAATCGGGTAAAGCCCAATTTATTCCGATTACGCCGCGCGTTCCGGTCAATCAGCCGGATCAGGATTATCCGCTGATTTTAAATACCGGCCGTTTGCGCGACCAGTGGCATACCATGACGCGCACGGCCATTGCGGCGAAGTTAAACCAGCATAAGCCGGAGCCTTTTGTCGAAGTGCATCCTGACGACGCACGGCGCTATGGCTTGGCGGCAAACAGCCTGGCAACCCTGGAAAGCCGATTGGGGTCAATGCTTGCACGGGTACACATCACCGACAACCAGCTTCCGGGCAGCCTGTTTGTGCCGATGCACTGGACCGGACAATACGCCGGCCGGGGACGCATGGGTGCGCTAGTCAATGCGGTTGTCGACCCAATTTCCAATCAGCCGGAAAGCAAGCACACACCGGCGAGGATCAAAGCGTACCGCCCTGCCTGGCAAGGCTTTATCCTGTCCCGTAGCGAGTTGGACATTGATGCGCCGGACTATTGGGTAAAAGTCAAAGGGGAGCACCATTACCGTTATGAACTGGCTGGCCTTACCCTACCTGAAAACTGGCAAAATTGGGCGCAAAAGAACCTTAACGGCAGCGTTGTCGGCGCGTCGCAGTGGCAGGAATACCAAGACCCCGGCCTAGGCAATTACCGGGCTGCGCGCATCGTGAACAATCGGCTGGAAAGCGTGGTGTTTATTGCCGCCGGGTCTATGCTGCCGGAGCGCAACTGGCTGGCCGGCCTGTTTGTAAAAACAGAATTGGAAAAAGCGGAACGTATGGCCTTGTTGACCGGCAGGCCGCCCGTAGGTCAAGCCGATGTCGGCACCCTCGTTTGCGCCTGCTTTAATGTCGGGGAACTTACCATCTTGGCTGCAATCAAGGAAAAAGGCCTCAAAACGCATCAGGAAGTCGGCCTGTGCCTTAAAGCGGGGACTAACTGCGGGTCTTGCGTGCCGGAAATTAAGGCCTTGCTGCCATGTTTCAATGGACATTCGACCTCATCTGCCGAATGACAAAGCCATCGCCAAATGAGGCCTTTAGCTTGCCTCCCTGTAAAGGAGGCAGTTACCAGGGGAGGTTTTGAACCAGCAAGGATTTGAAATGTAAACTCAATATTTGCTACGGGCGTAGTAGAATGGGCGCTAAATGGCGTCCAGCGGCGTGATGCCTCGCCCTTTCAGCCAACAATATACTGAATTTCAAATCACCGAGTTTACCGAATTATGTTTAGACTAAGCCACTATATGCGCGAACTGATAGAACCGACGCCGTTAAAACCGGCGCGCAAACCGGCAGCGCCGGTGGTTATCTGGAACCTGATCCGCCGCTGCAACCTAACTTGCAAGCATTGCTATACGACCTCCACCGACATTAATTTCCCTAACGAGCTAAGTACACCGGAAATTTATACGGTCATGGACGACCTGAAAGCGTTTAAAGTGCCGGTGCTGATTTTATCCGGCGGCGAACCCTTGCTGCATCCTGACATCTTCGCCATTTCGCGCCGCGCCAAAGACATGGGTTTTTATGTCGCGCTGTCGACCAACGGCACCAAAATTTCTGCGGCCAATATCGATGAAATAGCGGACATAAATTATCAATATATCGGCGTCAGTTTGGATGGCATCAAAGAGACCCACGATCAATTCCGGCGCGTCAAAGGTTCGTTCGACCAAGCCTTGCACGGCATTCATTTGTGTCTGGAAAAAGATATTAAAGTCGGCCTGCGTTTTACTTTAACGCAAGATAACGCCCATGATTTTCCAGCCTTGTTGCAGTTAATGGATGAGCACGACATTGATAAATTCTATTTATCGCATTTGAATTACGGCGGACGCGGCAATAAAAACCGCAAAGACGATGCCCATTTCGCCATGACCCGAAGCGCGATGGATATGCTGTTTGCAACCAGTTACGACTTGCTTAAAGCCGGCAAAGACCGGGAATTTGTCACCGGCAATAACGATGCCGACGCGGTTTATTTTTTGCATTGGGTCGCCCGGCATTTCCCCGAACAAGTCGAACATATCAAAGCCAAACTGGAACAATGGGGCGGCAATGCTTCGGGCGTCAATGTCGCCAATATCGACAACTTGGGCAATGTCCATCCTGATACTTTTTGGTGGCATTATGAATTGGGCAACGTCAAGGAACGGCCCTTTTCCGAAATATGGATGGATACCAATGACCCTTTAATGGCGGGGCTTAAACAACAGCCAAGACCGCTAGAAGGACGCTGCGCCAGCTGCCATTATCAAGAAATTTGTAACGGCAACACCCGCGTCAGAGCCGCACAAACCACCGGAAATGTTTGGGCTGAAGACCCCGGTTGCTATTTGACTGATAGTGAAATAGCCTAATTTTTAGTGCAAAAGAAGTGCAGTAGCGCCATTCAGCAATAAAACTCCGCTGGATATTTTGGACTATAGTCGCTCATTTTACTCACGCAAATAGTTGATGTTATTATGTAGCCACATTGTAGGAG
>JBLRXA010000201.1:0-4972 GCA_047920955.1 Methylobacter sp. | reverse complement strand
GCGACAGGGTTTTGCACAGGATGTCGGTATTAAAATCCCGGTAACGTTCCGAAGTGACAATCCGGTAGCTGTCTTTTGCCGATTCCAGTGCCAGCAATTGGTAAAAGTAAGGCCGCCACGCCCAGTTAAAGCCAAGTTGTGTGTTGTCCTCGAACCATTTGCTGTCGGCAAAATTAAAATTGGATGAAATTTGGTCGCCGTCGTTATTGCACAGATAAAACCGCAGGACGCCGCTTTGTTCAAACGGGTGTGCCGACAGCTTGTTCAGGTTAAAGTCAGTTTCCAGGGACTTTTTTAATAATTCGATTAAGCCTTTGATGTTGCCGATAAACTGTATTTTGTGTTGCTCTTTGGCTAAGGTTTTTTCCAGGAAGGTTTTTCTGAGTGCGTTGATTTGTTGTTGATAATGCAGCGGTTCTTTAAACTCGGCCGTGGCGGGCGAAAACAGGTAGCCTTGCATGTATTGCGCGCCGCAGCTCAAGCCGAAATGGAAGTCGTCGTCGGTTTCCACGCCTTCGCAAACAATACGGCAGCCGGTGCGTTTGGCTAGCCGCGACAGCAAATGCACAATATCGCTGGCTATGCCGCCCCGGGTTGCGCTCTGGAATAATTGCATGTCCAGTTTGATGATGTCGGGCTGTATCGCCATGACCCGTTCGAGCTGGGAAAAACCGGCGCCGAAATCGTCAATCGCTATTTTTAAGCCGTGTTGGCGGTACAGTTTGACAATTTCAACGAGCTTGTCCAGATCGCCTTTCGATTCGGTTATTTCAATAATCAGGCGGCTTCTGTCAACCTTGAACTCATTGAGCATTTGCAATGTCGGCAATGAATTAAGGTCGGCCACCCGGTCGATCCAGGCGGCGGAGATGTTGATGGTCAAATAGCCGTTGTAGTTCGATTGGCTGAATTGCTCCAATGCCTGCCGCCTGACCATGCGATCCCATTCAATCAGTTGTTCGGGGGCTATGTCCGGCGAGCTGAACAATTCGCCAGCGGAAATGACCCGGCCATTGGCGTCCTGTTGCCGCGCCAGTGCTTCATAACCGATGATGGTGCCGCTGGCGGCGCCGACAATGGGCTGGAAATAGGGAAATAATTTTCTTTCTGTGGTCATGTCAATCATCTGGTTTTTAAGAAGGCGGCAGGGGCGACTTTGGTGCTTAAACTAAAGCAAATAATGCGCCAATGTCGGCTTAGAGGGGTGTTTATTTTGCCCCTCTAATTTAAGCGCTTAGGCTATGCGACAAGCAGGCTAAGTGGCTTTGTTGATTCAAGTTGGTGCGTTTTTTGGGCAAGCGCACCAATAGCGTTCGTATGGGAGGAAAGGGGCGTTATTTCTCGGAAATCACCTGATTGCGTTGGTTCTGCCGCAATCAGCAAAAAATAGTTCGATGTAAGCAACAGTCGGATAGAATGCTGTTTTGTATAAAAACGGCAAGGTGGTGTTTGTGAGTGAACGACCAAGGGCATCGAATAAAGAAATAGTGGGCTGGGCGATGTTCGACTTTGCCAATCAGGCTTATACCTTGCTGATTGTGACGGTGGTATTCGGTGATTTGTTTACCCGGGTCATCGTCGGCGATGCGCCTGATTACCGGTTGGGCAACCTGCTGTGGAGCCTGTCGCTGGCGGCCGGTTATTTGGGCGTGGTGCTGTTGTCGCCGATTGCCGGTGCGGTGATGGATTACACCGCGAGTAAGAAACGCTTTTTGTTCGCCAGCTATCTGCTGACCGTTATCAGCACCGCCGCGCTTTATTTTGTCGCGCCGGGTTACGCCTGGCTCGGCGTGTTGCTGCTAATTATTTCCAATTTCGCTTATTCGATTGGCGAAGCCTTTATCGCCTCTTTTTTGCCTGACCTTGGCCCGCCTGAGGATCTCGGCAAAATTTCCGGTTTCGGCTGGGCGTTAGGCTATATCGGCGGCATGGTTTCTGCCGTTTTTGTGCTGCTGGTGTTGGGCGAGGTGAGTGCGGAAAACTTCAGCAGTATCCGTTGGGTTGGGCCGTGGGCGGCTTTTTTCTTTCTGGTGGCGGCGATACCCACGTTTTTATGGGTTAAGGAACGTGGCGTTGGCCAGGCTGTGCCGGTCGGCACGTCTTATTTGAATTTAGGTTTTAGCCGTGTAAAAACGACGCTGGGGCATATTAAGGAGCATCGTGACTTGGCTGTTTTGCTGGTGTCTATTTTTTTCGCCATGAGCGGAATTTATATCATCATCACCTATGCCTTTATCTACGGTGCCCAGGTCATCGGTTGGGATGAACAGGTGCGTACTTGGATGTTTATTATTGTGCAAATTACTGCGGCGCTGGGCGCTGTCGCGTTCGGCTTCGTTCAAGACCGCTACGGCGTGCTGTTTACTTACCGGCTGACATTGGTGTTGTGGATAGTCTCGATAGCCTTGATTTATCTGACGCCGGTGATTGCAGACATCATGCGGGCGCATTTCGAATTCGATTGGCAGGCGCAATATATATTTTTGCTGGTCGGCGGCGTGGCCGGGTTAAGCCTGGGTTCTTGCCAGTCGTCCACACGCACCTTGGTCGGTTTGTTGTCGCCGTTATCGCGTTCCGCCGAATATTTCGGTTTTTGGGGGCTGTCGATGAAATTGGCCGGTATGGCGGGGCTTCTGGCAATCGGCCTGCTACAGATTTTAGTTGGCCTAAAAACTGCTATCTTATTTTGCATTATCTTATTTGCTGCCGCGCTGTTTTTCAGCCGTCATGTTGACGAGGCTAGAGGCCGTCGCGCTGTCGAGAATAAAACGGATTAATGGCGCAGTCACAGTCATAATAAGTTAAGCGAACATCAGTTATAATTTGCTCTGGTGTATTGCAGTTCGGTCATTGATGCGTACTGCAACATATCCGGCACCAACATCATGGGTTTGTCACCGAACCTGCAACGCACTTAATTATCAATCGATATTATGACAACAAAATATACCCCCCTAAAAGACCACGACACGCCCATTAAGGTATTGTTTACCGGTTATTTATGTACGGTCGGCATCGGCTATCTGTTCGCCTTAATCCAGATTTTGTTTACTCATGGCATGGCGGATGGAAAATTCGGCTTGTCTGTTGACGACATTGTTTACAGCTATTATGGCAACCGTTCCGGTACCGTTTTGGAGCAAAAACTGAACGGTTCGATGAAAGATAATGCGCCGGAACTGGAGCGCTTTCAAATCATGGAATGGGTCAGGGAAGGCGCCGATGTTGATGATTATAAAAGTGAAGGCATCGACAAAATCATTGAGACTCGCTGTGTGATGTGCCATAACAAGGAAGCCTCAATACCTGATTTTACCGAGCTTTCCGGGTTGCTGGCTTTCACCGAACAGGACACCGGCGCAACATTCGCCTCGTTGACCCGTATTTCGCATATTCATTTATTCGGCATCAGTTTTATTTTTATGTTTGTCGGGCTTATTTTTAGTTTTGCCGAAACCACGACAACGCAGTACAAATGTATTGCCATCGGTATGCCTTACGCATTTTTAGTGGCCGATATCATGTCTTGGTGGCTGACCAAAATTCACCCCATGTTTGCCTGGCTGGTCATTTTTGCCGGTATGGGCATGGGCGTGTCTTTCATGTTTATGTGGGTCACCTCGATTCTGGAAATGTGGCTGTTTAAACCGGTCTTTATTAACGGTTTCGGTTCGCGTTATCTGCAATGGCGCGATAGCCCCGAAGCATCTGTTGCTGACAGGGTGTGGTTTTATCTGAAAATGCTGGCACAACAAGGTAAAAAGGCGGCTGTTTTTGCCCAGGAACAATGGCTGACACACGCTTGGCCTGTTGTTAAACAGTGGTTGAGTAAAAAATAAGGCTATTCATTTAAAACGGAACAAAAGCCACGAAAAATTTTTATTTTTCGTGGCTTTTTGGGCAATTATTAGGGCTTCTCAATCGCCTGATGTTAATAAGCTGCTACAAAATCAAAACTCGGCATCATGATAAACAGCTTGCACATCATCCAAATCATTGAGCAGGTCTAAAAACCGCTCGAATAATGCCACATCATCGCCACTAATCGCAGTGACACTTTTGGGCAGAAATTGAATTTCATCGACATCAAAATCAAGCTGACCTAAGGCATCGGTCAAGGCTTGCTTGGCTTTAAAATAGTCGGCTTGGGGCGTAAACACCGTGATTTTTCCATCATCGCTTTCAATATCGCTTACATCCACATCAGCCGCCAGCAAGGCTTCAAGCACCGCATCCTCGTCATCGTTTTTAAAGGCCAAAATAGCGGCATGGTCGAACATGTGGCTGACCGTGCCTTGGGTGCCGATTTTGCATTTTGTTTTGGTAAAGCACTGGCGTACATCGCCAAAGGTACGGTTAGGGTTGTCGGTCAGACAGTCGACAATCACCATGCTACCGCCAGGACCAAAGCCCTCATAGCGTGCTGGCGAGAAATCTTCACCACCACCGCCTTTGGCTTTGTCGATGGCTTTTTCAATAACGTGGGTCGGTACTTGATCTTTTTTGGCACGATCAATCAAGCCGCGTAAGGCCAAGTTTCCATCAGGATCAACTCCTCCCGCTTTAGCGCACACATAAATTTCACGGCCATATTTGCTATAGACCTTAGCCTTGGCGTCAGACGTTTTGGCCATCGAATCTTTACGGTTTTGATAGGCTCTACCCATTTGGCTGTTGCTCCCTTCTCAAAGAAAAAAGTATGGATTCTACCAAAAAAAAGTCCGTAAAGCCCCTTCCTTTAGATGGTGGATGTGAGGATGCTCTTGATTTGCCTTGGTTATTGTCTATAATTTTTTCCGTTGGGTGCACTGTTGCTGCGTATCTCCTGCCATCAGGGGCACTGAGATGGCGTGAAGTAAGACGGTTTTCAGAATCATCCCCTTCGGGCCTGGAGTGCTGTACTAAGGGGGGGTAAGCCTAGCCTGTCGAAAAACTGACTTAACCCGTTATTAATTCCCCCTCTTTTTGGTTT
>JBLRXA010000200.1:0-5099 GCA_047920955.1 Methylobacter sp. | reverse complement strand
ATCAGTATGGGGCGTGTGTTTGTGCGTAAGGGACATTATTTAAAATCAACACCCAAAAAAAAAGAGCTATTAAGCTCTTGATTTTAATGGTGCCTCGGGCCGGAGTCGAACCGGCACGTCCTTTCGAACGAGGGATTTTAAGTCCCTTGCGTCTACCAATTTCGCCACCGAGGCATCGATAACTTTGGTAAGCGGGGAATTATATAGCATCAAAAAAAAATAAACTAGCCCTTGGCCAAAAAACATTGTTGGTAATAGCGACCTATCCTTTGAATGGCGAGGTTTTATGCAATGGGCGTTAATGATGCGCAAATATTGGGGTAATCGCTGGTTGTTTAAACGCCGCTGGGTTTTCGGCTGCAAGTAAAGCATGATCTACGGTATAATTGTGCCACATCCCACTTTAATACAGCATTGATCAATGGCTCAATTTTTTGAAATACATCCAGAAAGTCCGCAGTTGCGCTTGATACATCGTGCGGTGGAAATACTTCGTAATGGCGGTGTGATCGTTTATCCGACCGATTCTTCCTATGCGATTGCCTGTCACATCGGCGACAAACAGGCGCTGGATAAAATCCGCCGAATCAGGCAGTTGGACGATAAACACAATTTCACGCTGGTGTGTAAAGATATGGCTCAAGTCTCCATGTTCACCAAAATCGACAATGATGCTTACCGGCTGATTAAGGCATTAACGCCAGGCGCCTTTACCTTTATTCTGGATGCCACCCGCGAAGTGCCGCGCCGTCTACAGCATCCCAAGAAAAAAACTGTCGGCATCCGCGTCCCCGATCATCCGGTCGCGCAATTGCTGGTGCAGGAATTGCGCGAGCCGCTGTTCAGTTCGACCTTGATGTTGCCGGGTGAAGACGATGCGATGGCTGATCCTTATGAGATTAGAAAACGGCTTGATACTGAACTGGATTTGGTGATTGATGCCGGTATTATTGAGTTTGAACAAACCACTATTATCGATTGTTCCGGCAGTAACATTGAAATTGTCCGCCAGGGCAAAGGCCTTGCGCCGATGCTGACTTAAGGTGAAAGTATGAATGAACTGACGGTATTACAACGCATAGCCGTATGGGTTTTGCCGGTCATCTTTGCGATTACCGTGCATGAAGTGGCGCATGGTTGGATGGCTAAAAAATACGGCGATAACACAGCATCCATGCTGGGTCGCTTAACTTTAAACCCGATTAAGCATGTCGATTTATTCGGCACTATTATTATCCCCGGCTTATTGTTACTCACCGGCACCGGTTTTATTTTCGGCTGGGCCAAACCGGTACCGGTCGATGCGCGCAATTTTAAGAATCCGCGCCGCGATATGGCGATAGTGGCGCTGGCAGGGCCCATTTCCAATGTGTTGATGGCTATCGGCTGGGCTTTGATTGCCAGAATCGGTGTCACTATTGGCGCACAGACTGAATCGGTTTCGTTGCCGCTGATTTATACCGGCATTGCCGGTATTTCAATCAATTTGGTGTTGGCGCTGATTAACTTATTGCCGATTCCGCCGTTGGACGGCAGTCGGGTTTTGACCGGCATTTTGCCGAATTATTGGGCATGGCAATATAACCGTCTGGAACGCTTCGGCTTTGTTATTTTATTGCTGCTGTTGTACACCAAGGTGTTGAACTTGATTTTGGCGTATCCGATGTTTATTGCCCAGCAGGTGTTTTTTTCGCTGGCCGGATTAAACTGATCCATGTCCCTTGCTAGTGCTGAAGTTTTAGAGCTATCGCCAGCCTTGGCGATGGTCAACGGCGCGCCTTTTAACAAACTGCCGGATGATCTGTATATTCCGCCGGATGCGCTGGAAGTGTTGCTGGATGCGTTTGAAGGGCCGCTGGATTTGTTGTTGTATTTGATTCGCAGACAGAATCTGGATATTGTTAATATCCCAATCGCGCAGATTACTCATCAATATATCGCCTATATTCAAATTATGGGCGTGTTAAATTTGGAGCTGGCGGCGGAATATCTGGTCATGGCCGCGTTGCTCGCGGAAATCAAATCCAGGATGCTGTTGCCAAGGCAACCGGATGCCGAAGAAGACGAGGAAGACCCCAGAGCTACGCTGATTCGCCGCTTGCAGGAATATGAACTGATTAAAAATGCCGCCGAAGACATTGATCAGTTGCCCCGGCTTGAACGCGACCTCTTTGAAATCGCCGTCGATGTCTCGGCGCTAAAAAATGCCGAACGCAGCTTACCCGATGTTCAGTTAAGAGAAATGCTGCTAGCTTTTCAAGATGTCCTTAAACGCGCTGAACAGCTCAGTCACCACCAAATCATTAAAGAACCGTTATCAGTCCGTGAACGAATGGCAACCATTTTGGCAAACCTTGAAGGAGAAAATAGTCTCCTTTTCCCGCAATTATTTAACCGAAAAGAAGGCCGACACGGCGTCGTCGTCTCGTTTTTGGCCATCCTCGAACTCAGCAAAGAGCGACTCATCGACATTATCCAGTCAGAACCCTTTGCCGAATTACGCATCAGAAGCGCCAGAGCCGACGCCGTTATCGCCGACACCGGCAGTTAAACCCAAACCCAAGCCTAAACCAGCGCCAGCGCCGATTGTCGAACTCGAACCTTTGCCTGCCACCGAACAGCCTGAAATCAATATGGAAATTAAGCGCGTCGTCGAAGCCATCTTGTTTGCCGCCAACCGGCCAATGACCTGCAGGCAGGTGCAGCAGGTTTTTCCTGAAATCGAGCAGCCGGAACTGGACGACATACAAGCCGCGATTGGCGCGATTCAAGCCGATTACCAGTTGCGGCCGGTTGAATTAAAACAGGTCGCCAGCGGCTACCGTTTTCAAGTCAGGAAAGAACTGTCGCGCTGGGTTTCCAGGCTGTTTGAAGAAAAACCGCCCAAATATTCACGCGCCTTATTGGAAACGCTGGCGATTATCGCCTACCGGCAACCGGCAACGCGCGGCGACATTGAGGATATTCGCGGCGTCGGCGTCAGCTCCGGCATTATTCACACGCTGCTCGAACGCGAATGGATACGCGTGGTCGCGCATAAGGAAGTGCCGGGGCGCCCGGCTTTATACGGCACCACCAAACAATTTTTGGATTATTTTAATATCACCTCATTAAATGAGTTGCCGACCTTGCAGGAAATTCAGGAGCTTGGCACGGCATTGGAACATCCGTCGACAGACATTACGCAACAACCCATGCAGGTAAAGAGTGAAGAGCAAAAAAGCACCGAACAGAGCCACCAAACCCTCGTCGAACCGCCCAACGAAACAACCGGGCAGGCCACCGAAAGCGCAGGCTGAAAGCAAGCCCGTCAAAGTGCCGAAAAAAGTCGATGTCCAGCCATCTAGCGATGGCGAGCGCATACAAAAAGTGCTGGCGCGTGGCGGCGTCGGTTCCCGGCGCGAAATCGAACGCTGGATTGACGAGGGGCGCTTAAAGATCAACGGCAAAGCGGTCAACTTGGGCGACCGCCTGAAAGCGGGCGATTATTTGCAGGTTAATGACCGGGTCGTACATTGGGAAAAATTTGTCGAACAGCCGGCCCGCGTCCTGCTTTATCACAAACCGACGGGCGAAGTGGTCACCCGCCGCGACCCCGAAGGACGTCCGGTGGTGTTTACCCAGTTGCCAAAATTGGAAGTGAGCCGCTGGATTGCTGTCGGTCGTCTGGACATCAATACCTCCGGCTTATTGTTGGTTACCAATAATGGCGAGCTGGCCAACCAACTGATGCACCCGTCCACCGAAGTGGAGCGCGAATATGCCGTGCGTATTCTGGGCGAAGTGTCGGACGCGACCCTGGCAAAACTCAAACAGGGCGTAGAACTGGAAGACGGTCTGGCCAAATTCGACGACATCAAGTTTTTTGGCGGCGAAGGTGCCAACAAATGGTACAACGTGGTCGTTACCGAAGGCCGCAACCGCTTGGTAAGGCGCTTATGGGAATCGCAGAACGTCACCGTCAGCCGCCTGATGCGGGTGCGCTACGGGCCTGTTGTCTTGCCGGAACGGTTAAAAAACCACTCGTTTTATGAATTGACCGACAAAGAACTGGACTTGTTGTTCGAATTTGCCGGTATGGCGCCCGAAAAAAAGCACACCGCCAAATCCGAATTTAAAAACCATAAGCAAGGTAAACGCTAAACACACCGCCTGATTGAATTTCGCCCAAACGCTATTTGGAAAACGCAATAAAACGCCGGTAAGGCGAGCCTTGCTTCCAGGTGAAGGCTTCGGTGTAATAATGCATCAGTGCCAGATAGCCTAGCAAACCCACGGTAATGGCTTTATTAACCTCTACGTCAAAAAGGGCATTGGCGGCGGCATTAAACGTGCTATCGCCGTAAGATTGCAACACAAACGCCAGCAAAAACGAACACACCGGCAATACGATAAAAATAGGCAAATGGCAACGCGCCGCATAGCGATAAATAAAATTTTGCGGTTGCTGCCGGTGCTTGTTGTAATCATGCACCACATAGAAAATATAGGCCGTCGCGTCATGCACCAGTCGGGGCACCAAAATCGCGAGGAAATAATACTGCTGGACAAACAAATAAAAACTGCCCAATACCAACAGCACGTTAGACCATAAAAACCATTTTCCGACAGCCGTGGCCGCATAACGTTGGCATAACAAAGCGGCACAAACTAGCGTGGCACATAAACCACCGGCAATCAGCGTGATCAACTCCAGTTGCTGCAGCTCCAGGCTGTTTTTAAGGAAAATGCCGATATAAACAAAAAAGCCCGCCGCCACACTCAGCCACAACAGCAGGTAAAACGCCCAATCAGGCAATCGGTACACACCGCGTCCCACGCCCAACTGCTGTTTAAGCACGTGATAAACCGTCCACGCGGCGACCGCCACATAAAGCGCCCGATAAGAAATGAACAGGCTGCCGACGCCAAAAACCGCAATAATGGCAACGGTCATCAAGATGATTTTCAGCTTATATGTTTTTAAATACTCAGTATTGCTCGCCAGTAAAATCGAACTGGCAATGATATGCGGCGTACCGAAAAGAATCTGGAACACTAAAAACTGCTTGGGGCTGCTGGGTAAGTTTTGCTGTAGAACGCCCTGCCAAAACCAGGTG
>JBLRXA010000199.1:0-5158 GCA_047920955.1 Methylobacter sp. | reverse complement strand
TATCTGTAACCGTTGGGCAATTGGCGTCGCTTTGGCCGACAGAAAGGTCATGATATAAACCCGATTGGCAACCACCGAAACCGGGATACCCAGCGCCGTGGTTATCCCGGCTTCTCCGGCATCCGCACTTCGGATAAAAGCAGACGCAAGTCCCATGTCTTCAATAAGCACAGGCATGCCTGTTGCCCATACCTGTCCGGGCAAACCGGAACCTCTGGTGAATTTGATGTTTCTGGATAGACGCCCAAAATCATCCAGCGTACCGTAATAGCCGTCAATAACAGCCAGCTCGGCATTTGGTTCCAGACTGTTACTCCACACTTCTATGGCGCCGGCATGGTGCCGATCGTCCCCACACAAAAAAACCACCACGGCCATTAGAAACTCGCCTGAGAAAACAGGCAGGGCAATACCGCAGGTCAAGCCGGCCTTTTTAGCCGATTGTGTCCGCTTGAAATAAGAATGATCGAATTCGGTTAACACCAAAGGATGACCGGCGGCCCACGCTTTGCCGGGCAGACCTTCGTCATAAGCGAATGATTCCTTTTCGCTGGCGACGCGAAACTCATTTAAAGGCCCGTACAGTCCGGTACCAAATTCCAAGCGGGTACGGTCTTTTGTCGGCAGCCAGATTTCCGTTACCTTAATAAATGTTTTCATATCGAACCGTTTTCTTTACAGCGGCGGATTATCCATAGCTGATCGATATTCCTCGTATTTCTCAATACTATTGGGATGGGGCATTTAGACATAATCAAGACACCTGAGAGTTAATAGCGATTATCCAAGTAGTAGCAGATTTCATGCCGAAGCCTATAGACAACTACGGCGACTGAAACTACCGTCCCATGCAGAGCATAAATAAGGATTCACCCCTTTGAGCTTACTCGTTCCCACACGCCGCGCTCATCGTTATACACCAGTATCTGCAAGGCCTATCTGACTCGTCATTCCGACATCTGTCGGAATGACGAGTCAGATAGATGCAAAAGCGTGGAGATATCCGGTGCCTCTAAATAACGGGCGAATGAATTGGTGCAAGTTAACCAGCGAACGCACAAAATTAATGCGCCTTTGCAGAAATCCGAACAACTTTATTTCAAAAATACACCTGATGATTATCCTTAATTTCTCAACCAAGCTGATAAAAACCCCACCTGACAACTTTAGCCGCTCAAGTACATCAAAATAATAAATCATTTAAGATCATCCAGATAGAACATCTAGCAAGCCGAATTAATTCACACATAAATTATAAGCTATTGATTTTAATATAAATGAAACTCAACAACCCAGTAAACCTTGGCACAACGCTTGCTGTTAATACCATGAAAGCTCCAATGGCGGGGCGTTAACAGTTTTGGTTCAACGGCGAACCCTATCGACAAAGGCGTCTAACAGACTGAATGTATCGGACATTCATGCTGAAGACGCCTTTTTTTTGCCTGGCTTAAGGAATTGAAAAACCTAACAATGAATCATCCGATCTTAACTAGTACTTAGTCAATTTAGAAATGGCGCGTGCCTGTAACTGTGGGGGCGGCTTTAGCCGCCCAGTGGCGACTGAAGTCGCCCCCACATCCAGTTGCTTAACCGTCAGAATAAAGTTGACTGAGTACTAGGCTAACGCGCTGTAGAGGTGATATTGCCTATTCGAAGCAATTTTCTTTGCCCCGCCGAGCCTTATATTGGGTCGGGGTATTTTTTACTTAACAAGTCCCATCATAAAATAAAAATAGGTGTGCATCATGCTAAATAAGATGAAAAATTCTGGTCTGTTAACCATCAAAATGCGTTTTTCGATGATTCTGGGTATTTTAGTCATCGGTTTTTTGATGTTCGGTATCGCAACATTCAAGGCCATGAATACCATTACTGTTAACGGTCCGATTTATCAACGTATTGTTCAGGGCAAAGATATTATTGCCGATGTCTTGCCGCCGCCTGAATATATCATCGAATCCTATCTGGTGGCGCTACAATTGACCCAAACCACCGACCCCGCTGAAATCGACGCTTTGGTGACGCGTTTTCAAACGCTGAAAACGGAACACGAATCCCGTCATCAATATTGGTTAGATCAGCCGTTGAACCGGGAACTCCGGGTTTCCTTGCTGGATCGCTCTTACCAGATGGCGCAAGCCTTTTACAATGAGGCCATCCAACGGTTTCTACCGAGTATCCAGGTCGGCGACCGCAACGGTTCAATGACCAGTCTTGTGCAAATGCGCCACGCTTACGAACAGCATCGCGCTGCCATTGATGAAGTCGTGAGGCTTGCAACCGCCCGCAATGCGGAAGATGAGTCACAGGCACAAAGTACCCTACACGAGTACAAAATCGTCTTGGCCGGCATTTTCATCTTCAGCATTGCCATGGCAATAGGATTGACCGTACTGATCAGTCGCGGCATTTTACGCTCACTCAAAACCGCCCAACAGATAGCGGCAGCCATTGCCGCCGGTAACCTGCATTCCAGCATCGACATTCATCAACAAGATGAGATCGGGGTACTATTGCGCTCCATGAAAGCCATACAGGACCCCATCAACACCTTCGTTACCGATCTGGACGTTATGGCGCAACAGCATGCACAAGGCTGGGTCAAAGAGCAGCTCGACGTCTCAAAATTTTCCGGCATCTACGGCAAGATGGCGCATGAAGTTAATGAGTTAATTCAATCGCGCATTGCTATCAATAGGAGGCTAATCGGTATCGTCAGCCAGTATGCCAAAGGTGACTTTTCTATGGACATGGATGTGCTGCCGGGCGAGACCGTTGTCATTACTGACATTATGAACCATGCCAAAAAGACTTTTCTTGACGTTAACAATGAAATCAAAATGCTCGCAGAAGCCGGTGCGAAAGGCGATTTTTCAAGGCGTAGCGATGCGGATAGATTTGAGTTCATGTTCAAGGGGATTTTGACTAATCTCAATAACCTGATGGAAACCTGCGATATCGGCTTCAACGACGTATTACGTGTTGCTAACGCACTGGCTCAAGGTGATCTGACCCGAACCATCGACAAGGACTATCCCGGCACTTTTGGTGAAGCGATTGGCGGCATGAATAATATTGTTGAAAACCTCAAAAGCCTGGTAGGAGACATCAAAAGCTCCACCGACAGCATTGATACTGCGTCTAAAGAAATCGCCACCGGTAACAACAATTTATCTTATCGTACCGAAGAGCAAGCCGCCAGCCTGGAACAGACCGCCGCCAGTATGGAAGAGCTGACCTCCGCCGTACGGCATAATGCCCAAAATGCCCGACATGCCAACCGGCTCGCCGTTGACACATCCGACATCGCGGGCAAAGGTGTTGAAGTGGTCGGTCAAGTCATCATGACGATGGATAAGATAAACGAATCTTCACGCAAAATCGGGGACATTATCTCGGTGATCGACGACATCGCTTTCCAGACCAACATACTTGCGCTCAATGCCGCGGTGGAAGCCGCCCGTGCCGGTGAACAAGGTCGGGGCTTTGCCGTGGTCGCCGTGGAAGTGCGCAATCTTGCGCAACGCGCCGCCGCGGCGGCCGGAGAAATTAAACATCTGATTAATGATTCTGTCGACAAAGTCTCGGGAGGCAGTAAGCTGGTTGCCCAGGCAGGACTGACCATGGAAGAAATCGTCGCCTCCGTTCGTGGCGTTACCGACATGATGGCCGAAATCACCGTCGCCTCCGCAGAACAAAGTTCCGGCATCGAACAGGTCAATCAAGCTATCGCCCAGATGGACGATGTCACTCAACAAAATGCCGCCTTGGTAGAACAAGCCGCAGCGGCAGCGGAATCGCTGGAAGAACAGACGCAAAATCTGGTGGTCAGAGTAAACAGCTTTAAAATGGACGGCAACTCACGTAATACGGACAATTCTCCCGTACGAATGAAAACAACGCCGGCAAGCATCGGTGCCGGTACAAACTTACCGTTCAGTCAAAAATTACAGTTGCAGCTTGCCGGTAATGATCAATGGGAAGAGTTTTAATCTTTACTCGGGCATACCGAGCGTGCCTTAGCTCCCAAGGCGCGCTCGGCATGCCCTACAGCAAATATTCCTGGGCCGGAAACAACAAAACAGAACGACTCGGCAGTTAGAAAACAGGTCGATACCGCAGTTAAACCGGCCTTTTTAACCGACTTTGTCCGCTTAAAATAATCCTGGCAAAGCAGGTTTTATGCAGGATTGCAGAAAGAAGGCAAAACCGCTGCACTGTATCTGTATTCAACGGCAATCACACGACATGACCTATCAAAAGAACTCAAATTGGTGCATCACACGAGGAAATTGCACGGATTCGATGCGTTGCCTGCACCAGACCTACTAGCATTACCACCCTAATATAAACCATAACAAACTGTATTTATTGAATAATATCCACAAGAATAACTGAATGGCAATTTTGGCATAACGTTTGCTTTTAACAGGATAAGGACTCCAATGGCGGAGTACTAAAAAAAATCTTGGTTCAACGGCGAACCCTATTGACAAAGGCGTCTAACCAGACTGAATGCATCGGACATTCTGTTTGGCGACGTTTTTTTTTGCCCGATTTTTTCAGCTTAATGAGGTCATCATGAAACAAACCCGGATAATTACGATCAAGAAACTGGTTGCGGCATTAACCGCCGCATCCTTATTAACCTTTACCTTAAGTACCAATGCAGCTGACAAACTGGAAAAAGACAGCTTAAAACTCGGTTTCATCAAACTGACCGATATGGCACCTTTAGCAGTAGCTTACGAAAAAGGTTATTTTGAAGATGAAGGGCTTTATGTGCAAGTGGAGGCGCAAGCCAACTGGAAAGTGTTGCTGGATCGAGTGATAGACGGCGAACTGGACGGCGCCCATATGCTGGCAGGCCAGCCTATTGGAGCGACCATCGGCTTTGGCACCAAAGCCGATATTATTACTGCATTCAGCATGGACTTAAACGGTAATGCAATAACCGTATCCAATGATATCTGGCAGCAAATGAAACCGCAGATTCCGATGAAAGACGGCAAGCCGGTGCATCCGATTAAAGCCGATGCCTTGAAACCTGTGGTCGATAAATTTAAAAGCGAAGGCAAAACCTTCAATATGGGCATGGTGTTTCCGGTCTCGACCCATAATTATGAATTGCGTTACTGGCTGGCGGCCGGCGGCA
>JBLRXA010000198.1:0-5159 GCA_047920955.1 Methylobacter sp. | reverse complement strand
TATCTCCTGCAGCGTTCGAGAGTGTGCCGGGTGTTTCCTGAACCTGTTTTTACCCAGGGGACGAATATCGGTATTGGCGTGCATGCCTGTTTTCATACGGGAAGCCCGATGTACCTGCCTCGTCCCCACTTGAACCTCCGGTTCAAGGACGATGGCACATTACGGCGCAGGCGGGAGATGCACCTTTCAGCTTTTCCCCGATTAAATAAAATCCCCATGAACTATTGGCTAATGAAATCCGAACCCGACACGTTCGGGATTAATGACCTGCGCAAGCGAGCGCCGCAATCCGAACCTTGGGAGGGTGTGCGCAATTACCAGGCCAGAAACATGTTGCGCGATGACATGAAGCAGGGCGACCTGGTTTTCTTTTACCATTCCAACTGCGAACTGCCCGGCATTGTCGGCATCATGGAAATCGTCAAAGAAGGCTATCCCGATGCTTCCGCGTTCGATCCCGACAGCAAATATTTCGACCCGAAAAGCGACCCTGAGCAGCCGCGCTGGTTTAGGGTTGACGTTCGCTATGTCAGAACCTTGTCCCGCAACCTGCCCCTGAAAGAATTAAAAGGCCATCCAGAGCTGGCGGATTTGGCGCTGGTCAGGCGCGGCAACCGCTTATCCATCATGCCCGTGAGTAAGGATGAGTGGGAATTTATTCTGACTTTAGAATAAGCGCAGATTTAATGGATTCGAGGGAAGATGACTAAGCAAGCCGTTCTAAACTACCACAAGCGCACCAAACACAGCCTGGGGCGCTACGCCAAAGGGCCGGAATCTATCGACTGGGAAGACCAGCCCGATCAATTTCGGCGTTTTTCCGGGTGCGGGATTGTCACGCTGCCCAAACCCGGCGCCGAACTCGACGTGTTGTTTAGCGATTTGGATAAGCCGGAAACAATTCCGGCACAGCCATTAAACCTGATGAATGCCGGTTTATTGCTGGAATTGGCTTTCGGCCTGTCGGCCTGGAAACAATTCGGCCCTAGCCGTTGGGCCTTGCGCTGCAACCCGTCCAGCGGCAACCTGCACCCGACAGAAGCCTATCTGATCAGCGCCGACGATGCTTTTATCAAGCCCGGCGTTTACCACTATGTCAGCCACGACCATCAGCTTGAACAGCGTTGCCGGTTTGCAGACAATTTGCCTGATTCCAGCCTATTGATTGGCTTGTCTTCAGTCCATTGGCGGGAGGCCTGGAAATACGGCGAGCGGGCTTTCCGTTATTGCCAGCATGATATTGGCCACGCTTTGGGCACGTTGCGCTATGCGGCGGCGGCACTGGGCTGGTCGGTCGAATTGCAGGCCGAATGGTCGGATGAGAACATTGGCCAATTATTAGGGCTTGACCGGGATGATTTTAAAAAACAAGAACATGAAGCACCCGATATAATTTGCCGTATCATGATGCGGACTGCCGGCAAGCCATTGGCTGCCAAAGCCTTGGTGGAAGCCGCGCAATCAGGCACTTGGTTCGGCAAGGCCGACAGCCTTCGCGCCTATCACATGTATCACTGGCCTGTCATTGATGAAGTCGCGATTGCCGCAAGCAAACCGCACACCGAAGAACCTGTTTGGCAAGCTAACAAACGACCGCCAAGGATGGTGGAAGTGTCGCAATCGGTAGGGAATCGATGCGACCAGCAACTGATAACATCAGCATGCACCAAAAGCGCAAGCCAAATCATCCGCCAACGCCGCAGCGCCCAGCAGTTTGACGGCAAAATGCCGCCAATGCCGCAAGCTGATTTTTACCGGATGCTGGCTGCCGTCTTGCCGACCACAGCCGCATTTGAACTTTGGCGCTGGCCGCCGAAAATCCACCTGTTTATTTTTGTGCATCGCGTTGAAGGTTTAGCGCCCGGCCTTTATGCGCTACCGAGGGATCATGCCGCGCTGGGGAAATTACAGGCCGCAACCTTGCCTGATTTTGGCTGGCAACAAGTATCCGACGTCCTACCGCTTTATCATTTGTATTCGGGCGATTGCAGACAGATTGCTAAAACGCTGTCCTGCCATCAACCCATCGCCAGCGATAGCGCGTTCAGTCTGGGCATGGTTGCAGAATTTGCTGAAACCCTCGAAGCCGCGCCGTGGCTTTATCGCCGCTTGTTCTGGGAATGCGGCCTGATAGGCCAAGTGCTGTATCTGGAAGCGGAAGCGGCAGGCCTTCGCGGCACCGGCATCGGCTGTTATTTTGATGATGGCGTGCATGAGGTTCTAGGTATCAAGGACGATCAATTCCAAAGTCTTTATCATTTTACCGTGGGTAAGCCGTTGGAAGATAAACGGCTGGAAACGTTACCGGCTTATGGGCATTTATAGGAAGGGCTGCAGCGCATCATTTCCAGATAGACGTTAGCCAAATCCAGGCTTATTTGGATACGTCAATAAACCCATGCAAGCCGCGTTTGGATTTAACGGCTAGCCAGTCTTTTAATTGCCTTAATTCTTCGGTTTCTTCCAGATCATCCAAATTTTGTTTGTTTTTTAACAGCCGGAATGCCACTGACAGCACTTTATAGCGTTCGCCGGTAATGCCGGCGCGCCTGAGTCCTACGCTGTTCAATTTATAATGACGAGCCGGACGGCCGCCTATCAGCATGAAAGGAATGACGTCCATATTCAGGCCGGTGGTGCCTTGCACGATGGCATAAGAGCCGATCCGGCAAAACTGGTGCGCGACTACGGCGCCGCCGATGAACACGTTATTGCCGACTTCGACATGGCCGCCGATGGCGACATTATTGGCAAAGATGGTGTTATTGCCGATGCTGCAATCATGCGCGACATGGCTGTTGTTCATGAAAAAACAGCCTGAGCCGATGCGGGTTTCGGCGTAAGCTTTAGACGCCCGATGCGCGGTAAAGCCTTCCCTAAAGACGTTGTTGTCGCCGCAAATCAGCCAAGAAACCGTTTCGGCGTTAAAGCTGGTGTCTTGCGGCAAGCCGCCCAAGACTGCATGGGGATGCAAAATATTGCCGCTGCCCATTTTGACATGGCCATGCACGACCGCATGGGCGCCTATTTGGCAATCGGCGCCCATTTCGGCGCCGCTTTCTATCACCGCAAAAGGCCCTACGGTAACGTTGTCGCCAAGTGCTACATCAGGCGCTATGAATGCGGTCGGGTGAATGTTTTGAGCCATTTCAGTTATCCTCGTGGATGAAATTTTGAATGTAAGTCTTTGAGCCGTTCGCGGGCAACGTGGGTGTAAATTTGCGTGGTCGATAAGTCCGAATGCCCAAGCAATAACTGCACGACGCGCAAATCGGCGCCGTGATTTAACAGGTGGGTGGCGAAGGCATGTCGTAAGGTATGCGGCGACAGTTCTTTGACGATACCGGCAGTTTTGGCATGGCGTTTGATAATATGCCAAAAAGCCTGCCGGGTCATGCCGTCGCCGCGATTGGTGACAAACAGATAATCGCATTGGCGCTCGCCGAGAATGCTTTTTCTGGCATGAACCATGTAGGTTCCCAGCCAGCTCATAGCCTCTTCGCCAACCGGCACTAGACGTTCTTTGTTGCCTTTGCCGCTAATCCTGACCACGCCTTGTCTAAAGCTGATTTGTTCGAATTTTAAATTGACCAGTTCCGACACTCTAAGCCCGGTTGCGTAGAGCATTTCCAGCATAGTTCTGTCCCTGAAACCGAGACAATGAGTTACTTCGGGCGCATTCAGCAATAATTCGACATCATGTTCTGATAGCGATGAAGGTAACGGGCGGCCAATATGCGGCGCATCTATCAAGGCGGTTGGGTCGACTTTTATGCTGTTTTCGCGGATGTAATAGCGGTAGAAACGCCGTAATGTGCTCAGGATTCGCGCCGAAGATCGGCTACCGATGCCGCTTTCGTAGCGGCTAGCCAGGAAACCTGATATGTCTGCGCCATCAACGTCGAGCAGCGGTTTTTCTTTCAACCATTTGGCGAAAATCCTTAAATCGCTGCCGTAGGCCGACAGCGTATTTTCACTTAAGCCCTGTTCCGCCCAGACGGCATCGAGAAATTGGTCGATCAAAACAGTTGCGTTCATGTTTTATGCTGCGTTTCAAATGCTAATAATTTATGTTTGACCGCCATTAAATCACCGTCGGTTTTGCCGCAATAGCCGCCCATGCCGGACACCGAAACGACCCGGTGGCAGGGGATAAATAACGCATAAGGATTGTCCCGGCAAGCGTTGCCAACCGCCCGTGCCGATGAGCCGATATGTTTAGCCAAAGCCGAATAGGTTAGGGTTTCGCCAAAGGGTATTTGGCAAAGCGCCTCCCAGACTTGATTTCTGTAAAGGCTGCCTTGTTTTAGCAGTTTGATGTTAATGGGTTTATCGGGGTGCTGCCAATAGGCGTTTAATGCGTGCTCGGCGGACGGATTAGAGTTAACGTCCGGCTCCCAGTTTGTTTTGCTGATAACGCCCTGCTGACTGGTTAAAATAAACTGGCCGGCAGGTGTCTGAAGCCTGGTAACGGCTTCAGCTCCTGAACAGCTTTCCACCCATTCGATTATAAATGGCATTGAATAAGCTCCAACTACTTGCGCTTCAGATCATAGCGCCGCTGTGGATTGCGTTTGATTTCCCAATACATTGTATCAGGCGCCAAATCCAAACCATTCGGCCAAACCAATACGCCGTTATCGATTTTTGCACACCCCACCAGCTCATCCCCGCTGAGGCCATCAGCAAAACGGACGGTTAACTCACGCAAGGCAGTCGCACGAACTTCAATTACATCCCAATACATTTAACTCTGTTTGGTAAATCTAGCATAAAAAAAGGCAGCCCAAGGCTGCCTTTTTTTGTCGCGAAAAACAGCTCGATTAAAGTTTTTCTTTAATACGCGCTGCTTTACCGGTCAGGTCACGCAAGTAATACAACTTGGCGCGACGTACATCACCGCGACGCTTAACATTGATCTCGCTGATGATCGGGCTGTGCGTTTGAAATACACGCTCAACACCGGTACCGTGAGAAATTTTTCTGACTGTGAAAGCTGAATTTAAGCCGCGATTACGTTTAGCAATTACGATACCTTCAAAAGCCTGAATTCTTTCACGCTCGCCTTCTTTTACTTTAACTTGTACAACAACCGTGTCACCCGGACCAAAGTCAGGAATTTGTTTCAGTTGTTCCGCTTCCAATTCATCAATAATATT
>JBLRXA010000197.1:0-5166 GCA_047920955.1 Methylobacter sp. | reverse complement strand
AAATAATCAGGCCGATAAAAATGCCGGCGCTGGAAATAATGCCTAATTCGGATACGCCCGCATAATCGGTTGGGATAAAGGCGAAAAAACCCAATGCTGTGGTCAATGCGCATAAAAACAATGACGAACCGACATCCCGGATACTGGCGACAATGGCTTCGCTGTTCGGCAGGCCTTCTGCCCGGCCTTCGCGGTAATGCAGACAAATATGGATGGCGTAATCGACGCCAAGGCCAATATATAAACTGGCGAAAGCAATCGAAATGACGTTCAAATGGCCGATGGTGAGGGCGGCAAATCCGGCGGTCAAAATGAGGCCCATAATCAAAACCAGGTAGGTAATCAGCACCAATTTGACTGAGCGCAGGCCTATCCATAGGATTGAGCACACTAAAAACAGCGACAACAAACCGGAGAAGGTGGCGTCTTTGGTGACGCTTTCGAGTTCTTCGTGTTCCAGCGCGGTTTCGCCGGTGATGCGGATGCTCAGAGTGGGATTTTCCGCCATGAGGCCGCGACTGATTTCGCGTGCCTTTGACAGCGCGACATCGGCGGGCAGCATTTCGTCGAAGTGCATGTTAGGTTTGGCGATGACGATAGTGCGGTTGAGTTTGATGTGCGCGGCGGCGTCTTGGACATTCTCGCTGTTGGGTTTATCGTCGGCCAATATGTTTTGCCAGGACAAATACTGCGACTGCCCGTCTAGCTGGCTTTTTAGGGTGTCGTCGATGGCGAGCAATATCGGGTTCAAGTCCATCGGCAGTGCGTTGTCGCGCTGCTCGAGTGCTTTGCCAATGATGCCGAATAGGCCTTCAAGATGATAATTTTGCGACAAATGCCCTAAAAAAGGCTGGGCATCGGTGAGCTTTTGCGCCAATTCGTCAAGTTCGTTTTGTTCAAGGTAGAGCAGGGCTTGTTGCCTGAAAAACGCATTGTCGGTGGGGATGTAGACTGAACTGAAACGGTCTTTGACACTGCCTAATTGTTCGGCAAGTTTGCTGGCCGCTTGGGCGGTTTCTTCCGGCGTTTTCGCCTCAACGACAAAAATAAGGGTGTCGGCGTCTTCGGGGAAGGTTTGGTTTAAATGCGCCAGATTTTTTCGGAAAGGCAAATCGGCGGACAGCATGTCGGTGGTGTTGGTGTTGATTTCCAGATTTTTGAACGTGTAGTCTAACGTCATGCCGCAGAAGATAATGACCAGCAATAACAACGGCCACGGATAGCGGATGATTTGTCGCTCGCACCAGCCGATAATCGAATTAAAAAAAAATGACATGGTGTTTATGGGGCAGGGGTGGGTAAAGCGCTTAGATAAGCGAGCTGTTTAGCGACCCATTTTAAGGTATTTTTGGCGGCATTGAAATGCAGGCCTAGTTTTATCAGGCCGGGCACTTCTAAAGGGTGTCCGGCGATAAAGCACAATAATCGGGTGAGAACGATGTCGCCCTGATCATTAAAGGCATAGCTGATGGCTTTAGGTAAATCCATGTCAACTGGATCGGCAATTGCACGGATGGCCAGAAAAGGCAGTTGATGTTGCTGCGCCACTTTGGCGATGGCGACAGATTCCATATCCAGGGCAATGGCGCCGGTTTGACGGTGTAGGTGTTGTTTGTCTTTGGCGGATGCCACGATGCTGTGGCTTTCGGCTAGACTGCCGGTGTGGACGGTTCGGGAATTTGATAGCCGATGTTGCACATCACGATGCCAATCGGAGACTATGGAAATAATGGCGCCTTCGGCATCAATCAGACGGTCGGCAAGAACGAGGTCACCCGGTTTTAATGCGTTGCTAAGGGCAGCAGCGCAGCCCCAACTGAGTAATCGGGTAGCGCCTTGCGTAATCAGATGCTCGGCGGCGGCGTGTGCATTACCTGCGCCCGCGCCGAAATAGCCGACAACAATCGTGTCGGTGATAAAAACACAGCACCCTTTAGCGATCTTTTGTGAGGTCAGGGTGCTGAGTTCTTCCGGCAGAGCAACAATAATGCCGAGGGTCACTTTTTGAGCAGCTCGTTACGGTATCTGGCCAAGGCCCAGAGTGGGAAAAACTTGTCGTAACCGTGGTATTTGAGATAGAACACTTTAGGGAAGCCGGGCGCCGTGAAGCATTTGTCGTCCCATACGCCGTCAGCTTGCTGCTTGCGCAAGATGAAATCGATGCCGGCTTTGACTTCGTGGCTATTGGCCTCGCCCGCCGCCATCAGCGCCAATACTGCCCAGGCGGTTTGGAAAGCGGTGCTGAAATGGTATTTTCCGGCTTGCTCGGTGTCATGGTAGCTGTAGTTGTCTTCGCCCCAGCCGCCATCGCCGCGCTGTACGCTTTTTAGCCAAGTAGCGGCTTTGGTGTAGAGCGGGTCGCTTTTAGGCAGGTTGGTTTGCTCAAGGCCGAGCAATACCGACCAGGTGCCGTAGATGTAGTTGGTGCCCCAGCGGCCAAACCAGGAGCCGTCCTGTTCCTGTTCGCTACGGATGTAGGCGAGGGTGCGTTCCAGTGCCGGTAAATACTCGTCATGATCCTTTGCCACTCTGGCCATCAGCATGGCGCAACGGGCGCTGACATCGGAGGTCGGCGGGTCTAATAACGCGCCGTGGTCGGCAAAAGGAATTTCATTCAAATAATAAGCGGTATTGTCGGCATCAAACGCGCCGTAACCACCATTTTTAGACTGCATTCCAACAATCCAACGAGTCGCACGATGGATTGATTCGTCTAGTTGCGGCAGGTTCGATTCGGCCATGGCAAAGGCCACCACGGCGGTGTCGTCAACATCGGGATAATGTGGGTTTTCGAATTGGAAAGCCCAGCCGCCGCCCGCCAAATCCGGTTTGGAAATGCGCCAATCGCCGGGTTCATCGGACAGTTGTTTGCTTTTGAGCCAGTCGTAGGCGCGGGTCAGGCTTTCACTGTTGCCTGTTTTGTCGGCTTCTTGCAAGGCCAGTGCGGCCAGCGCAGTGTCCCAAACCGGCGACAGGCAGGGTTGGCAATAGGCGTCATGCTCATTGATGACCAATAATTTGTCGATGGCTTTGCGTGCGGTAACGATGATTTCATCGTCTTTGGGGATGCCCAAAAGCAGCAAGGCTTCGTAAGCCGCCATCATGGCCGGGGAAATGCCACCTAAACCGTCTTCGCCGTTCAGCCGCTCGATAATCCAATTTTTGGCTTTTTCGATAGCGAGATTGTGCAATTTGCTGGGGATTAATGGCCGTGTGGCTAAGCCGAGTTTGTCCAGGCCTAGAAATACTTTATTGAGTGCCGTCCGTTCGGGGAAATAGTGCCGTTCTTCATCGGGGTGGGTGATGAAAAGTTCCAGTATATCAATGTTGTTAGGGTTTTTTGCCGTCGCCTTTAAGGTGCAAAGAATAAACAAGGGCACCATGACGGTTCTCGACCAATAGGACACCTTATCCAAATGGAATGGGAACCATTTGGGAAACAGCATGATTTCCACAGGAATATAAGGGACGCCGCGCCAAGGTATTTGTTTGAACATGGCCAGTGCGATACGGGTGAACACATTGGTCTTAGCCGCGCCGCCCCGACTGAGGATATAGTTTCTCAGCTGCGTCATGTGCGGCGCATCGATAGCGTCGCCCGCCATTTTTAGCGCGTAATACACTTTAACGCTGCAACTAAGGTCGCCAGGGCCGCCGGTAAATAGCGGGTAGCTGCCGTTTTCGGCTTGGCGGGAACGGAGGTAGTTGGCAATTTTTGCCTGTAGCGGTTCGTCGATTTCACCCAGATAGTGCATCATCATGATGTATTCAGCGGGGATTGTGCAATCAGCTTCCAGTTCGAAGACCCAATAACCGTCCTTGTCTTGCAGGCTTAATAACTTCTCTTGGGCTTTGCTGATAGCCAGTTCAAGGTTGCGTGCGTAATTGTCCGCTGCATTCGATAAATTCGAAACAGCACCGGTATTTATCTCTAAAGTTGCTTCGTTAAACATAAGTAATTGTCCTTAAAGGTTTATCTTGGCGTTTGAAGATGATGTCGAATAGGCCCAGTCGGGGGCTTTAAGTTCGCGACTTGCCAGGTTGAAAAGTAAGTTGAGCAAGGTGTTGCTACGTCCGGTTAAGCGGCTTGCCAAAATAGTTGCCTTAACGCTATTGCGGCTGATTTTGACTTGGTTAGAATGGGTGAAATCCAGATTTTTTTTGATTTTTTTCAAGGTCAAGACCGCCATACCCAATGCCCATAAACAAAAATTGCGGATGCCGGTTTCGTGGCTAGGCAGCAATAATGTGTATTTCAGTGCGTTATGCAGATGCTCATGGGCAATGCTAATTAAGTGCGTTAAGCCCAGTCTGAACTGTTCATTATTGTTTTCGGGGGACAGGGTTTTAAGGTCGAAACCGGTTTCAGTAAAAATATCCTGCGGCAACCAACACACACCGCGTTCGGCGTCATCCCATATGTCTTTTAATATATTGGTCATTTGCAGGCCTTGGCCGAAAGACACCGACAGCTTGAGCAATTCGTCCTGGTGCTGTGCTATTTCCGGCGAATAATGGCAAAACAGTTTGGCCAACATTTCACCGACGCAACCAGCAACGTAATAACAATATCTGTCCATGTCCGCCAGTGTCGCTAGGCCGCCGTGCAAATCTTGAGCCTGAAAAATCGGCATCCCTTCAGCCATGGTTTCTACACAGCAGGCTAAGGCTTCGATTTGGGCGGGGTCAAATTTATGGGTGATTTGTATAACCCGGGGCAATACATGGATTAAAGTGTGTTCGGCGGGGATAGTCTGCTCGGATAGTAATGGCGCCAAATCAACGGCAAACGGCTCTGAGTTGTTGCCGGTTTTTACTACTTGAATAAACTCGGAGCAAAAATATTTTTTTTGACCAGGGGATAGAGAAACTTCATCTTCTATGGTATCGACAATGCGGCATAACAAATAAGCGTTAGCGACCGCGCTATATAGTTTTTTCGGTAATTGCGGAATGGTCAGGGCAAATGTCCGGGAGACGCCTTCAAGTAAGAGTGCCTGAAATTCATCATCAGAGCATTTGCTAAGTGATTTAGGATTGTCCAGGGATATTTGGGATTCACTCATGGTATTTTTGCTGTCGGCTTACAGGTAAATTTAAGTTTATACGCAGCAATAATAGACTGTTTGTTGGTATTTTGCAAAGCAATGTTGTTTTGTTGCAAAT
>JBLRXA010000196.1:0-5167 GCA_047920955.1 Methylobacter sp. | reverse complement strand
CTTGACCTCCTCCCCTAGCTAAAGCAAGGGGATTCCTGACATCGCTATCAGGTATTTCCTAATTCACTGAAACGCGCCTGACGCACTAAGCGAGAAGGTCTTATAGTCTCTCCAAAGGCTAACCCCGCCAGCCCGGCGGTTTTTGGTAAAGAGTAAAACGATGGTTAATGCCAGCTTGGTTATCGCTATTGGCATCATTAAAAAACCACGCTTAATTCTATGTTTTTTTAAACTAGATAGCAAACGTAAGAGGATGCGAGAACAGGAGTAGGCTACCGCCTACGCGCTATCCCTCCCCGACCTAAAGGATGGGGTCTCTCGCGCAAAATAGATGAAAATATCACTTATCGTCGCGATGGCGAGCAACCGGGTTATTGGCCTGAACAATAAAATGCCCTGGCATTTATCCGCCGACCTGAAAAAATTTAAACAAATCACCCTGGGCGCGCCTATTTTGATGGGGCGCAAAACCTACGAGTCAATCGGCAGGCCGCTGCCCGGGCGCACCAATATCATTATCAGCAGGAACCCGGCGTACCGCCAGCCGGGTTGTTTGGTGTTTAATGACATTGGGCAGGCGCTGGCAAGCTGTAGCGACGCTAATGAAGTGTTCATTATCGGCGGTTCGGATTTTTACCAGTCGATGCTGCCGCTTGCCGATACGGTGTATTTGACGCAAATACACCAGGATTTTGACGGCGACACTTTTTTCCCCGAACTTGATGCTAAACAATGGCTTGAGGTGGCGCGGGACGATGTGAACGATGATCCCGCTGTTGACTTCAGTTATAGCTTTTTGAAACTGGAAAAACGTATGATATTCATTTAAGTTAAGTGTTTCAATTCATAGAAAACTATTGTCATTTATTACGCATAAAAATGCGATTTCTCTACTTCACAATAAAAACATTGTAAAAAATCTCAGCATTTAATTATAATCAGTACCACTTTCGATTTAATTGCGAAAGGAGCATTGAGAGTTGGCAATGCTATACGAACGCAGAGCTTATGTAAGACTAATCCAATTTATTGGGGTAGCAATTGGCGTTGAAGCGTTTAGATGAACATAGGATACTTTTCTATGGAATTCACAACTATTTAGGCTCTTTTCTAAACCGCTATCCGCCTTGCAGCGCCGTAAAAAACAGTGCTTGGGTTACGGTTGGTTTTTTTTGTCGGCATCCGCCAGCAGTTTTTTCCTGATTAGGACAGCCGCACCGATAGCGCACAGGGCGGGCACTTGATAAACCAAAAAAGCGCCGGTGGGGCTTTTGGCAACCATGCCCGACAAGGCGGCAACCGCCGTCAATTTAACCAACCACCAAGTGATCCAATAACCGATGAGTCCGGTGATGGCCCAGTTAATCGGTGACTCGCCCTTTTCTTTTGCGCTGATATAAAACCACACCAAAACTGCAATCGCAGCAAATCTAGCCAAATGCAACATATTCACACCTCGTTGTTAATGATGTTTCAATCCACATCCGATCTCACCTGCCGAATGGCAAAGCTATCGGCAGATGGGGCCAGTGGATCGCCTCCCCGTGAACGAGGGGGTGTCAGAGGATAACGATGCGAATGTAATGTTGTCAAATCCAACGATTTCCCCTAAAAAAAAGGGGCAAACCGGCAAGAAAATTTGATGGAACGGCTGGGTTTCAACCAGCCAATGCCTGCAGTAATTCAGCAACCGATTGCGGGCGGTTTTCCGGTTGCAAGGCCATGGCCCAGTCAATGGCTTGCAGCAAATGTTCTGGGAGTTTGCGTTTAAACGCTTTGACGGCGGGAACCAGTGTGTCGTGTTGCGCCCTGTCTTGGGCGGAAACCGGGGTTTTTAGTTCCAGGCAATTGCGCATACTCGCGCCCACGGCGTAAATGTCTGTCCACGGGCCTAACTGGGTGCTCAGTTCATGCTGCTCTATCGGCGAGTAGCCTTTGGTCAAGACCTTGCTTTGCTTGTCCAGATGCGATCTTGGGTAACTCTGAATCGCGCCGAAATCGAGCAACAAGGCGTCGTTGCCCGGACGCACCAGAATGTTGGAGGGTTTTATGTCAAGATGAACGTACTGCTGGCTATGGATATGGCCTAATCCAGACAACAAGGTGCCGAACAAGGTCAACAGGAAATCTTCGGATGCCGGCTGGGGCGTGTTTTTTAACAACTTATCCAGGGTCAGCCCGTAGTCGTAAGTCATTACCATGTAAACGGTGGAGTTGGCTTTAAAAAAGCCGATGACTTCGACGATATTGGGGTGTTTTAAAGTGGACAGGACTTTGGCTTCTTCAAAAAATAAAACCCGGCCACGCTTGAATAAAGCGGCGGTTTCTTCGCTGTTGGCGACCACCGCGTTATTCCAGGTGCGGTGGGCAAATTTTCGCGGCAGATATTCTTTAATGGCAACCTGGAACTGGTCGGCCAATTGCCTGGCCAGGTAAACGGAGCTGAAACCGCCGTGCGCCAACTCCCGTTCAATGACGTACTGGTCTATAATGGTGCCCGTTTGCAGGTAGTTCCATTCTTTCGGATAGGTCTGCGGATCGTAATATTCAGCCATGGTGTTGTTTTGTTTGCACTAAAAACCCGTCAATTATAGGTGAAAAATGATCAGAAGCATGACCGCATTTGCCGGCAATGAAATAGAAATCGGCGATTTGACCCTAAGCTGCGAATTGCGTTCGGTCAACCACCGTTATTGCGATATTAGCTTAAGATTGCCGGATCGCCTGCGTTTTGTTGAGGCCGATTTGCGCTCGACTATCACCGCCAAGATCAACCGTGGCAAGGTTGAATGCGCACTAAGCTACAAAAAACAGGCCAAAAACGGCCCCGGATTTATCATTAACACCGATGCCGTTGCCACGCTGCTGGCTGCAGCAGCCAGCATAGAGCAGCAAATGTTGGCGCCATTGTCCTTTTCAGCACTGGATGTGCTGGCATTCCCCGGCATACAACAGGAACCGGATATCGACAAAGAGCGGCTCGCGTTAGGCATTGCCACCTTGGTCGATAAAACGCTGGCCCAATTTTTGGCCGCGAGGGAACGGGAAGGCGCCCAGCTGAAGCTGTTGCTTGAAGAACGTTGCGCCAAAATGCTGGGTTTTGCCGCCTTGGCCGGGAAGCGTATGCCGGAAGTGCTGGTGCTGATCCGTAACCGGCTGAAAGACCGGATTGTCGAGTGGGTCGCGCAGCCCGATTTTGACCGCTTGGAGCAGGAGTTGGTGCTATTGGCGCAAAAACTGGACATCGCCGAAGAACTTGACCGGCTGGAAACGCACATCGCCGAAGTGTTGCGGGTGCTGCAACAAAAGGAGCCTGTCGGCAGACGACTGGATTTTTTAATGCAGGAACTGAACCGCGAAGCCAATACGCTAGGCTCCAAATCGGCCGACAAGGAAATGACACAAATCGCCATCGAGCTTAAAGTGCTGATCGAGCAAATGCGCGAACAGATACAAAATATCGAATAGGTTTTTTTCCCGTCCAAGAATGTCTTAGAAGCCCTTCTATTTACAGCGTTTTCAAGCTCAGTTAATTTCCATAACATGGCTGGAGTGCAGGCTTTGCCTGCCAGAGCAGGCAAAGCCTGCACTCCAGCGACAATAAGGACGGCATAGGTCAGTAACTCATTTAAATTGAAACCGCTGTAAAACTGATAACCAAACAATGAAAACAGCGGGTTAAAGTTCCGTACAAACAACAGCAAACTCATCCGCTTGCGCAAAAATAAACTGCTTAAGAAAGCTCTCAATGCGCATCTTCAGCTTAAAAGGCGCAATAGCCCCACCGTCTAATTTCTCAAAGTAGGTTTTGGCTTTTTCCTGATCAACTGTTTCTTTTAACGCATCAAAGCGGCCAAAGTTGTTAAGGTTTTTCTCGTTAACATTGTCAGCCATTAACGCCATAAGCCGATTTTTATCTAAACCCAGGGCATTCACGACGGCGTTGAGTTGCGCATTTTCGGCGGTATTTTTGTAGTCGTTGATGTAGTCTCTAAAGCTGTGGCCTTCAATCAATTGCGCATCACCGCGCTGTAGGTCATGTAAAAACAGCTTGGCGTATTTTTGCTCAACTTGAGTGAGTGATGAAAATGACTTATGCAGCTCGTTAAGTGTGGTCTCAATGCTGGCCTGGTCTTGGTGCTGATTAAGCTCTTTTAAATATTTATCGAAGCGGCTGTTCATGTAGTCGGCGTCAATTTTGCCGGTATCGATTTCGGTGAGATACCCGCTAATATCAAAGGGCACATCGCCGCCACCTCCACCACCACCTTTGCCTACCAGCTCTTTGTAGCGAAGAACTAAGCTCAAGTAAGTTTGTTCGTTTATCGCCAGTGTTAGCTCATGCTTATCATCGTTCTCATCAAATGAATAAGTAAGCTCATTCCAATGTAAGCCTTGTACTTTGGCAGCCTCTAAGTGTTGATTAAAGACTTTAAATAAATTGGCAAATTTCGCGCAGGCGGCGCTGTCTTCCGGCAGTTTTTCAAAGTTTTGTACGCCTGCATTCACAAACAACTCGGTGATCTCTGCCGCTAAATTATTCATGGCTTCAAGGTTGCTTTCAAGGCGGTCTACAAATAAGCCGATGGGTCTATCGCCCGAATAAAGTTTTACCGCGTTTTTAATGTGCTGCTCCATGGTGTGTGGGTAGCGGTAATAGCGAATGGTGCCGTGCGGTTTGTCTGGGCCAAATAAACGGTTGGTGCGCGAGAATGCCTGAATAATATTTTGGTATTTAATCACCTTATCCAAATACAAAGTATTGAGCCATTTAGAGTCAAACCCTGTGAGCATTTGGTCTACCACAATCAGCAAATCCAACTGCTTTGCGGGTTCTGTGTGTATGCGCTCGTAAGGTTTTTTATGGGCAAGGCGTGCGGCTAAATCTTTTTTAAAGGCCGCGTGCCGAGCAAAATCAAAATCCTGGCCATAGCGCACGTTGTAATCGGCCATAATTTCTTCTAAGCCGTCACCTTTAAAGGTAGGGTCTCTATCACCGCTGCCATCGTTATCAATATTGGGGTCAAATAGTGCGGATATTTTCAGTTCAGGTTTGGCGGCTTTTAAACGGCGATAATAATCAATGGCTTCGGCAATGCTGTTAGCTGTTAGGGGTGTTGATTTTAAATAATGTCCCTTACGCACAAACACACGCCCCATACTGATC
>JBLRXA010000195.1:0-5177 GCA_047920955.1 Methylobacter sp. | reverse complement strand
TGCACCCCATTGCCCGACTAATCGATATTGAAACCACTGTAAATATGCCGAAGCAGACCCTGGCAGGTCTGCCCCGAGTTTAAGGCGATAGCCGCTGTAGAAAAATAGAGCCCACGAAAATTTCCGTGTTTTTTCGTGGACAATTATGGGGATGCCCTTTTCAGGCAGCCACCCTTAGGTAACGCGCAAAAATTATTCCACACCATTCTCACGATAGTTGGCGTCCAAAGCTGGCTTTGGACGCCGACAGGGCGGCGGGTGTTATTTTTTGCACGTTACCTTAGTTAATCAAATAATCCCGCATCATGCCCATATCCTCATGCTCCAAATTATGGCAATGGTACATAAACAGGCCTTTAAAATCGTTAAACGGTTTTAATATCGTGACTTTCTCGCCCGGCATCACCAGCACTGTGTCTTTCCAGCCGCTGTTGATAAATCCTGATGAAACGCTGGTGTAATTATCGCCAGCACGCGCGCTGACTTCCCGTTTGACAATTTGGAACTGTTCGCCATGCAAATGCATCGGATGCGGCATATCCATCATGCCGTGCATACCGCCGCCGCTAAAGCCGTTATCGAATTCGATTAATTGCAGGCTGTTCACCGGAATCATTTCATCCGGCTGAATATCGTTCATTTTATAGGAACGTCCATTCAACAAAGCCGACATGTGCCGCATGGATAAGGTGATGGTTCTGGGATTGGCCGCATTCGCCGCATTTTTGACACTCAGTGCAGTGATGGGCGTTAAAGCCTTGGGCAAGGTATCGCTGCCCTGCTCTTTTTTAGTCACCCGCACTTTCAAAATAGGATAATCAGACCCGGACGGCAAGGTGCTGAATGACATCATGCCGCCACCCATCATACCCATACGCCCACGTCCGCCCATCATGCCCATGCCGCCGTGCGAGGCTGCGGCAAACTCAAGGCTGCGTAAATTCAGTTCCGAACCGACGGCCCGACCGCTAAAATCCATCCAGAGTTCCAGCCGCTCCCCCGGCGCCAGCATCACATAAGCATGTTGCTCCGGCTTTTCCAACAAGCCACCATCAACGCCGATGACCGTGAGCGGCGTACCGTCATCCCAGGCCAATTTATAAATGCGCGAATTTGAAGCGTTCAACAGCCGCAAACGGTAAGCGTGCGTCGAAACCGGCAACACAAAATCGGGGCGGCCATTAACTAGAATTTGCTCGCCCAAAAAGCCTTGCATCCGTTGCATCATGTGCGCCGAATAAGACAGCTGGTTTTTCTCATCGAAACTGCGGTCCTGAATCACCAGCGGCACATCGAAATCTCCGCCCGGCAAATTCAGCGCCTGTTCCTGATCGTCACTGACGATTAACAGCCCCGCCAAGCCGGAATAGACCTGTCTGGCGGTCACGCCGTGGGTATGGGCATGATAAAAATAAGTGCCCGCCCGGTTCAGTATCTCGAACTCATAAATATAGGTTTGGCCGCGATCTATCGCATACATCGGATTGCCGTCCATGTTGGCGGGCACATGCAAACCATGCCAGTGCAGAATCGACTGTGCCGGTAAATTATTATTAAGGATGATCCTGACTTTCTGGCCTTTTTTAAAGCGCAAGGTCGGCGCCAGATAAGTGCCTTCGTTATTGTCCAACACATTGGCCGAACCAGTGATGACTTTGCCGGTAACCTTCCAAACATGGGTTTTTTCGCCCTTTAAAACCGGGACATCGGCAGTGTTCATGGTCAGTTCAAGCTCAACATCAGGAAGAAAATCAGCAGACGGCGCGTTGACCCTGACAAACCCGCCCGTTTGCGCCCAGCCCGGATAAGTGGCCGCCCCGGCTATACCAATCGCGGCATATTTTAATAGCTTGCGGCGTTGTAAATCAGTTGGTGTTTTCATGGGGATGTACCTCAGTTTGGTTGATAATGCCCGCTTGGAAAGCAGCAAATTTTTATCATAATCTTCACCACTGGTGGACGCCACAAAATAAACTATTTTTTAGGGCGGTGTTAGGGGGATTTACAGGAAAGAATGCTCGCTGACGCAGACCGCTACAAAATATCCGAAGCGTAATCAGCGAGGCGCGAGCGTTCGCCACGGCGCAAGGTGATGTGGGCGCCATGCGGCCAGGTTTTAAAGCGATCGACCACATAGGTTAAGCCGGAGGTGGTCGCGGTCAGGTACGGCGTGTCTATTTGCGACAAGTTGCCGATGCAGATGATTTTCGTCCCAGGTCCTGCGCGGGTTATCAGGGTTTTCATTTGTTTGGAGGTCAGGTTTTGGGCTTCGTCGATAATCAGGAAACGGTTAAGAAAGGTGCGTCCGCGCATAAAGTTCAGCGACCTGATTTTGACCCGGCTCATGACGATGCTGCTGGCTGCGCCCTGTTCCCATTCGCCTTGTTCGGCGTTATGGCTAAGCAGTTCCAGATTGTCCATTAACGCACCCATCCACGGTGCCATTTTTTCCTCTTCGGTGCCGGGCAAAAAACCGATGTCCTCGCCGACCGGCATGGTTTCACGAGTCATGATGACTTCCAGATAGGTTTTCTTTTCCATCGTTTGAGTAAGCCCGGCCGCCAGTGCCAATAGGGTTTTGCCGGTGCCTGCTGTACCCAGCAAGGTGACAAAATCAATATCAGGGTCTAATAAAACATTAAGGGCAAAATTCTGCTCGCGGTTTCTAGCGGTTATGCCCCAGATATTGTGGTGTTTGTTGCGGTAATCTTTTGCCAATTCCAATACGGCACTATGGCCGTCACAAGTTCTGACAATGGCTTCGAAATTGCTTTCATCCTCGATATAGACATACTGGTTGGGATACCATTCGGATACGATGGGGTCTTCGAGCCGGTAAAATGTACGGTCTTTTTCTTTCCAGGAATCCATTTTGCTGCCGTGCAGCATCCAAAAATCCTTGTCCAGCGCCATTGCGCCGCTGTAGAGCAGGTCAATGTCATCAAGGGTTTGGTCGTTGTGATAATCTTCTGCGGGCAGCTCCAGCGTTGCCGCTTTGATGCGCATGTTGATGTCTTTCGACACCAAGATGACCTTGACGTCCGGCAGTTTTTTGGTGAGCGCCAAGACGATGCCGAGTATGGAATTGTCGGCAAGACTGCCGGGCATACTTTCCGGCAACAAGGCGGTCAGGGCGCTGGTTTGGAAATATAAGCGCCCGCTGTCGTCAGCGTCGCTATCCGGCTTATGTTTAATGCCCGATAACGGCAAGCCGTCGTTGATGGTTTGCTGATTGGCGTCGCGGATTAATTCATCGAGAAAGCGGCTAACTTGTCTAACATTTCGAGCCAGTTCGGTGAGGCCTTTTTTGGCATGATCGAGTTCTTCCAACACGATCATCGGGATAAAGATATTATGTTCCTTGAAACGGAAAATGGCGGCCGGATCATGCATCAGCACGTTGGTGTCCAAGACAAACAGTTTTTTATCCGGTGATGTTTGAATATTCATGGCTACCCGCCAGTCAGTTGATGTAAAGTTTGAAGTACATCTTCGCAATGGGTTTTGACTTTGACCTTGCGCCATTCGTGAACCAGCACGCCTTCCGGGTCAAGCAAAAAGGTGCTGCGTTCGATGCCGCGTACCTGTTTGCCGTACATATTTTTCATTTTGATCACATCGAACAACTGGCACAGCGTTTCATCCGCATCAGACAGCAAATCAAAGGGGAATTGCTGTTTGTCTTTAAAGCCTTGATGAACGCGGACGCTGTCACGCGACACGCCCAAAATGACCGCGTTTAATGCGTTGAATTGTTCGATATTATCGCGAAAAGCCTGGCCTTCTTGTGTACATCCGGGCGTATTGTCTTTGGGGTAAAAATACAGCACCAGGTATTGGCCCCGGCAATCTGCCAAGGCAATGGTTTTACCGCCGGTCGCTGAGGCTGTAAAGTCAGGTACAAGATTGCCGATCGTTATCATTATTCAGTTTAGCGTTTGATGGGTTCAAGAATGGCATCGATATTTAATTGGTCGCAAAAATCCAAAAATTCTTCACGCAACGACAGCAGTGGCAGTTGCGGTGGAATCAAGATGACAAATTTGGTTGAAAATACCGAGGTTTGGATGTAAGGCGCCTGATAGCAACTGCCGGTTATTTCTTCAATTTCTACGTCCCGGTCAATCAAAAACGACGCGATGGACTCGGTGACATTATCGCGGTCCAACGATATGGTTTCCAGTGAGTAAGGCAGGCATTCCTTGGCCTTGTTTTTCTGTTCAGGCCGCAAAGTGTGGATTTTAATGTCCAGTCGTTTCTGGATTATATCCAGCGTGCTTTCAAACTTGGCAATTTGGTTCCAGTTACCCTGAATAAGCAGATAGGCCGCCGTGGACTGCGCGAGGCGGGATGATCTTATTTCCAGAATACTACACTTACAGTCACGCACGGCGGGTAGTATTTCGCCAATAAAATTAATCTGATGGTTGCCTAAGGCGGTGATAGCTAGTTGCATGTTCTTTCTTAAAAGTTTTTTGGGGAGTTTAGCATCAAATCGATCAATCTTTATGAACATTAAGTTTATTTGGTATTAAAATGAAAAATTATTTTTCGTTAAAAAACACTGAAAATTAGCCCTCTTTAATTTGACGGTTATTTTACAACGCATGACTGAGCCATCAATATGACTGATTCAATGGACAAAAACCTGAAAGAAAAACGCGACAATTTCGATGTTGATCTGGATGCCATGCAAAATGAGGCGGAACCGTCCTTTATGCCGACAGATAATGAAAATGATGCCATTGACAGATTGCTGATGGACATCCCATTAAACCTGGATGATGTGCAGCCGGAAACCAACGAAGAAATGGATGCGCTGCTCAGGGAGTTGGGTGATTTTTCCGACGACGCCAGTACTGCCAACCCCCCCGAACTGCCCACAGGGGACTTATTCGCCCATATTGACACAGCTTTAGCTGATGCAATGGCCGATGACCCAGACCTTGGCGACACATTGGGCGAGTCTATCTGGCTGCAAGGCGATGAGACTGACGTGCCTGTATTGACAGACGACGGCGCGGACGAATTTTCCGACTTCAGTGGTTTTGACCTGCCGGATGAGCCGGAAGCGGCGGCAAAGGCCATGCCGCCCGCCGACGCTGGAACAGTTGAGGAAACGGATGTGCCGCCTGCCGCCGGAGCTGAAGCGCTGGCCGATGATGGCGCGGACGATT
>JBLRXA010000194.1:0-5223 GCA_047920955.1 Methylobacter sp. | reverse complement strand
ATATCAACAGCGAAGAGCTGAAAACCGCCTACCGGAAAAAACTGGCGGACAGCAACCTTAGCGAACAGCAGCGCCAGGATTATGAGCGTGAGCTGATTGCCGGGTTGACGTCTTACACTTATTTGGAAAAATAGACAACGCGGTCACATAGCCACCCCAGTTGCCCCGCCTAATGTTCCTAACCTTAATCAGGAATAATCCAGCCCATGATGACACTTGCTTTTCCCGATTATTTAGCCCAAGCACAACGTCTGTCCATACGGCTTGATGTGCCGCTGGCCGAGGTTGCACTGCATCATTTTCCCGATGGCGAAAGTTTGGTGCGTCTGCCGCCGTCGCTGCCGGAACACCTGATTGTTTGCCGTAGCCTTAACCAGCCCAACGACAAGTTAATCGAACTGTTGCTGTGCGCCACGACCGCACGGGAATTGGGCGCTAAACGCCTGACCTTGGTCGCGCCTTATTTAAGCTATATGCGCCAAGACATTGCCAATCAGCCCGGCGAGGCGGTCAGCCAGCGCATTGTCGGCAAATTGTTGGCCGATTTGTTTGACGATGTGCTCACTGTAGACCCGCATCTGCACCGGATTTCGTCATTGACCCAGGCGATTCCGATCAAAAACGCAATCAGCCTGACCGCCGCCAATGAAATCGGCTTGTTTTTGCAGCAACAATTCAGCCATGCGCTGCTGTTGGGGCCGGATAGCGAATCGGAGCAATGGGTTGGCGCCATTGCAGGCGCTATCGGTTTCGATTATGCGATTGCCGATAAAATCCGGCGTGGCGATACGCAAGTTGACATGGTGTTGCCGGATAAAAATTTTGCAGGCACTCCGGTGGTAATCATCGACGATATGGCCAGTACCGGCAGGACGTTGGCTAAAGCGGCGGGCTTATTGCAAGCCGCCGGCTGCGATGATGTTTACGCTGTGGTCACCCACGCGTTGTTTTGCGGCGATGCTTACGCGCATATCCTTAATTCCGGCGTTAAAGCCATCTGGAGCACCGACAGTATTGCCCATCCGAGTGCTTGTATTCAGCTTGATACGCTGTTGGCTCATGCAATTAAAGCGATTGCCTGATAAAGCGTTGACAGCACCCAGGCCAGTTAATAGACTGAGGCCTTTTTTATGACCGTGATAGCCAGCATTTTGCTGGCTATTGTCCGCTGACCGACAACTTTAAACAGGATTCATTTTATGCGTATTAAAAACCAGTTGATTGCCGCCTTATGCTTCGTGTCGCCTTCGCTTTATGCGCATACTGGCGGCGCTATCGATCACAGTTTGATCAGTGGCTTATTACACCCTTTAACCGGTATCGATCATTTGCTGGTGCTGCTGGCGGTTGGCCTGATTGCAGCCAAGCAGGGCGGCAAGGCTTTGTGGGCGTTCCCGCTTGCTTTTTTTGCCTTGATGATGGCAGGTGCCACGCTTAATGCGGCTGCGGTAAATATCCCGTTTGTTGAACTATTGATTGCCTTGTCGGTGGTCGCGTTTGGCCTGTTGGCCAGCCTTAACCGGCAACACCGTTCTAATCCGCTATTTTTGGCGGCCTCGTTCTTCGCCCTGTTCCACGGCTATGTCCATGCCGCAGAAATCCCAGTCGATACCAGCGCTACGGTGTATTTATCAGCCTTAATGCTGATGAGCCTGGCCATTTGTTTGGCTGGTGCTGTTTTGGGACTGAGTACGGGGAAACGCATCAACTATTTGTTTTCATTAATCTGCTTAAGCAGCGGCTTGTATTTTTTAAGCGCCGTTTAGTGGGCCTGAGAGGGTTGGTAAAATGAGCATACTGGACGAGTTGCGGCAAAAGGCCGATCAGAAAAAAGCGGAGGAGCTGCAACAAAAATCTATCCAGCAAAACTTGGAAAGCGTTTATAAAACAGCACTATTGCCGAAAATGCAGTATTTTTTCGATTGTCTAAATGAGACGGTCAAGCACCTTAATTTTCTTGAAGAGCCTATTCTGATTAACGATTATTGCGTCCGTTATCCGCAATTCGGCAAGCTGTTGCAAAAAAATTACAAGATCAATACTGACGGTTATAGCGGCCTTGCCGATTACGACCGCTTAATGCAAATTAACGTCACTTTCCTTTGCGAGGGTGATGGCAGTTTCAGTTATTCGCTGGAATCGCGCTCGCTGATTGAAGCGGAAGTGGCTTTTCTTCATGCTAGAAGGCTGCCGTTTTCCTGGAAAAACCAAAGCGCGGTAACAGGCGTGGACACCGCCGGATTTAGCATACAGAGGAAAGTCCCGGTCAGTTTTAAAATTGAAGTCGACTATAACTTGTCCCAGTTGAAAATGACGATTAATAACCATGAAAATCTGGAGTTTTTCACCAAAAATTTTACGCCGGAGCAGCTTGACGACGATTTTCTGGATGCGCTGATCAGCTATTTGATGCGCCGCGATAACCGTTTGGTCAGACTGGATATTTCTGAGGAACACAAGCTTGCCATTCAAAAGCAGCTGGCTTATCAACAACAGGAACAGGCTGCGCTGTTAGCCAGTATCAAGTATGAGGAAGAGAACGCAGTGCCGGATAAAGAGTCGTTTAAACTGGCTAATCCGGTCAAAGCGATTTTTTCCAGATACGGCCGGAAAGATTAACCAGTCCATGCTGTTGCGCCCGCTAACCGGCGATGACCGCAAGGTTTACGCGTCGATGCTGCACCGTTCTTTTAATGTTTGGTATCGCACGCACGGCTGGCCATCCGACTATTTCAGTTGCGCGCCGGAGCAGGCGGGCATTTTCCTTGATATTTATAACGACATCAGTCCCGGCAGCAGCATTGCCGCATTTGACGCTAACAGCGGCAAACTGATGGGCGCCTGTTTTTTTCATCCACGCGAGCATCACGTCAGTCTTGGCATTATGTCAGTGCATCCCGATTATTTCCGGCAAGGGGTAGGGCGGGTGCTGGTCGACCATATTGTCGGTTTTACCGAGGCTGGGCGCTATGCGGCGCTGCGTCTGGTCAGTAGCGCGATAAATATGGATTCGTTTTCGCTGTATAACCGTTCCGGCTTTATTCCACGCGGCAGCTATCATGATATGGTGCTGCCAGTGCCGGTTGCCGGACTGCAAGTCGATTACCCATTGCGTGATCAGGTGCGGCTTGCCACATTGGCCGATATTGAAGCGATGGCGGCGCTGGAAATGGCGGTTAGCGGCATCACTCGGATGAACGATTATCGCTATGCTATTGAAAACCCGCGCGCCGTGTTGCAAGCACTGGTGTTTGAGAACGCTGGCGGCGTTATTGACGGTTTTATGATTTCAATTAAGCATCCCGCGCTGGCTATGCTAGGCCCGTGTGTGGCGCGCAACGAACCGGCCGCATTGGCCTTGTTGCTACAAGCAACCGAGCGTTTTCGCGGCGCCGTGCCGCTGTTTGTAGTGCCGATGGATAAGCGCGAGCTGGTGAAAACGCTTTACCAATGGGGTGCGCGCAATGTGGAAACGCATCTGTTTCAGGTGCGCGGCAGATTCCAAGCGTTTAACGGCGTGAGTATGCCCAGTTTTTTGCCGGAGACCGGTTGAGTTTGGCTTGGGCAAAATGCTGTTAAAATGGCCGCAACGTCAAAAATTTTACTAACAAAACATATTATCAAATGAGCATAAAAACACGTTTTGCCCCGAGTCCTACCGGTTACCTTCATGTCGGCGGCGCCCGCACCGCCTTGTTTTCCTGGCTGTATGCGCGTAAGCATGGCGGCAAGTTTATTTTACGCGTCGAAGACACCGATTTGGAACGCTCCACGCAGGCATCGGTCGACGCCATTTTGGAAGGCATGACTTGGCTGGGCTTGGAATACGACGAAGGGCCTTTTTACCAAACCCATCATTTCGACCGCTACAAAGCGGTTATCCAGCAGTTGCTCGACCAGGGCGACGCCTATTATTGCTATTGCAGTAAGGACGAGTTGGAGCAGTTGCGCACCGAGCAAATGGCCAACAAGGAAAAACCGCGCTATAACGGCAAATGCCGGGATTTGACAGAGCCCAAAGGTGACCGGGAAGCGGTCATCCGTTTTAAAAATCCAGTCGATGGCGTAGTCACTATTCCTGATTTGATTAAAGGCGATATTGTTGTTGCCAACAAAGAGCTGGATGATTTGATTATCGCGCGCGGCGACGGCACACCGACCTATAACTTGACGGTAGTGGTTGACGATATGGATATGGAGGTCAGCCATGTTATTCGCGGTGACGACCATGTCAATAACACGCCCCGGCAAATGAATATCCTTAAGGCACTAGGTGCCAAAGTGCCAAAATACGCGCATTTGCCGATGATTTTGGGGGCAGATGGCGCGAGGTTGTCCAAGCGCCACGGCGCGGTCAGTGTGATGCAATTTCGCGATGACGGCTATTTGCCCGAAGCCTTGTTGAATTATCTGGTGCGCTTGGGATGGTCGCATGGCGATCAGGAAGTGTTTTCCATTGATGAAATGGTCGAGCATTTTGCCCTAGAAAATGTCAATGTATCGGCGTCAGCGTTCAACACTGAAAAACTGCTTTGGCTGAACCATCATTACATCATGAACAGCGATCCGGCGCATGTGGCGCGCCATCTGAGCTGGCACATGGGCGAGTTGGGCATTGACCCTAGCGATGGGTCAAGTCTGGTCGATATGGTCAAGGCGCAACGCGAACGCTGCAAGACGCTGGTCGAAATTGCCGCCGCCAGTGTCTATTTCTATAAAGATTTTGATAAGTATGATGAAAAAGCGGCAAAAAAGAATCTCACCCCCGCTGCGGCTGATGTGTTGGCGCGATTGCATGATGAGTTTGCCGAAATAAGCGACTGGAACGGCGAGGCCTTGCATCAGGTTGTGCTGGATTTGGCCGAAACCCTGGCCTTGGGTCTCGGCAAGGTAGCGCAGCCTTTGCGTGTTGCGGTTTGCGGTTCGGCAGTTTCGCCTGCGATTGATATTACATTGTCGTTGTTGGGCAAGGAAAAAACCCTGGCCAGAATAAAGCGAGCCATAGCGTATATAAAAAATTTAAATTAGTTCTGGACTCAACTGATATTTACCGTATAATGCCGGTTCTCAGCTTAGGGGGGCCATAGCTCAGCTGGGAGAGCGCTTGCATGGCATGCAAGAGGTCAGCGGTTCGATCCCGCTTGGCTCCACCAAAAAAATGCTTGGAACAGTTCTAGTCCCCATCGTCTAGTGGCCTAGGACACCGCCCTTTCACGGCGGTAA
>JBLRXA010000193.1:0-5233 GCA_047920955.1 Methylobacter sp. | reverse complement strand
CGACTGTAAATACTTTTGAAGTCATTAAATCTTCAACACGCATTATTATTCTCCTTGAATGTAAAAAAACTTGGTAAGAAACTTGGTAAGAATAGGTAAATAAAAGTATTTTTACAAGAGATAAAATTTGATGTGTTATAAAATAATCGGCCACGCTTTTGTTGGGTATTGCAGATATCACCTGTACGCGTGCTCTTTATAAACCTTAAATCTGTCTTAGCGACACAATGGAGTCAGTTATGCGCATCATCCTGTTGGGGAGTCCCGGTTCCGGTAAAGGGACTCAGGCTCAGTTTATTACTGAAAAATACGCCATTCCGCAAATTTCAACGGGCGATATGTTACGGGCGGCGGTGCGGGAAGGCACGCCGTTGGGTGTCGAAGCGAAAAAAGTGATGGATGCCGGGGGGCTTGTTTCCGATGATATTATTTTGGGTTTGATCAAAGAGCGCATTGCCCACGCTGATTGCGCCAACGGCTATTTGTTGGACGGTTTCCCGCGCACCATTGCCCAGGCTGAAGGCCTAGGTGAAATGGGCGTCAGTATTGATACGGTGATTGAAATCGTGGTCGAGGACGAGGAAATCGTCAAACGCATGGCGGGCAGGCGGGTGCATTTGCCATCAGGCCGCACTTATCATGTGGACTTTAATCCGCCTAAAGTTGAAGGCCTTGATGATGCGACCGGCGAGCCGCTGATCCAGCGCGACGACGATAAAGAAGAAACCGTGCGCAAACGGCTCAGTGTTTACCACGAACAGACCAAACCGTTGGTCGGCTATTATTCGGCGCCGGGGCAGCCGGTTAAGTTCGTCTCGATTGCCGGTGTCGGCAGTGTCGATGAAATCACCCAAAAAGTGTTTGCTGTGTTGGCATGATAAAAAAACGGCCATGATTGATGTTCAATATGAACGGGTTGTAAGGTAACGCGCAAAAATTATTCCACACGATTCTATAGGATAGTTTGGGGTCCAAAGCTGGCTTTAGACTCCAACAGGGGTGGCGGGTGTTATTTTTTGCGCGTTATCTAAAGGTTAATGGCAACGAAAGTTGTCCGGTTAGCGGCTGATGGTGATGCAGTGCGCATTTTTAGTGATACGGAAGGGCGGTTTTAGATGAGCAAGTTATATAATGTTGCGGTAGTGGGTGCGACCGGTGCGGTGGGTGAAGCCATGCTGTCCATTCTGGAGGAACGCAACTTTCCTGTTGGCGAAGTTTATGTCTTGGCGAGCAGCAATTCAGTTGGAAAAAGAATCGCCTTTAAAGGCGGGTCTTTGGCGGTACAAGATTTAGCGACGTTTGATTTTTCCAAAGCGCAAATCGGTTTATTTTCGCCGGGCGCGTCGGTTTCAGCGGAATACGCACCAAAAGCCGCTGCCGCCGGCTGTATTGTGATTGATAACACCTCGCAATTTCGTTATGACGACGATATTCCGCTGGTGGTGCCGGAGGTTAATCCAGAAAGAATCTCGGATTATAAAAATCGCGGCATTATTGCCAATCCTAATTGTTCAACGATTCAAATGTTGGTGGCGTTAAAGCCGATTTACGATGCGGTGGGTATTGCGCGCATCAATGTCTGCACTTATCAGGCGGTTTCCGGCACCGGCAAAGAAGCCATAGAGGAACTGGTTAAGCAGACTACCAGCCTGCTTAATATGCAGCCCCTAATTAGTAAGGTTTACCCTAAGCAGATCGCGTTTAACGTGTTGCCGCAGATCGACGTCTTTATGGATAACGGCTACACCAAAGAAGAAATGAAAATGGTCTGGGAAACCCAAAAAATCATGGGTGATGCCCGTATTCTGGTCAATGCCACGGCGGTGCGGGTGCCGGTTTTTTATGGACACTCCGAGGCCGTACATATTGAAACCCGCGACAAAATCGATGCCGCGACTGTCCGTGCTTTGCTGGCAAAAGCGCCGGGCGTGACTGTGATGGATGAGCGTAACGATGGCGGCTATCCAACGGCGGTCACTGAGTCGTCAGGTCATGACGAAGTGTTCGTCGGGCGTATCCGTGAAGACATATCGCATCCTCTGGGAATCGACTTGTGGGTGGTCGGTGATAATGTCCGCAAAGGGGCGGCATTGAACAGTGTGCAAATAGCAGAAGTGCTGGTAAAAAATTACATCTAGGCTAAGCTTGGGTACATATTTGACTGGACGCGGTAAAAAACTGTGGTAACTATTGTGAAGAAGAGCAAAGTGCGTTTGTTGACTAAAACCTTAGCGGTTATTACGTTGCTGGCGCCGACGGGTGGACAGGCATTAGGGATAGGCGAGATTCAATTGCATTCGGCGCTGAATCAAAATCTGGATGCCGAGATTTCGTTAAAATTATCGGGCGAAAGCGTATCTGACATCAAGGTCAGATTGGCCGCACCTGAAAAATTCGAAGAGGCAGGCGTGTCATGGAGCTATTTCCTGTCGAAAATAAAATTCGAAACCATTGCTCAGTCCAGTACGGCGGCGGTCATTAAGATAACGTCGAGGGAAGCGTTAAAAGAACCTTTTCTGGATTTTTTGCTTGAAGTCAGTTGGCCTAAAGGCAATTTGTACCGTGAATTTACAGTATTGGTTGACCCGCCGGCAGACTATAGCGAGGCTGCCGCTTCCGTTTCTGCGCCTATTCAAAGTTATGCGCAGCCATCGGCTGTTATGCCACGCGTTCAAGCTTATCGCCATCAACAAAACCGCGATGGCGAATACGGGCCGACCTTGTCGCAAGATACGCTGTGGCGGATCGCTGAGCGGGCAAGGGCTGGCAGTGATGTTTCTGCAGAGCAAATGATGCTGGCGATTTATGAAGCCAATCCCCATGCCTTCTACCAAGACAATGCTTACGCGCTAACGGCTGGGAAAATGCTGACGATTCCTGAAAGGGAGGAGGCATTGAAATTATCAAGAAGCCAAGCATTGGCAGAGTTTAACCGGCATACGCAGGCTTGGAAAAATCGCTTGTCTATTGCGCGGGCTGAGGGCGAAAAACCGCGTGAGAAGCAGTTGAAACTGGTGGCGCCCGTTGATGTGACGATCGCTGAGAGTGCTGTGGTGGAGCCGGTAGCTGATGCCGCCAGCAAGAAGACGCCAGCGACAACGGATAAAACAGCTTCTAGCGCCGTCGTGGCCGCAGGGGGGGATTCAGACGCCGGTACGGCGGCGCTGTCAGGGACTGCCGCGCAAAGCAAGCTGGTGGAGCTGGAAAAACAACTGGCGATGATGCAGGAGTTGATTGAGTTAAAGGACCAACAGCTTGCTGCTTTGCAAGGCCAGGTGCAGGCAAGCCCGGCTGCTCAGGAGCCGGAAAAAACCGACGAGCTCTCTGTTGCCCCGTCTGACGTTCAGGCGGCTGCGTTACCTGAACAAGCTGTTGCCCCTGTTGCTCCAGCGGAGCCGCCAGTTGACCCGGCTCAACCCATTCGGCCTGTCCAACCCGCCGAACCGGTTAAACCCATTCAACCGGTTCAACCAGCGCCTCAACCGAAGGCGGACAGTGCGCTCGATTCGTATTACCTATTCCTAGGGGGGGCGGGTGCATTAGCTCTGGCGCTGTTTGGTGGGCTCTGGTGGCGGAAACGCAAAATTGATGAGGAAACTAATACCGAGAGTATGTTCGCCTCTTCTCTTTTGACCAAACCCATCGTCGAAGATAACAGTCAATTTTCTGCGCCGGTCATTGCCGAAGAAAGCCAGGTTAATGAACCGGGTGTTGTTGGCGAAAGTTCTTTCCTAAGCGAGTTTACACCCAGCGATTTCGATTCGTTCGACACCGATCAAGGCGAAATCGATCCGATATCCGAAGCTGATGTCTACCTTGCTTATGGCCGTTACCAGCAAGCCGAAGAGTTAATACGGCAAGCAATTAAAGACCAGCCGAATCGCGATGAATGCAAGTTGAAGTTGTTGGAAGTTTTTTACGCCAATGAGGACAAGGCGGCTTTTCAGACGTATGCCAATGAATTGGCGGCGGCAGGCAAGGTCGATGATCTTGAGTTCTGGGAAAAAGCGGCCGAAATGGGGCGTGAGATTTGTCCTGATTCAGTCTTGTTTTCTTCCGGGGACGATTTGTTTTCAGTCGATGACGGTGTAAGTGCTGAAAATGATGTTGAAAGCGTCTCCGGCGATGAAGTGCCCGGCACAGCAGACGCCGATGCGGAAAACACGTCTTTCGCCAAGTTAAGCAGTGAAGATGTTGATCAGGATGCCGCAGGGGCGGAAGAGTATGGGTTGGATTTCGATTTTGCGCCACCGGGTGCTGAAGAGGAAGCTGCTGCTGGCGACCAGCCTAATAATCAGGCGATGGATTTTGATTTAAGTTCGTTCTCAGCGGAGCTAGAGGAGACGGATGAGGGCGATATTAAGGCAGGTATGTCTTCAGTGGACACCCAAATAGAATCGATTGATTTCGAATCGAGTTTGCTGTCAAAGAAACCGGAACAGTCGGATCAATTGGATAGTGGGGTCATTGCGTCGACGCCGAAACCGGGCAAGTCGCCTGGGGTCGATGCGCAAGTGGATGATTTCGATTTAAGTTCATTTTCATTAGAAACGGAAGAAATGGATCACGGCGTGATAGCGTCGACGACTCGACCCCCAAAGACGCCCGGAATGCACTCGGAAACTGTCGAAGCTACATCATTTGCAATGGAATTGGATGAATTCGATCAAGGCGTTATCGCAAGCAGCATGGATAAAGGCAAGTTCTCTGGTGCGGAAGTGGAACATATTGATTTTGATTCCTTTGCGTTGGATAAGGAGGCTAAAAGGCCGGAGCCGGATGATAATGCAACAGCCGATACCTTATCGGAAACGGCCGACAAAGGGCTGGAATTTGAATCGTTCGATTTCGATTTTAATGGCGGCGAGGCGGGGACGAAAGATGTCAATGACCTTGACTTTGGCGCGTTAGATGTTGACGACAAAGAACTTGAGGACGTCGATTTCTCAGCGGGCGGGGAAATCGATTTGAGTGACGGTTTGGATGGCGATTTCGATTTTGATTTTAATTTCGATGTGCCCACGGCGACAGGGCAAAATGCCGCCCAACAGGATGAGTTTGGCGTTTCCGACCTGACCGATATGGATGAGCTGGAGACTAAACTGGATTTGGCAAAAGCCTACGTCGATATGGGGGATGCGGCTGCGGCTAAGGACATTGCCAGGGAAGTGCTTGAGCGGGGCACCGATGCGCAAAAAAAAGCGGCCCAAGCGTTAATTGACGAATTGAATTA
>JBLRXA010000192.1:0-5273 GCA_047920955.1 Methylobacter sp. | reverse complement strand
TGACAAAAATTAGAGAAAAAGCACAAGGTGCTTTTGCATGGGGTATTTTGATAGTAATTTGTGTACCCTTTGCTTTATGGGGCATTCAGAACTATTTGGATACCGGAAAAGAAGCGCCGATCGCCTCGGTAGGTGATAGGGATTTTTTTCAGCGCGATGTAAACCAGGCTTATGAGCAATATAGCCAGAACCTGCAAGGAATGATGGTTGATGAGCAAAGCTTAAAAGCGCAAGCACTAGAGAAGCTGATCAAGGATGAGGTTTTATTGCAGCATGTGCGTGCTAAAGGCTTGAATGCCACTGATGACAGCGTGCGCGAGTTTATACAGTCTTTGCCCTATTTTCAGGTAGATGGCAAGTTCGATGAGCAGCGCTACAAAACAATGCTCAATTTGCAAAAAATGTCTTCGGGTGAATTTGTCAACAGAATCAAGAATGCGCTGATTATGGAACAGTTTCAGCGCACTATTATCGATAGCAGCTTTGCAACCCAATATGATGTTGAAAGCTTTTTTAAAATTCAGAATCAGCAGCGCGATGTCGAGTATGTCACTGTTGCGGTGCAGAAATTAACCGAGCAGCCTAAGGAAGAGGAGATAACAGCCTATTATCAGCAGTATCAGGATTTATTTCAGACACCAGAGCAGGCTTCTATTGAATACATAGAATTGTCACTTGAAGAGATGGGCAAGACCATAGCGGTCGACGATGAAAAGCTGAAAGCGTTTTATGAAGAGCAAAAAGACCAATACACCACGGCAGAGCGCAGAAAAATTAGCCATATCCTGTTTGCGATTAATGACAAGGTTAATGAAAAAACGGCTCTGGAAAAAGCGTTAAAAGCGCAACAAGAATTGGCTGGCAAAAACTTCGAGACGGTTGCAGCGGAAATGTCCGATGATAAGTTGACCGCCAAAACCGGCGGGGATTTAGGGCTGTTTAATGTCGGTGTCATGGAGAAGGCGTTTGAAGATGCGGCCAGTGCTTTAAAGTTGGGCGAGGTGTCAACGCCGGTCAAATCGGCCTTTGGTTATCATTTGATTAAAGTGACTGAGTTGGTGCCTGGAGAAGTCAAATCATTCGACTCCGTTAAAAACGAACTGACCACGGCTTATCAGAAAGCGCAGGCAGAAAATGCGTTTTATGAAGCGGGTGAAACGCTGACCGAAATGAGCTATGAAAATCCCGATAACCTGAAAACGGTTGCCGACGCCTTAGGTGTCGACATTAAGAAAACAGCCTTGTTTACCAAAGACAAGGGCGAAGGTATTGCCGCCGAGCAGAAAATCCGTAGCGCGGCCTTTGCCGAAGAGGTTTTGAAGGGCAACAATAGTACGCCGATAGAGCTGGGTACCGATGGCTTGGTGGTTTTACGCTTGTTGGAGCACAAAGCTGCGGCGGCGCGGGATATACAAGAGGTTAAACAAGACATCATCAATATATTGCTGACTGATAAAGCCAAGCAGCAGGCTGTTGAAAAAGCGCAGCAAATTAAAGCCAGGTTGCAGGCGGGCGAGTCAATACAAACAGTTGCGGCAGAAAATAAGTTGCCAGTAAAGGCTGTTGCCGGATTGACGCGCAGTAAGGATGATGTGCCGATGTCGTTGAGCGAGGCTGTTTTTAAGGCAGCCAAACCGGTTGGCGGCAAGCCGACGGTCTTTGTTGCCGGATTGCCCGAAGGCGAGCAAGTCGTTGCGAGCTTGTCGAAAGTGACGGAAGGGGTCATGAGCGAGGATGACAAGAAACAGCTGGCGTTGGCGACTAAAAACATTGCCAGAGCATTCGGCCAGACTGAATTCAATGCCTTGCTAAATAGTTTACAGGCAGAGGCCGATATTTCGGTGAGGACGCCTAAGTAACGGCTGGGTGCTGGAATAAAAAAGGGAGCTTTAAGCTCCCTTTTTTTGTGCCGGATTTTTGCGTTAAGAGGCCGCCAAACCTGCGATATTGTAGCCGCAATCGACAAAAGTGATTTCACCGGTAATACCTGAAGCGAGATCGGAACACATAAAAGCCGCCGCATTGCCGACTTCTTCAATGGTGACGTTTTTCTTTAACGGTGCTGTGTCGGCGGCTTTGCCTAGCATCGATTTAAAATCATTGATGCCGGATGCGGCCAGTGTCCTAATCGGGCCTGCCGAAATCGCATTAACGCGAGTGCCTTCCGCGCCTAGTGCCACTGCCATATAGCGGACATTGGCTTCCAGACTGGCTTTGGCGACACCCATGACATTGTAGTTAGGGATGGCGCGGTCGGCACCTAGATAAGTCAGGGTCAGCAAAGAACCGTTGCGGCCTTGCATCATCGCACGTCCGGCCTTTGCCAGGGCGGTAAAGCTGTAGGAGCTGATGTCATGGGCAATCTGAAAGTTTTCGCGGGTGGTGACATCGACATAATCGCCATTCAGCGCATCGCGGGGGGCGTAAGCGACCGAATGTACGATACAATCCAGGCCGTCCCAGTGTTCGCCCAGCTTATTAAATACCGTGTCGATATGCTCATCAATACTGACATCGCATTCAATGGTAATATTGGAATTGCATTTTTCAGCCATTTCCTCGACGCGGCTTTGCAGCTTTTCATTTTGAAAGGTAAAGGCCAGTTCAGCGCCTTCGCGGTGCATGGCTTGGGCAATGCCCCATGCAATTGAACGGTTGCTGGCTAAACCTACAATCAAGACTCGTTTGCCTTGCATAAAACCCATTATCATCTCCCCATGTTTTTGTTGTTACAATAGAGTTTCAAGTATCTATGAGCCTTTTATTGATGTCCAGTTTTTTGTCACAGCAATTGCTCTCGCTCCTGCATTCATGGCGTCGCATGAAAATGCCGTCTTGCAACATGCGCTTGCCCGTCCTGATGGTGCTTGCTGCTTTTTTGAGTGCTTGCGAGGTTTCCGGGCTGAATAATCCTTATGGCGAGGAGGATGAAAAACTATCGGTTTTATACCAATCCTTTTCGGAGCGCCCCAAGCATCTGGATCCGGCTGTGGCCTACAGTTCGAATGAATATACCTTTATTTCGCAGATTTATGAGCCGCCGTTTCAGTACCATTATCTTAAACGGCCGTATCAATTGGAGCCGTTAACGGCAACTGCGATGCCTGAGATGAGTTATCTGGATCAGAATGGCGGGAAGCTGGGGGACGATGCAAACGACAGCGCCATTGCCTTTACCGATTATTTGATTGGGATTCGGCCCAATATCCACTATCAGCCGCATCCGGCATTGGCAAAAAATGCGCAGGGCGATTATCAATATCACCATTTAACGGCAGAACAAATCAGGGCGTCGACAACATTGGCCGATTTTCATGCGACCGGCTCGCGTGAGTTGGTGGCTGAAGATTATGTTTACCAAATCAAACGGCTGGCGCATCCGAAAATACAGTCGCCGATTGCTGAAATAATGAAAAATTATATTGTCGGTTTTGACGAACTTTCAAAACAGCTCGGCGACAAGCCGAAAGTCGAGATTAAAGCCAGCCCGCTGGCGGGTGCAGAAGTGGTCAGCCGTTATCAATACCGCATCAGGATAAAGGGTAAATATCCGCAATTTATTTTCTGGTTGGCGATGCCGTTTTTTTCGCCGATGCCGTGGGAAGCCGACGCCTTTTATGAGCAGCCGGGTTTGGCGGATAAAAATATAACGCTGGACTGGTATCCCATCGGCACCGGGCCTTATTGGCTGGCCGAAAATAACCCAAACCGGCGCATGACCCTGGTTAAAAATCCGCTGTTTCATGGCGAGACCTACCCGACTGAAGGCGAGCCTGAAGACGAGCAAAATGGCTTGCTTGATGATGCTGGTAAGACCTTGCCTTTCATTGACAAAATGGTTTTCATGTTGGAAAAGGAAACCATTCCCTACTGGAGCAAATTTTTACAGGGTTATTACGATGCGTCGGGCATCGCCTCGGACAGTTTCGACCAAGCCATACAATTTACCGGCAGTGGCGGCGTGGCCTTGACCGATTCCATGCGCGACAAGGGCATACAACTGCAAACTTCGGTGGCAATCTCCAGTTTTTATATGGGCTTTAACATGCTGGATACAACCGTAGGCGGCCGTTCCGAGCAAGCCAGAAAATTGCGCCAGGCCATTGCCATTGCCGTTGATTATGAAGAATATATTTCGATTTTTAGGAATGGCCGGGGCATTGCCGCACAAGGCGTGTTGCCGCCCGGCATTTATGGCTTTACCGAGGATAAGGAGGGCATCAACCCTTATGTTTACGATGGGCTTGGCGACAGCCTGCAGCGTAAAAAAATTGAGGCCGCCAAACAGTTGATGGCGGAAGCGGACTATGCCAATGGCATAGATCCAAAAACCGGGTCTGCCTTGATTCTGTATTTCGACACCGCCGCCGTTGGCGTTGATGACCGCCCGACTATGAACTGGTATCGCAAACAATTCGACAAGCTGGGCATTAACCTGGTCATCAGGGCGACCGATTACAACCGCTTCCAGCAGAAAATGCGGGGCGGTAATGCGCAGATTTTCGTTTGGGGCTGGAATGCCGATTACCCTGACCCGGAAAACTTCTTTTTCCTGCTTTATGGAAAGAACTCGAAAGTGCAGCACGGCGGCGAGAATGCGGCCAATTATCAAAATGCCGAATTCGACCGCTTGTTTGAACAAATGCGCAATATGGAGAATAGCGAGCAGCGCTACCGGATTATTCAACAGATGCAAGCCTTGGTGCGCCATGATGCGCCTTGGGTTTTCGGTTTTCATCCGAAGAACTTTTCCTTATTTCATGCTTGGTATAAAAACCTAAAGCCTAATTTAATGGCCAATAACACGCTTAAATACCAGCGCATAAATACCGCCGCCAGAGCCGAAAAAAGGCAAGTCTGGAATAAGCCGGTGTTTTGGCCGTTAATTCTAGGCGGCGTGTTTTTTGTGTTGATGTTGATTCCGGCGATTAACGCCTATCGCCGCCGCGTCAGGAAAACCCTACAATGACTCACTATATTATCCGCCGATTCTTATACGCCTTCCCCTTGTTGATGGGGGTAAATATTTTGACCTTCGTGCTGTTTTTTATCATCAATAGCCCTGACGATATGGCGCGTATGCAGCTAGGACAAAAACACGTCACCGAACAGGCGGTAGAAAACTGGAAACAGCAGCGCGGCTATGATTTGCCTTTGTTATGGAATGCTGAAGCACAGCGGCAGGAAAAAATAACCCAAACCATTTTTTATCAGAAATCGGTGGGCTTGTTTTTGTTCCGTTTTGGCGTGTCCGATAGCGGCCGAAATATCGG
>JBLRXA010000191.1:0-5280 GCA_047920955.1 Methylobacter sp. | reverse complement strand
ACCCTAACTGATGAAATTCAATGTAACAATAGATCGTGACGAAGACGGTGTTTGGATTATCGAATGTCCGGCCATTCCAGGTTGTGTGAGTCAAGGTCATACTAAAAGTGAAGCCTTAGAAAACATCCAAGATGCAATCTATCAGTGTCTTCAAGTTCGTACAGAATCCGGCTTGCCTTTAACGATTGAAACGAGGCAGATTGAGGTCGCGGCCTGATGTCACCTTCACTTCAGATCAAGCTGTAACTCGGCCTGTTTGAATAAATCATGGGGCGTAAATTGTTCGCGCAGTAAAAAGCGATTAGCACTATCATGCGAGATACCTACAATTTCTGCCAAATGACAGCAACTTGGCGACTTTGGTTCGCTAAGTAGAAAGCTTATGTACATTGACATAACACAGCGGGCTGTTGGTGGGCGTGTAATTTCTCTCATGTTTTTACTAGGCCATGTCACTTTGATCTCGCTTTTGTTGATTTGTCAATGCGTAAGTCCTATGATTTCCGCGTTATTAACTTGAAAAAAATAGCAAAAAATGTACACTGGCCGGTTTCATTGATGTACAGTAATACTTGCCTGGATCAATTTTTGTCGCTATGTCTAAATTGTTTGATACCCTTGCCGCAGGCGGAATTACAATTATTCCCCTCATGATCTGCTCATTTATTGTCGTCATTCTAGCGATTGAGCGTTCTATTTTTTGGTTGCGGATCAAAAAAAATCAAAAACGCATTGTCAATACGGCACTGCAAATTTATCAAGAAAACCCTAATCATGCTGAAGAGTTTCTGAAAAAACACATCAAAAAACACATGAATTTACCGATCGCCCGCATTTATTTAGAGGCGATGTCCATACCTAATGCCACACCCACCGAATTCGCCCTTGCCCTTGATGCGCGTATACAATCCGAAATGCCTAGACTCAAGCGTTTCAATAATATTTTTGAAATCATTGTCGGCTTAGCCCCTTTGCTCGGATTACTTGGCACTGTTACCGGTTTGATTACGTCTTTTAGCTCCCTAACATTAGGCGATGTTGGCGGCTCTAAGGCTATCAATGTCACAGGCGGTATTAGTGAGGCGCTAATTTCTACGGCAACAGGTCTGATTGTGGCAGTAATGGCGCTGATTGCCGCAAGTATTTTTCGGTCGCTCTATGCCCAACAAGTTGCCTACTTTGACGAGTGTTCCACTCAACTGGAACTGCAATATTTGCGATTGCATCGACAACGGTAAATAGTCATGCCTAGAAGAACTCGCCGCCGTCATGATGAAGACCTCGCCGACCGGCCGGTGGAAATTAAAAATGTAGTTCCGCTTTTAGATGTTCTATTTGCTCTGCTCTCATTCTTTGTGCTTTCTTCCTTGTTTCTCAACCGTACTGAAGGGTTGCCTGTAAATCTGCCTAATGCCCAATCGGGAGTGATGCAAAAAACGCCGGCCCGCGCTACGATCAGCGTCAACGATAAGACAGAAGTATTCTTAAATAAACAAAAAATTGGCATTACTGAGGTCAGTGACCGCGTTAAGCAATTGTTAGAACCCAATCAAGATCTGGTCGTGGTTCTCAATGCTGATCGCGTTGTCCAGCATGGCGATGTTATTCAGATCATGGATCAACTGCGCCAAATGCCGCGTGTCAAAATGGCGATCGCCACCAAAAATAAATCAATGGGGGTCAGGCTGGATTGATTATGGGCGATAGGGGCACTGGTGTTTGTCAGCATAGTTGTCATATTTTCCGCTAACTTACCCCCACCGCCTTTATCATAAAAAACAGTGTGGAATAATGTTTGCGCGTTACCTAAGTGGATAGCGGCAATGACCTTTACTGGCTAAAAATCATGACTTCGCCTTCCGGCACGGTGTTGCCGGTTTCGGGGTAACCTTGTTGATAGCTGCCGCCGCCGAGTTGTTCGCCAATTTGCCGCGCCACATTAATCCCTAAACTTTTAGACACTTCCGACACCACTTTGCCGCGACTGGGCACGACGCGGCTGCCGCCGCTAACAATACGCACATCCTGGCCTTCGCCGGTAGCGCTGAAGGCGGCTTTGATTTCGTAGGTGCGCGTATTAATCAGGCTAAATTCGGCGACCAGCATCAGGCTAAAGGTGTTGGACACGGTGCTGGTGCCGATAATGGGGTTGGCCTCATCGCGGAAATCAAGCTCGCTGACCGTGCCGAACAGCACATAATCAGCGCCGGGATAAGCGCCTTTTTTGATGCGGCTGATAATGTCGTAGATTTTTTCATCGCCTTTGGCCGTATAAGGTTTGGCCTGCGACAATTGGAATTCGCCGGATTTAAGGATTTCCCCTTTGATGTCGCCGACAAATTTACGCAATTCGCCATACTCGATATAGCTGTAGCTGTTTTCGACTTCGGTATAGTCGGTTTGTGATTGTCCGCTGTATGACGAACGGCTCGATGCCGATGAGCTTTCAAAACTGTCGCGTTCGCGTGCGCTTTCGCTGGCGCGTTCGGATGACTTGTTGTGGTAATCGATCCGATGAAAATAGCCGCTCACCCGTTCGGCGTAAGCCAGATCGGTGACGGCGATTTTAGCCGCCAGGGCGTTGCCCGTCGACAACAGCGACAATAAGCATAACCAAGGTAACGGTTTCATGGCTTGCCCCCTAAAACATCGATTTATTGGAGGTTTTGCGGATTTCTTTTTCGTCCGCCCATTCCATCGTCCCGGATTCAATGTCAATGAGCTGCAAACTGAATTTGTAATACACGTCTTTAATGTCGCTGGTGCGTTTGACGATAGAGGTGATGGTGCCTTCGATGCGGAAATCGGCGCCTTCCATATTGCCCATTTTTTTCGATGTGCTTTTCTTGTACAGGCCGCTTTGGTTTTGCCTGGCCAATTCATCGACTTGGGTTTGCATGGCGCTGGTATCGACCGCAAAGCGCACCATGCCGCTTTTTACAATTTTTGAACGTATCGAATCGGTGATCGATTTGGTGTCTATGTATTCGCTGGTCCGGTTTTTGACTTCGGCAACCGTCACTAAGGGACGCGATTTTGCAAACAGGGCAGGGGATTGCAACAGTGAGTTGGCCATTGATTCCGCTATGGTTTGCAGGTCGGTGGAGCCGAATTCATTGGTTAAGGTTTCAACCGCTTTGCTGTCGCCGTATTCAATATTGCCCGAACTGAGCGTTGGCGATTGCGTGGCGCAAGCGTTTAGCAACAAGGCTATTGCGGTGACTTTGAGGGCATTTTTAGACATGGTTATCTCTCTTTAAGTTAAACGGGCGATTTCAATCGCCTCTTGGGGCTGTGATTATGTTGGCGATTGCCTAAGGCAATTCGCCGGTGTTGTCGGGGCTTTGCACAACCAGCCTGAAATCGGTGACTTGGGGCGATGGCGCAACGCCGGTAACGGTTTGCTTCTGGTAAGCATAAACCAGCACCGGTTTCCAGGTTTCTTCGCCGACGGTAAAGCCATTGGCGTCAAGCCATTTGAAACGGTAGTACAGCTGCTGGTTATCCGAGTCGGTATTGTTGACTTCGGCTTGCACCATCAATAAATGGTTGCGTTTGACGGCCCGCAAATCGGTTATTTTCAGATACGACATCTCGCTCAGTTGTTCGACCTTGGCGGGGATGCTGCCGGGTTGCGGCGACGGTTTGTGGCTGGCGCAGGCACTGGGCAATAATAAGGCGGCGGCTAAGGCTAGGGTTTTAAAGGGATACATGGTTTATCCTTTTGTTGGGTTGGCAGATTTTTTAGGCGTTTTCTTTTTCTTCTTCGATGTTGATGGGTTTTTTTTAACCGGATTTACAGTTGCAGTTGCTGTGTTGTTTTGACTGGGTTGCATGACAGCGGGCGCGGCATAAACCGGCATTTTCGCACCATAAAGCGGTTGCGACCAATAAGCCTGGTTGCCCAGCAAGCGGGCGACCACGACAGCGTGCGAACCTTGGATATCAACAGCTTGCCTGTTGCCGCCGATGCTGATGTCATGCTTGCCGGAAGGCAGTGTTGCCCGGGCAATGCTGATGGTGTTGGGCAGGGTGCGCCAAGTGCGTTCATCAGCCGATTCGGTAACGACATTGACGATGTTCAAGGCGATACCGGCCAGCGCAACATTGCCGCCCTGATCCATCAACGCCTTTTGCGACATGGCTTTCGCCGCCGCCCGGAGGATGCCCCGGACAATAATGCCGGGCATATCATCACGCAATGCGCGTTTGGACAGGGCGTCCAGACTGGTGATTGCGGCCAGCGGCAGCGTGTCCCTGCCGTCAATGGCCAGTGTGCCCGGCTGGACAGTACGGCTAGGGTCTGAATGCAACACCGGAAACGAGATCGGAATGACGCCCAAATTGCTGACAATCACCGGCACAGGAATGGTGATTGAACTGAGCGCAGGCGCGCTGCCTGATTCGACCACGAACAGTACATCGGTTTCCGTGGGCTTACGGATGCCGGGGCGCGTTTCCAAAGTAGCCAAGCCGTCTTCCAGAATCTTCATATTGGGTTGCAGCTCAATTGCCTGCCGATAACCGGGTGCGGCCAGCCCCGGCTCATTTAAGGCCTCGTAGACAAAACCGGCCAGATAATGGCTGAACGCGCTTTGGTAGCCGTTTTTCAGGGCAGTGACTTCGGGCGCGTTCAGGGTTTCGACCGGATAACCGTTCAGATCCTTAAAGGTGGTGGTGATGCCTTGCTCCTTGCTTTCCTGCTCCAGCGCCTCGGCATCTTTCGCATTAATTTCAGCGATAACCGCTTCCCGTTCGTGGGTTTTCTTGATCTCGGTCCTGGCCAGATCCCAGTCGCCGGACAATATATGGTTCAGCGCAAGCCGGGTGGACAGCATCACTTTTTCATAATCGTGGCCGTCATAGCGGCGGGTTTTATCATTTAAAGTCACCGCGCCAATATTTTCCAAAATGGCGCCCGCCCTGATTTTCGCTTCGTTCTCCCATTCATTGACTTTTTGATCGGCCAATAGCCAAGTGCCGACGCTGTCTTTATATTGGTTTTTCAGGCGCAATAACTCGCCTTTTTCCAGATAGTAAAGCAGGTCGAAATCGCCGCCGGCATTATTGGCTTCATGGTGCTGCAAGGCTTGGTCAATTTGGCCTTGGCTGACCAGATTAAGGGTTTGTTTGAGTTCGTCGTCGTAACTGCGCATCACGGCACAGCCGGAGAGTGCCACAGTCAGTGCAAGAAGCGGCGTAAGGCAGCTTGGCCGGATAATGGTAGGGGTGTTGATTCTTAATAATGTCACAGATTAAAATCACCCCCCCGTAATTTTT
>JBLRXA010000190.1:0-5362 GCA_047920955.1 Methylobacter sp. | reverse complement strand
GCCCGGAATAACGCCTGACTTCAAAGGTGTCGTTGCGCAACAAATTGGTGCGGCGACCCTGGCGGAACATTTCGCTGGTCATGCCGGCCTCGCCCATCTGCGCATCTTCATGGGTCAAGGTGCCTTTCAGCATCAAACGCTGCCTGTCGCTAAACTTAATCAGGCTTTTTAGCGCCAAATCGTCAACGGCCTGATGCTGCCCGCTGCGGTTGCCATCGGCTTCCTGACGGATATAATCCAACGAAAGGCCGACATTATCGACCGTACCGCCCAATCTAAGATGGGTGTCGTAATAGCCGTTATTGCCGCCCGCTGCGGAAATCGAACCGCCGAATTCTTCGGGAATGGCGGCGCTGACAAAGTTGATGGCGCCGCCGACGGTTTGCGGGCCGTACATAATTTGTCCAGAACCCTTTAACACCTCGATACGATCGACGCGTTTCATTGACGGAACGTAATGGTTGCTGGGGTCGCCGTAAGGCGCCAATTGTATCGGCGCGCCGTCTTCCAATAATTGGGTGCGGGCGGAACGCCTCGGATCCAGGCCGCGTATGCCCAAGTTAAAACGCCGCCCCAACACATCCTCGTCGACAATATGGATGCCGGGCGTAGTGCGCAAAGCATCTTTGGCCGACAACGGCCCTTGGCGGTCAAGCGTGGTTTTGTCGATGACAAAGCCGGAACCCGGAATATGCTCCAATTGTGAAGGCGCTTCCCCGATAATTTCCAGACTGGGCAATTGCAAGGTCGGCGGCTTATCGTCAATGGCATCCGCCGCTTGGGCATCAAGTACGGCAAAAATGGCGGCCGTCATCAGGCACAACCGGAACGGCGCCCGCAGCTTGCCCAGATGATGCGCACCGCTATCGGGATGGATTTTAAAAGGTTGGGACATCGTTTTACCTGTCATTATTTTTATTGGAAAATTAAGATAGGTATTTTAGTGGGGGCGGTTATCGCCACCTATAGGAAAAAATCCCGAATTTACTGGGGCTGATATTATTAGCACCCCAACACCGGAGCTTATGTACTATGAATAACGAAACCGCGCTGGATGCCAGCCTTACCCTAATCAAGGCGTTAATGGCAACGCATGGCTGCGACATCATTGAAACCCATATTTCCTGGGTACTGCTGACCGGCCAATACGCCTATAAAATCAAAAAACCGGTCAATTTCGGCTTTCTGGATTTTTCCACCTTGGAAAAACGCCGCTTTTGCTGTGATGAAGAATTAAGGCTGAACCAACGCTTCGCCGCCGAGCTGTATCTTGAGGTCGTGCCAATCAGCGGAACCCCGGCACATCCGCAACTGGCCGGTACCGGCAGCGCCATCGAATACGCGGTCAAAATGCGGCGTTTCCCCAGCGGACAATTGCTGCGCAGTGCTGCCGAACGCCGCCAGCTACATAGCGACGAAATCGACCAGCTGGCCGAACTGATTGCCGATTTCCATCAAACGGTTGAACGCACCGACGAACAGTCCGCCTATGGCGACAGCGCAAACATCAAGCATTGGTTTGTCGAAAATTTCGGCCATATCGAGCCTTTACTGAGTGATGACGGGCAAATACAGCAGCTACAGGCTATCGAGCAATGGGGCGATAACGAATGGTATAAACAAGCCGAATTGATGGCGTTACGCAAATGCCAAGGCCATGTGCGCGAATGCCACGGCGACCTGCATTTGGGCAATATGACGCTGCTCAACGGCAAGGTAACGCTGTTCGACTGCATCGAATTTAACCCGCTGCTGCGTTGGATCGATGTCATCAGCGAAATGGCATTTTTGTTTATCGACCTGCTGTATTTCGGCTATGGCCGCTATGCCTACCGCTTGCTTAACCGCTATTTGCACATAACTGGCGATTACCAAGGGCTGGCGCTACTGCGCTATTATCTGGTTTACCGGGCGCTGGTGCGGGCTAAAGTGGCTTTATTGCGTGGGGTACAGCAAGCCGATGACCCTGTTCTCAATCAACAGGCGCGTGGCGACTATGCCACCTTTGCCGGTCTGGCCGAACGTTTTACTCGCCGCCGCCAAACCGCCCTGATTATTACCCACGGCTATTCGGGTTCTGGAAAATCGACATGGGCCGCCCAACTCGCGGAAGCAATCGGCGCCTTCCAAATCCGTTCCGATATAGAACGCAAACGCCTGTTCGGTTATCAAGCGAATGCGCAAAGCGGCAGCGGCATTGACGACGGGCTGTACAGTGAAGCAGCCGGGCTAAAGACTTATCAGTATTTGAGGGAACTTGCCGAAACCGTGCTTAATGCCGGTTTCCCGGTCATTATCGACGCCACCTTTCTTAAAAGCGGGCAACGTGAACCGTTCCGGCAACTGGCCGCCGACTGCGGTGTGCCTTTTCATATTATTAGTTTTCAGGCGTCCGACCAGGAACTTTGCAGACGCATCGGACAGCGGCAAAACGATGCCTCGGAAGCGACTGTGGCCGTGTTGCAGCATCAACAACAAACAGCCCAAGCGTTGTCGGGGAAAGAACAGTCTGCCGCCATAGACGTTAATACTGAACATGGCTGTGCTTTGGAAAAAATATTGGGCCACTTCGCGTATTTGCAGTCATGGGATTAAGGCCATTTTCTGAAAACAATAGCCCTAAATAAGTGTTTGGACAGGGCAAACCCGGCAAGTTTTATAAACCTGCCGGTCTAACGTTGAACATAACCTCGGCTTATAAGCCCCTTAAAATATCCTTTTTAATATCCCCAACATTTTCCAGTCCGACTGAAATCCTGACCAAGCCATCTTTGATGCCCGCTGCAGCCCTGGCTTCCGGGGTTAAGCGGCCATGTGTGGTGGTGGCGGGATGGGTGATGGTGGTCTTAACATCGCCCAGGTTGGCGGTAATCGACAGCAAAGCGGTCGCGTCGATTAGCTTCCAGGCATGTTCTTTGCCGCCGGTCAATTCAAAACTGACGATGCCGCCGAAATGGCTTTGCTGGCGCTTGGCCAATTCATGTTGCGCATGGGATGGCAAGCCGGGATAGTGGACTTTTGCCACGCCCGCTTGTTGCTCCAGCCACTTGGCCAGTTCAAAGGCGTTGTCGCAATGCGCTTTCATCCTGATTGCCAAGGTTTCCAGGCCGGACAAAAACACCCAAGCATTGAAAGGGCTCATGGTCGAACCGCCGGTGCGCAAATAGGGGTAAATATGTTTTTCTATGATCTCTTCGCTGGCAACGACAGCGCCGCCGACACAGCGCCCCTGCCCGTCTATGTATTTGGTGGCCGAGTGGACGATAATATCGGCGTCCAGTTCCAGCGGTTTTTGCAAAGCGGGCGTACAAAAACAATTGTCGACAACCAGCAAGCAGCCGTGTTTGTGGGCTATGCCTGCAAGCGCCGAAATATCGGCAATTTCAGTCAACGGGTTGGACGGCGTTTCCAAAAATAAAAACCGGGTATTGGGTTTAATCGCCGCTTCCCAGGCCGCCGTATCAATCAAATCGACAAAATCGGTGGTCACGCCGAATTTGCCGAAATAATTCTGGAACATCAATACGGTATTGCCGAATACGCCACGCGAACAAACCACATGGTCACCGGCTTTAAGCAAGCCCATACCGACTGCCATAATCGCCGCCATGCCGGACGAAAACGCCAGACAGCGTTCGCCTTTCTCCATTAACGCCAGCCTTTCCTGAAACGCGCTCACGGTGGGGTTGGTAAAACGCGAGTAGATGTTGCCGGGTTTTTGTCCGGTAAAACGCAAAGCGGCCTCTTCGGCGCTCTTGAACACATAGCTGGAGGTGGCAAAAATCGGGATGCTATGCTCGTCTTCGTGCGTGCGATTATGCCCTGCCCTAATGGCTTGTGTTTCCAGAGAGTAGTCGTTCCAGTTAGTGTTATCTGTCATGGTGATATATATGAGTTAAAAACATTTGGCTATCGGCTTAGGCTATTTCCTAAAAAGAATAGCCCTAAATAATTGTCCACGAAAGGCACGAAAAAACACGAAATTTTCGTGGCTTTCGTGATAAGCGTGGACTTTATTTTTCTACAGCCGAAGATCATCTTTCTCTTACCCTGCACGTTGAACCTTTCGCCTCAATCCCCATTCTGCATACCGATAATGAAGCTTTCCGAATTTCTGTTCACTTGTGCGCCGTCATTACGCAACACTTCGGTACGCTCCAAATAAGCGTCATCAATATCGCCGGTAATATATTCCTTACTAAAACACGAGGTATCAAAGTGCAAGATATCGCGATTACCTTTACCGACCGCATCAATCAAATCACCCAGCTCCTGATAAATGACCCGGTCTGCGCCTATTGCGCTACAGACTTCGTCTTCGGTACGGTCATGGGCAATCAATTCATGCGCGGCAGGCATGTCGATGCCGTAAACATTGGGGTAACGTACTGGCGGCGCGGCGGAGGCAAAATACACTTTTTTGGCGCCGGCATCGCGCGCCATTTGGATAATCTGCGCCGAGGTGGTGCCTCTGACAATGGAATCGTCAACCAGCAATACATTTTTGCCTTCAAATTCAAGGCCGATGGCGTTTAGCTTTTGCCTGACCGATTTTTCGCGCATTTTTTGCCCCGGCATGATAAAGGTGCGGCCAATGTAGCGGTTTTTGATAAAGCCTTCGCGGTATTTGACGCCTAGACTGTTTGCCATTTGTAAGGCCGCCGTCCGGCTGGTGTCGGGAATCGGAATCACCACATCAATGTCATGATTGGGCCAATCCCGCAACACTTTTTGCGCCAGTTTTTCGCCCATGCGCAAGCGCGCTTTGTACACCGAAATACGGTCGATAATCGAATCCGGCCTAGCAAAATAAACATATTCAAAAATGCACGGGCAATGGTCCACTTTTTCCGCGCATTGCTGGGTATGCAAAACGCCGGTTTTTTCAATAAACACCGCTTCGCCGGGCGCGATGTCCCGGACTAAATCGAAACCCAGCACATCGAGGGCAACGCTTTCCGATGCCAGCATGAACTCCGGGCCTTTATCCGATTGCCGGGTACCGAAAACAATAGGCCGGATGCCGTGGGGATCCCTAAAACCTAAAATGCCGAAACCAGCAATCATAATGACAACCGCATAAGCGCCGCGACAACGACGATGCACCCCGGCGACCGCCTTGAAAACATCGTCCACGGTCAAATGCAATTTGCCCAGGCTTTGCAATTCATGGGCAAAGGCATTCAACAATACCTCGGAATCGGAATCGGTGTTGATATGGCGCTGGTCTTCTAAAAACAGCGCTTTTTTTAACTCTTCGGTGTTGGTCAGATTGCCATTGTGCGCCAGCGTCAAACCAAACGGCGAATTCACATAAAAAGGTTGCGCCTCGGCAGAGCTGGTGCAGCCTGCTGTTGGATAG
>JBLRXA010000189.1:0-5457 GCA_047920955.1 Methylobacter sp. | reverse complement strand
CTTTACCGCATTGCAACGACTACTTGCTCAAGTTATTTCGTGCTCATTACTTAGCGCGGTCATAGATGTGGAAAATTCGACTCTAATTCACTAGATAAACGAAGGGCGGTAGAATTAATTTATGCCGCTCGGCGGATAATTTTGTAGGTTAACTTGCCAATAGCGAAACGGCTAATCACTAGCTAAGCCTACTTCACCTTTTTAAAATTTCTGGTCGCCAACGATAAAGCCTTGGCGCTGGGCAATCATAGACATAGCTGGGAATGGTGCAAAATATAAGGGTAAAACTCGATTATGCGTGGCGTCTTTTTGCCACCGGCTTGAGTTTTTTTAGTTTTGGCGCGGGCGGCTTGCTGCTGTGGCTGTTGGTGTTTCCGGCCTTATCTCTGTTGCCGGGTAAGCCCGTGCAAAAAGCCGCTCGGGGTCAAAAAATAGTGCATTACAGTTTTTATATCTTCATTGGCCTGATGCACAGATTGGGCGTGATGACTTATGACATCGTCGGTTTGGATAAGCTGAACCGGCCCGGCCAGTTGATCGTCGCCAATCATCCGACGCTGGTTGATATTGTTTTTTTGATCAGCCGCATCAAACAAGCCAGCTGTATCGTTAAAGCCCGCTTATGGCATAATCCTTTTATGCGCGGCCCCATCGTCAATGCAGGTTACATCAGTAACGGCAATCCCGAACACATGATCGCCGAGTGCGTTGCCTGGTTGCGTTCAGGTGGAACGATGGTTATTTTTCCTGAAGGAACGCGGTCAAACCCGGATAAACCCTATCATTTCCAACGCGGGGCGGCCGCCATTGCCTTGCAGGCGAATGCTATTGTGACGCCGGTAACGCTGAGCTGTACGCCCAGCACTTTAACCAAAGCTGAACGCTGGTATCAAATTCCGACTCGCCGTTTTCATCTGGTCATGCAGATTGGTGATGATATTGCGCTGGATGAATTTGCCTGCCTTAGCCCAAAATCGATAGCGGTGCGTCGCTTTACCCTCTATTTACAAGATTATTTTAGCCAACAGAGAGAGCTTTTTAAGCATCATGGAAAATGAATTAAAACAATTAATTATCGACACGCTGGATTTGGAAGATATGACGGTGGACGATATAGATGATAATGCGCCGTTATTTAATGATGGTTTGGGGCTGGATTCCATCGATGCGCTGGAATTAGGCTTGGCTATCCGCAAAAAATATGGGGTAAAGATTGAGGCCGATAAGGAAGACGTGGTGAAAATTTTTTCCTCGGTTGCCACATTGGCCGGCTACATTCAAGCCGAGAGGTTGGGATAAGAATGCTAAAAGAACGTGAAGACATTTTAACGGCCATTAAAGACATTATGGTCGAACTGTTTGAAATCGACGAACAGGCCATTACGTTGGAAGCCAGATTGTACGAGGATTTGGATTTTGACAGCATCGATGCGGTGGATATGATCGTCAGGCTGAAAGAAATGACCGGCAAAGCGATCAAGGCCGAAGATTTTAAAACAGTCCGCACCATTGGCGATGTGGTCGATGTGGTGTACAAAATGTTGCATAGCTAAGATGCGTTGGTTTGCAAACGGGGTTATCGGTTTATTAACGCTGTTATACCCGCTGGCGGTTTTTTTCGGCAGCCGTTATTTCGAGCCGTGGAAAATGGCCGTGCTATTGATTGTGCTGTTATCGCTTAGGCTGGCGGTCAGTGTTGCACAGAAGCACTGGAGCACCCCGTTATTGCTTGCCGGTATCGGCTATTGTCTGGTTGCGATGTGGAGCAACCAATTAAGTACCTTGCTGTTTTATCCGCTGTTGGTTAATGGGCTGATGCTGCTGATTTTTGGCTGGAGCCTGGTTTCGCCGCCCAGTTTGATTGAGCGTCTGGCGCGCATACAACACCCCAATTTGCCGCCGGAAGGCGTTATTTATACCCGTCGTGTGACCCAAGTCTGGTGCGTTTTTTTTATCGTCAACGGCGCGCTGGCGGTATTTACTGCGGTCTGGTGCAGCCTGGAAATCTGGAGTTTATACAATGGCCTGATCGCTTATGTGTTGATGGGGCTGTTATTTGCCGGTGAATATCTGGTCAGAATCAAAACCCAAAAGCATGTCAGCTAAGCTGCTGCCCTTGTCGCATTATTTAAGCGCAGAAAGGCCGCCGATTGCGCCTGTCGCCTATCATGGCGGACAGTATTATTCAGCCGCGCAGTTTGCTAACACGGTCACATCCTGGGTCGATACGCTGCAAGCGCAACCGTTCCGGCATTACGCGCTGTACAGCGAAGATGCCTATCCGTTTGCGGTGCTGTTGTTTGCGTTGCTGCACGCCGGTAAACACATCTGGATTCCCGGCAATAACCGCCCCGGCACCGCTGGACAATTGGCCGCCGACTGCCAGTTATTAGGCGATTGGCAAAACGGCGAGGCTTTCGATTACCGCTTGAATGCAACGGATACTTCCAATCGGTGTTTATCGCCGCTCAATCCGCTGGACAAACAGCTGGTCATTTTCACCTCTGGCTCTACCGGGCAAGCAAAGCCAATCGTCAAATGCTTAAACCAATTTCAGCTTGAAATTGCCACATTGGAACAACAGTGGGGCGCACAACTGGGGCAAGCGGCAGCAGTCGCGACGGTCAGCCATCAGCATATTTATGGCTTGTTGTTCCGCGTGTTATGGCCGCTATCGGCAGGACGCTGTTTTCATAGTCAGGCTTACATCAACCCTGAAACGCTGGTTAAGGCACTGCAACACGGCGCAGCTTACTGGATAGCCAGTCCGGCGCATTTAAAGCGTTTAGACCCGCAGTCGCCTTGGGACGCTATTGCCAAATTAAACGGCATTTTCAGTTCTGGCGGCGCACTGCCGGAGACGGCCGCACAACAGCTGTTGTGCGAGGGCGGGCAGGCGGTGATTGAGGTTTACGGCAGTTCCGAAACCGGCGGCATCGCCTGGCGTCAGCTAGATAAAGTCTGGGCATTGTTTTCCGGCATGAGCTTGCAGTGTCTTGCAGGGACTTGGCTGTTGCAGTCGCCTTATTTGGAAGAAGGCGGTTTTCAATTGGATGACCACATCACCTTATTCGACGATGGCCGCTTTACGCTGCACGGCCGGTCGGATCGCATTGTCAAAATCGAGGAAAAACGCCTGTCTCTGGCCGAACTGGAGCAGCGTTTGCTGGCGGCGCCAGAGATAGAGGAGGCTTATGTCTTGGCGCTCAGCAAAACCAGGGACACGGTTGCGGCGGTGGTGGTGTTAACCGCTCAGGGTTTGGGGCAGTTGGAAAACGAGGGTCGAAACAAATTAATCAGGCACTTGCGCAAGGCGCTTGAACCGTGGTTTGAAGCGGTGCTGCTGCCCAGAAAATGGCTGTTTGTCAATACGATGCCGTTATCAGTTCAAGGCAAAATCGACCGTGAGTTGTTAGCCAGCCTGCTGGATTTTGATAACGGCAAACTGCCGCAAGTGCTGAATGTGGACATCAATGCCGACAGCGTCCAGCTGGGTCTTAGGGTGCCGGAAGATTTGCTTTATTTCCCCGGTCATTTCGCCGATTACCCGATTTTGCCGGGCGTGGTGCAATTGGCTTGGGCAGAACATTTCGGCAAACTGTTTTTCGTGATAGCTCAGCCGTTTTCGTCTATGGAAGTGGTTAAATTTACCCAAGCCATCCATCCGGGTTATAAATTGACCCTGTGCCTCGACTGGAAAACGGCGCAAGGAAAACTGCATTTTAATTTTAATTCGGCGCTCGGTACGCACAGTTCCGGGCGCATGGTTTACGCGGGCAAGCCATGAAACCCTGCATCATCATTCCGGTTTATAACCACGAAAACGCCATTGCTTCGGTGCTTGCCAAGTTAAAAAAATTAGACATTCCGACAATACTGGTCAATGACGGCAGTTCGGCGCTGTGCAGCCAAATTCTGGCAGACTGCGCCGAACGGGAAGCGGCTTGGCTGACGCTGATTAATCGCCCGCAAAATGGCGGCAAAGGCGCGGCGATGCTGGACGGTTTTAAGACGGCTACGGCTTTAGGCTTTAGCCACGCGCTGCAAATCGATGCCGATGACCAGCATGAGATTAACGACATTCCGGCATTTCTTGAGGTTGGCGCACAACACCCGGAGGCGCTGATTTTAGGCCAGCCGCTGTTTGATGACACCGCGCCCAAAAGTCGGCTTTACGGTCGGATGATCAGCAATTTTTGGGTTTGGATAAACACCTTGTCTTTTGACATTGCGGACAGCATGTGCGGCTTTCGTTTATACCCGTTGGCGGCAGTGACCAAGTTAGTCAATGGCACAGCTATCGCCAAACGCATGGATTTTGACATTGATATTCTGGTGCGTTTGTACTGGCAGGGCGTGGCGGTCGTCAATAGACCGACTCGCGTTCATTACCCGGATGATGGCGTATCGCATTTCAAGTTGTGGCGGGATAACCTGATGATCTCAACAACCCATGCCAAACTGTTTTTCGGCATGTTGCTGCGTATTCCTCAACTGCTGGGCAGACATAGGCCATGAAAAAAATAGCGCATTGGGCCGACATGGGCGAATGGAGTCTGGTTTGGGGTATGCGTCTTTTGTTGCGCGTTTATTTGTTGTTCGGACGCCGGGTCTTGCAGTGGTTTTTATATCCAGTGGTCAGTTATTACTGGCTAGCGAACAAGCCGGGCAGGACGGCCAGCCAAGCCTATCTACAGCGCGTTGCAGGGCTTTCGCCTGCATCCGGTTTAAGCGGAAATCTCCGGGACAGTTATCGGCACTTTATCAGCTTCGCCAACGCCATTATCGACAAATTAGCGGCCTGGTCTGGCGCATTGTCGTTGGACGATGTCGACTATCGCGGGCGCGATGCCTTGCTGGCTCAAATCAAGAGCGGGCGCGGTGCGCTCTTGTTGGGGTCGCATTTGGGTAATCTCGAAGTCTGCCGCATGATTGCCGATCTGGATAATGCCATCCCCATTAACGTGTTGGTACACACCCAACATGCGCAGAAATTCAATCAGCTGTTAAGGCAAATCAACCCGGACAGCGGCTTAAACCTGATCCAGGTGACCGACATCAGCGCCGCCACCGCGATACTGCTGAGCGATAAAGTCGATAACGGCGAGCTGGTGATTATTACCGCCGACCGGACGCCGGTCAGCCAAAATACACGCGTAAGCTGCGCCGAATTTTTGGGCAGCGATGCCTGGTTTCCGCAAGGCCCGTTTATTCTGGGCGCACTACTAAAATGTCCGGTTTACACGCTGTTTTGCCTGAAACAGCAGAGCAAACAGGTGATTTATTTTGAGCATTTTAGCGATGGCTTAATCTTCCCCAGAAAAATTCGCGAACAAGCCCTACAGCAAACTGTACAGCGTTACGCGCAGCGGCTTGAGCATTATTGCCTGATGGAGCCGCTACAATGGTTTAACTTTTTCGATTTTTGGCGAGAACATGAACACTAAAAATACCGTG
>JBLRXA010000188.1:0-5548 GCA_047920955.1 Methylobacter sp. | reverse complement strand
TTACGATGCGCTCCCAAGGTTTGCACAGCGGCTCATATCGCGGCAGCTAAGCGTTGCGGCGGCGGTCATTGTGCTGTCCGAATACTGGCGCTCATTTGTACTGGGCATAGCGCCTAAGGCGCATGTTATGGTCATGCCGAATTATGTCGAAATACCCCAATACCCTGCAACATCAAACCATGAAGCTCAAGTTAAGCTGTTGTTTTTAGGGTTGATTGGCGAAAACAAAGGTATTTACGACCTCCTTAGCGCATTTGCCGCCGCTATAAAAAACGAGCCGCGTTTGTTTCTGCGCATTGGTGGGAACGGGGAAGTTGAAAAGGCGAGGATATGTGCGCATGAACTGGGTTTGGCTGCCCATGTTAAGTTTTTAGGCTGGGTCGATGGCGAAACAAAAAGCCAATTATTGTCTGACACGGATATTTTTGTTTTGCCCTCATATAACGAAGGGTTGCCTGTTAGCGTACTTGAAGCGATGTCTTGGGGCATTCCTGTTATTACAACCCCCGTGGGCGGAATACCCGAACTGATTGAGGATCAGGCTAATGGTTTTCTAGTGACCCCAGGTGACATATCTGCCTTGCAACAGTTGCTTGAATGGCTGGCTCAACATCCGGCTAGACGCCGTCAGGTTGGCCTGGCAGGAAGGATAACGGTGCAAAAGCAGTATTCCAAAGAAGCGGTTTTACCCAAACTTGAGGCATTGTACGCAGAGTGCTTGGCCTTATCCAAAGGCGGGGTAAAGTCGGCTCAAGCAGGGGGAAAATTGTCCATAAATTTTGGAGGCCGTAATGAGTAAAAAAATATTGGCGGTTGCTTCCGGTGGCGGTCATTGGACTCAACTGATGCGCTTGAAAAACGTATTCGAAGGCCATGATGTTGTCTTTGTCGGTGTTAAAGACCTCTACCGCGCCGATGTTGCGCCGCACCGGTTTTATGCCGTGCCCGATGTCAGCCGCTTGCACAAGTGGTCGCTGCTGTTTTCAGTTGGAAAATTAGCCTTCATTTTGCTCAAAGAAAAACCGGATATCTTGATAACAACCGGCTCTGCCCCTGGAATGCTGGCTTTGCGCCTGGGTAAAAAATTGGGCGCACGCACGGTTTGGATCGATAGCATCGCTAATGCTGAAGAAATGTCTCTTTCGGGCAGAAAAGCCCAAAAATTTGCCGACCTGTGGCTAACGCAATGGCCGCACCTGGCCGAGGCTGACGGCCCTACTTTTCTCGGCAGTGTGCTATGAAGCTGTTTTTAACCGTGGGTTCAATGCTGCCTTTCGACCGTTTGGTGCTGGCTATGGATGATTGGGCGAAAAATCACCCAGAAGCCCACATCGTTGCGCAGATCGGCGCAACCAGCCTGCGCCCCAGAAATATGCAACATCACGCCATGCTCAGTCCGTCCGAATACCGACAGCACTTCGCTGCATGCGATATCGTGGTTTCGCATGTCGGTATGGGCACAGTCATCACGGCTTTCGAATGCAACAAAACGCTGGTGATGTTGCCGCGGCGCCCAGAGCTTCAGGAAGTCACCAGTAACCACCAATTCGCCACCGCCAAATGGCTGATAGACAGCCCCGGCATACGGATTGTCTATTCTGAAAACGAACTGCCGGCAGCCATCTCGGACAGTGTCGGGGCCGTGGGCGCATCGATGCTTGAGGGCGGAAATCGCGGGCAACTGATTGCTGCCCTGCGCCACTTTATCTCGAATTGAAGCGGCTGCGGGATTTGTTAAATCTATGAGGGACTGTTATGAAACTACGTATTGGTTTAATTGGACTGGGCAAAATGGGGCTTTCCCATTACGCCATTATTAATGCCCATCCGGATGCCGATCTTGTCGCCGTGTGTGACGCCTCCGGCTATATGCTGGATATTTTGCATAAATATACCGGCATTAAATGTTACGGCGACTACAAAAAATTACTGAGCGATGAAAGGCTGGATGCGGTGGTTATTGCCACGCCGTCGCGTTTTCATGGCGAAATGGTCAATGCCGCATTGGATTTGAATATACATGTTTTTTGTGAAAAACCGTTTTGCCTGGATTTGGCCGAAGGCCAATGGTTGGCCGATCTGGCTGAGAGCAAGAAATTGATCAACCAGGTCGGTTACCACTATCGTTTTGTTGGCGCATTTCAGGAAACGAAACGGCTACTTAATGCCGACGCCATTGGCCAGATTCATCATGTACGGGCTGAGGCTTACGGCCCTGTTGTGCTTAAACCCAAGGGTTCAACTTGGCGCACCTCCAAAAATGAGGGCGGCGGCTGTCTTTACGATTATGCCTGCCACGGCATTGATCTGATCAATTACCTGGTCGGTCGTCCTGACGCAGTCGGCGGCACGGTGTTGAACAAGATTTTCTCCCGTGACGTGGAAGACGAGGTATATGCCAGTTTTTTTTATGACGACAGCAAGACCGGGCAGATTGCTGCAAACTGGAGCGATGACAGTCACCGCAAGATGTCCACCAAAATCTCGCTGTGGGGCCACAACGGCAAGATTAGCGCCGACCGGCAGGAGGTTCAGATTTACCTGCGCGATGATGCCAATGAAGCGCTTGGGCTTAATAAGGGCTGGAACACCCGCTACACCACGGAGTTGACCGATGAGGTTTGGTATTATTTGCGCGGCGAAGAATATTCGGCGCAAATCGACCACTTTATTCAAAGCGTTAAGTCAGGCAACTTAGCCACCCGCAGCACGTTCCGGTCTGCGTTAGAAGCGGATTGTGTCGCGGCCATGATGCGGGAGGATGCCAAAAGTAGCCACATTAATGCCGATGCCATGACCCAGGCCGTGCCGGTAAAAAAAGTCGCGGGACTGGGATTTATCAATAAATTACTGAGTTAAGGAATTGAGCATGGAACGAATATTATTCGGTGACAATCAATTTTTCGGCGTCAACCACATGTCCGAAGAAAAGGCCCGCGCCCAAGCGATGAAATTTCAAAATATCGGCGCGGTGATTGAGGTGCTTGATGCCGCTTATGACGAGGGCATCAAGGTGTTTATGTGTACCACACACGAGCGCATCAGCGAAGTCTGCGACCATGTGCGTAACGACCCGCAACGCTATCAGGATTTTCAATTCTATCCGTGTATGCCTTACGCGCACAAGTACGCCAACGCGGCAACGGAACTTGGCATACTGGAGGCGCTGAGAAGTTTTCTGCCAGAAGAAGGCGCCTTGAATGCCATGCTCAAAGGCGGCATGTCAGTGGCGAAAAAAGATATTGAAGGTATCGGTCAATTATTGATTGATGCCGAAATGAAGATGTTTCACGGTCTACAAACCCCGGTGATTTTCCTGCAAAACGTGGTGGCCGATCTGTTGCTGGGGCTCGGTTTTAACGACGCGTTCAAAATATTCGCAGACCATGTAAAAAACAAATACCACGCAGAACCCGGTTTTATCACCATGAACCTGCCGGCACTGCTGGACGTATTGGACGCCCAAGGCATTGATAACCCGATTGTCTGTGCAAACATCAACAAAATAGGTTTCAGGATGTGCGGCGGCATTGATGCTTATGAGCGCGCCATTGCCACGCGAAAATTTCGGCCGGTTGCGATGTCGGTGTTTGCCTCCGGTGCCATTCCCCCAAAAGAGGCGTTGGCCTATGTGTGCAAACAGCCGATAGAATCCATTGTATTTGGCGCCTCCAGTCGCGGGAACATTCGGCAGACTAAACAATTGATTGACCAACTGCAATCTGCCGGATGAGTGCCATTCAAAAAATGCGGCGGTTAAGAAGGGGCTAGTGTCAACTTAACTAGGTCCTAGCCCCGTTGATTTTGAATATTAAAAACCAGCCTGCCCTTGCAGTTTCATTACCATCTGGTTTTGAAGCTGGACACCGGCGAGGTGTAGGTAGCGCCTGATTTATCTTTGGCAACGATTTTATAGTAATAGGTAAAACCATCCCACAAAGGCTTGAGAACCAGTGAATGTCCGGTAGTCAGCTTGGTATAATTTGCAGAAGAGCCAAGGCTGGTGGTTCTTCCGTAATAAATCACACCGCTAGTCGGCACATTGGTCGTCCAGTTCACAGTGGCATCGAACTTGTTTATTTTACTCACTGAGTAGGAGCTTATATTGACCGTTGATTTGGATACTTCGATCTTGGCTGTGTTACTTGATGCCGAGATATTGCCCGCCGCATCGTAAGCCTTGACCGTATAGTTATAAACCGCGCCTTCAGTAACCGCCGTATCGGTAAAGCCGGTTGTCGTACTGGCGCCGATTTTTGTACCGTCCCTGTAGATGTTATAGCCGGTAACGCCCACATTATCAGTCGAAGCGCCCCATGAAAGATTGACCTTTGACCGATCAGGCGCTGTTGCCCCAAGATTGGCAGGCGCTGACGGCGCAGTGGTATCAGCAGCTGGCGCCGGTGCCGGTGCCGGTGCAGGCACTGGTTCCGCTGTCGACATATCGGCCGGAAACACCATCATCCTGGCGGTTTTGTAAAAGGTCGCACGGTTATGTTTATAAGGATAAGGCTCGTTCCATAAATAGGTTTCAACAGACCATTCGTGGGTATCGGACCCTACCGTTAAGGTTGGCGCCACCTCTTCCACGACCAACGTATTATTGACCCAAACCTGCCAAATGCCCTTGCCGCCGTTATTTGTTGCCCGTTCATCCAAAAAGGCCTCCATCACAATCGGAATCAAGGTATTTCTAGGGATGCCACCGATCCGTCCAAGCTCAATCGGGCGAGTCGCCGTTCCTGTCCGCTGAAAAACCGTAATCATTAGCTTCGTCGAATCCCGATTATCGGTATCGACGTTCAGCGCCAAAGGCGGGTGGGTTTGATTCTTGTTACTTTTCACTTGCCAAAAAAGCACAGGACTTTGCCCTGATGGCGTCAGCGTCCAGTCATTCGCGCCATCCGCTTTACCGAATGCCACTTCAAGCTCCCAGCGCACACGGGTGCGGGGAGGAATCGGATAAGCGCCCAGTTTGCTCCGGCATTTCTCATAGGCAATATCGTCGCCGGCATTATACTTAATCATCGTCACATCATCGTTGCCGAACTTGGTTTTGCCTATCCGTCCCGGTACGCCGTTATTAGTAATCTTGCTACCATACCAGTCAACCAAACCCGAAGACCAGGCCTGAAACACAAAAGGGTCATTCTTATTGGTCTGAGGGTTGACGAAAGGCGCGGTGCCGCCAAAATCATGTGAGCGCGCAGCCCCGCCTAAAGAAAGCGTCCTCATGGAACCCTGGATATTAACCGTGTAAGGCTCCGACGCAACAAACGCCTTGGTTGTGCTGGCGCCGGGATAATTAATCTCGGAATCAGGCACCGGCAGTGCTGAGGCGGCCACACCCGAAAGGCCGGTCAAGGCCAAAAACAACATCGATCTAATTGATTTACACACAAAAATTACCTCTATTACAAAGACCATCAATTGACGGGGCATTCGCTGCCCCTTTCTTATATCGTTCTGAGTTATATGAAAAATCACACAAAATGCAAGCCGGTTCGGCTTTGGCTTATATGTAATAATTTCCATAAGACACGGCTAA
>JBLRXA010000187.1:0-5564 GCA_047920955.1 Methylobacter sp. | reverse complement strand
ACAAGGCAATACGTTCAACAAGGGCTTGCTCAAGGATGCCGCTGGGAGCTAATTCAGATTGTAATTGCTCCAATAGACCTTGATATTCCAGCGGGTCTTCATCTTTCAGCACCAAATGTTTTGAAAAAATCCCGTGTTTGGTGGCATTGGTAGCAATTTTACTTTTTCCTATCGCGGTAACTGGGCCGGTAGATTTTCGTGCATTGATTTGATTGGCTGAAATTTGAGCAGTTGATGTAGGCATTGGTAATCTCCAGAAACTATGTTTATAGTTAATATTAACACATGTAAATCATGTGGTTATGCGCTAAATACTTAGGGTTATTGTCAGCGTTAAAATAACTTAGACGCTTCAATTTCTTTCGAGCGGCACCCCATTAAACGATTCATTAACAGCTTTACTTTGGCATCTGAAAATAACAGCCACAATTTTAAGCCAAGTTTGCGGATAGTTGGTGTTAGAATTCCGCCCTTTAGCGGGATAGCTGATTTTACCCACAACACGGCACTTGGACATCATGGTGACTGAAACACAACTACTATTCGGCGGCTTATTTTTTAATCTAGCTATTTTGATTTTAGTCTTGCTTGTTTTAAGGCGACTTAACGGCTTGGTTAACACCCATTCCGATGCCGCCTATCAAGAATTCACTCGCCTGCTGCAAAACGGCTTCTCCGAATCCAGAAAAGAGCTGAGGGAAGTGAGTAGCGAAAACCGGCGGGAAATACAGGATGTCTTTAAAAACCTGCAAGATACGCTGCTAAAACGGATTTCTGAAAACAGCGCGATACACATTCAACAACTGAATGCCTTTAAAGCAGCTCTGAATGAACTGTCCGAAAAACTGATCAACAATTCCAGCGATTTCAAGCAAAGCGTCTCACAATCATTTCAGGCTTCCAGTGCAGCGCTGAACAACAAGCAAGACGAGTTTAGGGACAAAACCGGACAAAAACTCGACGGCTTTGAGGCAACAATAAAAAATGATGCGCAAGTCAATCGACAAGAACTCAATAATGGCTTGAAATCGTTTGAAGATAAATTTTCTGGTGGCATCAAAGACCTTAACGAGCAATTACGCGCCCATTTCGCCGAATTAAACAAGCAGCAGGCCGATGCCAACCTCCAGGCAAAAAACACCATCCTGGACATCCGCCAAACCATAGAAAATCAATTAAAAGCCATCCGCGAAGACAACAACCAGCAGCTTAACGAAATGCGCAAAACCGTTGATGAAAAATTGCACGATACCCTGGAAAAACGTCTGGGCGAATCGTTTAAGCAAGTCAGCGACCGCCTTGAGCAAGTGCATAAAGGCTTGGGCGAAATGCAAAATCTGGCGATTGGCGTTGGCGACCTTAAAAAAGTGCTGTCCAACGTCAAAACCCGTGGCATCCTGGGCGAGTACCAATTGGGCAACATCCTCGAACAAATCCTGTCGCCCGACCAATATGCGGTCAATGTCGCCACCAAACAAGGCAGTCGCGGCAACGTCGAGTTTGCGATTAAATTACCGGGACATGCGGACGAAAAAACCGTCTGGTTGCCGGTTGACTCAAAATTCCCGTTGGAAAGCTATCAAACTTTACTCGCCGCCTGGGAAGACGGCAACATCGTCACCATCGATGCCGCGCAAAAATTACTGTTAAAAGCGGTGGAAAGCTTCGCCAAAGACATCAGCAGCAAATACATCGACCCGCCGCATACCACTGATTTCGCCATCATGTTTTTGCCGATTGAAAGCCTGTACGCAGAAATCTTGCGCCACCCAGAATTGTTCGAGCGCCTACAACGCACCCATCGCATCACCATTACCGGCCCAACCACCTTGTCGGCCTTGCTCAACAGCTTAAGTATGGGCTTTAGAACCCTGGCCGTACAAAAACGCAGCAGCGAAGTCTGGAAAGTGCTGGCTGAAGTTAAGACAGAATTCATCAAATATTCCGAACAACTGGCCGCCGTTCACAAACATATCAATTCAGCATCCACGACCTTGGAAACCCTGCAAACCACGCGCACCAATGTTATGGCACGCAAACTTCGCAGCGTTGAAGTCATGGAGCTGCATAGTGATAGCGCGCCTGCTGTGCTATTGGATGAAGACTAACAAATCCGCCTGCCGCGTGCTGCCAGCAATACACCTTTATCACTATCTACAGGATTTATAATGGAATTTATTACCCTTGAAAACTTAAAAGCCTATTGGCATTTAGTGATTTTAGGTTCCCTTATTATTATTTTACTGGGCTTGTTTATCTTCAGCTTCTGGCTCCCCTCAGTTTTCTTAGGCATCAATTTAAAGCGAGCTATCAAAAAGCTAAAAACTTTGAAGGACAGCAATCAAGCGATAAACATTGATCTCATCGGTAGTGAGATTATGACGACCAAAAAATTTGTACATTGCTGGTCTGAGTTCGCCGAAACCTTACATGCGCAAACGGCTCCTGATGACATGGGTCAAGAGCGCGTCGTTCGTTGGCGCTCGACCGTTCCTGCAGAAGTGTTTTTTAATGTCGAAACAGTCATTGCCGTTGAACTCAAAACAGAATATTTCAAGCATCAACCCGGTATTTTGACTGGCCTAGGCATCATTGGTACGTTTGCCGGATTATTACGCGGACTCTCGACGTTTTCAGTCAGCAGCGATCCCGAAACAGTTCGCGTTAGTTTGGATACTCTGATTCATGGCGTGGTTGAGGCGTTTACAGTATCGGCCAGTGCGATTGCTTTGGCTATGATCACCACTTTCGTTGAAAAAGTGATCGTCACAAAACGTATCAAACAGCTTGAACAACTCTGTCAGTTATTGGATAGCCTATTTGAAGGGGGCGCGGGCGAAGAATATTTAGCCAGATTAGTCAAAGCCGGTGAAAGCAGCGCCACACAAACTGCGCAACTTAAAGACTCCTTGGTTTCAGACCTGAAAGAAATACTGGCAGAAATGACTCGTCACCAAACCGAAGCCATCGCCGCCAGTTTCTCAGAAAGTTCAAGAGCCCAGATTGTAACCACTGAGCAAAGCGGCGATCGCATTGCCCAAGCCATTTCGGACAGTTTGAGCGAACCACTGCAAAAAATTGCGGCGGCGGTCAGTACCACGACCGATAATAATGGCGAAGTCGTGACCCGTGCGCTAAATGAAGCGTTGATTACCTTTTCTCAGAAAATGGAAGATATGTTTGGCGGACAAATGGGCAACATTAACCAGTTGCTACAACAGACGACCACCGCCATGCAATTAACGGTTGCCCGTTTTGACCAGCTTTCCAGCAACCTTGGCGACGCCGGAAAGAACGCAGCCGATGTGATGAGCGAGCGCTTGAGTGTGGCGCTTGAATCAATGGAAGCCAGGCAACTTGCGCTAAATAACACCATGACGGAATTTGTCGGTCAGCTGAGAGATATGGTGCAATCGTCACAATCGGAAACCAATAATCAGCTTCAGCAAACTTTAACGGCACTCGGCGATAAAGTCGCCGCCATGACCGATCAACTCCAGGCGCAGGCACAAACAGCGGTTACTACGCATCAACATCAACAGGATAATCTGCAACAAAATGCGTCGACCTTGGCTAAAGAACTGGCAACCCAGGTTCAAACCAGCATGGCGGCAATGCAGCAACAGCTTACCAGCATGATTGAGGTGATGAAGGAACAAGCCACTCAAACCGCAGTGAGCAATGTTGAACAACAAAAAAACCTTGCACAGCATACCCAGCACACCGTTGAATCACTGACCGGCAAAATTGAAAGTAGCATGGCAACCTTTGACCAGCAGGCTATAGCAACCCAATCCGCCGTACAGCGGCAAATGCAAGTAATGGTTGATAGCTTGAAAGATAACGCAGCACAAACAGCCTCAGCGCAAAACACCCAGCAACAGCAATTTTTGCAAAATACCGAATCAGCATTAGCCTCAGTCAGTGAGAAAGTTGAAAAGACGGTCGATAGCCTCAATAAAACAGTCACTGATTTTGTTCGATTGATGACGCAACAAGCCCAGCAATCCACCGAATCTCATCAAGCTACACAGCAACATCTGGCCGAACAAGCCAATCGTTTGGTGGAGCAGTTAAGCCAGCAAGTGCAAGCCATGATTGCGCAAACTAATAACGCAGTGGCCTCTATGCAAACCTCTGTAACCTCGATGCGCGAAGTCACCAAAGACAATACCCAGCGTATGGAAACCAGCGCCGGAACGCTTGCGCTGGCGGCAGACAACTTTGCCAAAGCCGGTAACAGCGTCGCAGGCGTCATCACCCAGACCAGCACCGTATCCGACAAAATGGCGACCACCGCCATTGCTTTAAATAGCACAGCGACCACCGTGCAAACTGCGCTCAATGACTACAACAGCGCCGGCAATGCGATGGCGCAAATGGTGCAGGAGTTAAAAGCCACCGTCGAAGTCGCTAAACAAGATGCCAGCGTTTCACAAGCGCTGGTCAATCAAATCAAGCAATCCGCCGAACATCTGTTACAGGCGCAATCCTCGGTTGATGATATTTTCAAAGAAGTTTGCAATGAATTGGGCAATGCGCATGAAGAATTTGCCAGCAATGTGGTCAAAGGGCTTAAATCAAGCAATACCGCCTATCAAAAGGAACTCAAGGATGCCGTGGACTATTTAAAAACCGCCATTGAGGAATTGGGCGAAGTCGCCGAAAAAATTCCGGTTCGGGGCTAAGCCATGTTGGGTACACGAATTTCTATCGGTAAAAAGCTCAAGGATGAGGCCGAAAAGCCGTTCTGGATTTCCTTTGCCGACTTAATGACCGCGCTGATGGTGATGTTCTTGTTGGTGATGAGCGTAGCGCTGTTGGCGGTCACCAAAACCGTGTCTGAAGAACAGCGCGCCGCCGATGCACGCAGAGAAGCCATCGAGAAATTGCTGGATAAAGTGGAAGAAGCCGCGCAAAAAGACCCGCAATTTTCCGGCATTCATGTCAACCGCGATCGACAAACCATTGATTTTGGCGACCGTGCCCGTTTTGATACCGCCAGTCACCAGCTTAACAAAGACCAGTCGCGCTTGTTGCGCGCTTTCATTCCGAATGTGCTAGAAATCGCCAACAGCGAGTTGGGCAAAGATTGGCTAAAACGCATTGTCGTGGAAGGCTTTGCCGATAAGCGCGGCAGCTATTTACTCAACCTGAATTTGAGTATGCAACGCAGTCAGCGCGTCTTGTGTGTGTTACTCGCCAAACCCGATGAAGGCGAACAAGAACTGTCAAGCCAACAGCGCGAAGACATCCGGCAACTATTTCTGGTCGGCGGCTATTCTTCCAATTCACAAAAAGATACCCTGGAAGAAAGCCGACGCATTGAATTAAGGCTGGAATTTAGAGGCATAAAAGAACCGGCGCGAACCGCACCACCAACCAATGAAGATAATTTTGGCGCTTGTGCTCTGTAGGAGAAAAATATGAAAGGTTATTTGTGTATCGGTATGCTGGAAGATCCGCCTTATAACATCTTTTTGGCGGCGACTGAAGCTGAGCCGGAAGATTGCAGCAATTCTCATTTTAAAACCCTATCCGGAGTCAGGAATTGTGCCGTTAAG
>JBLRXA010000186.1:0-5668 GCA_047920955.1 Methylobacter sp. | reverse complement strand
CTTTCCTCCATCTTATCTTGCGATAAAACAGCGACTGCTCAGCCGACTCTTTCAGCGCGCAGTGTAACATATATCCGCATCACGATGATACGCACAAGCAAAAGTTAGACTAGAACCTTGCGCCGCAGCCATTAACGCAAAAACTACGCCTCTTGCGTTTTTTCCATCGCCAACGCCGCCTGATACAACAGTTTTTTCCTGACGCCGGTGATTTCCACTGCCAAGGCAACAGCGGTTTTAATCGAGCATTCGGTCAGTAACACGCTTAGTATTTTTTGCTGCTCGGGAGTAATGTCCTGCTGTTGTTTGTCTATAGTCGCGCCATCAACCAGCACCACAAACTCGCCTTTGCGCATGTTGGCATCGTGCTCAACCAACTCAAGCAATTCAGCCAGACTGCCTTTGACGATAGTTTCATGCAATTTGGTCAGTTCCCTGGCAATGACGATTTGCCGGTCCAGCGGCAATATCTCGGCCATATCCTGCAACGATGCCAAAATCCGGTGACTGGATTCGTAAAACACCCAAGTGGTTGGGCACAGTAAACGTTCGCTAAAAAACGCCTTGCGCGCTGAAGACGTCCTCGGCGAAAAACCTGCAAAACTGAACTGCGTCACTGGCAAACCTGCCGCCGATAGCGCCGCAATCAGCGCACAGGCACCCGGTATCGGCACCACATCGACGCCCGCCTCCCGCACTAGCTTGACCAGCGGCATACCGGGATCGCTTAACAGCGGCGTACCGGCATCGGACACCAAGGCAATCGACAGCCCTTCGCGCAGTTTTTCCAATAAGCCCTGCGCTGCCTTGTCTTCATTATGCTGATGCAATGAAATCAGTTTGTTACTAATGCCGTAATGCTGCAGCAACATTTTCACATGCCGGGTATCTTCGGCGGCAATCAAATCGACCCGCTTTAAAGTCTCGACCGCCCTGAAACTCATATCGGCTAAATTACCTATCGGCGTGGCAACAACGTATAATTTGCCGCATTCACTTGACATTCAATACCCTCACTTGAAAACTGATAAAAAGATGCGCCTCAACCATAAACCGCCATTATTATGCGCGCTGCTGCCGAGCCTGTTGCTTTTCCCCGGTTGCGCGGCAAGACCGCCTGTCACCCAGGAAGCGCCCAAGCAAGAAGTCTTGATCACACAGCCCTTAGCCAACAACGACAAGCCGGAACAAAAAACCGAAGTATACCAGCAAGCGATACCGCCACGGTCTACAGAACAAAACCAGCAACGCCTGCAAGCCATCGACACGCTGATTCAAGCCGGTGATGGCAATGCCGCAAAACAGGTTACCGACATGATCGACCCCGCTGAACTGTCGCCCGAACAGCGCGCCCAACTGGCCATCCTTTATGCACAGATTCTGCTCAGTTTTGGCGAAGCCGAACAGGCACTTGACAACCTGTCGCAACTGCAACCGCAACAACTGCCCCCGGACAAGCAAATCAAATATTTTCAGGCGCAGGCCTTTGCCTACTCGCTCACCGGCAACCTACTGGACAGCGCCAAAGCCAGAATGGCATTGCACCCGCTCATTGCCGAACCCGAACAGCGGGAAAAAAATCAGGCCGCCATTCTCGAAACCTTAAACCTATTGCCCGATACCGAACTGCAAACTCATCAAACCGACGATGCCGCCGCTTGGCTGTCCTTGGCCACTATTTTAAAAGCCATCAACCAGCCTGATTTTAACCAACAAATCAGCCAATGGCGGGCAACATTTCCAACCCATCCCGCCGACTTGCGCTTTTTAAACAGTCCCGATGACACCCCAGACATCACCTCCCAGCCCATCAAAGCCATCGCACTGTTACTGCCCAAATCAGGCGCTTTCGCCCAGGCCGGTAACGCCATCCGCGCAGGCTTCATGGCCGCTTACAACCATGCCGACAACATCCATAAACCGTCCATCCGCTTTTACGACAGCGAACAAACCGAGCCTCGCGCCCTCTACGAGCTGGCACTTGCCGAAGGCGCACAATTAATCATCGGCCCGCTGGCTAAAGAGCAGATACAAATCCTCGCCGACAGCGTTGATTTCGAAGTGCCGGTGTTGGCGTTGAACCACATCCCCGGCCTGCAAAGACAGAGGCTCTACCAGTTCAGCCTCAGCCCGCTTGATGATAGCGAACAAGTCACCGAAAAAGCCTGGGAAGACGGCCATCAAAAAGCCCTGCTGCTGGTTCCCGACAACGCGCCCGGCCAGCGTAGCGCCACTTATCTGAGCGAACACTGGGAAAATCACAATGGCCACATTCTGGAAATGCAAACTTACAACCCCAAAGAAACCGACTTTTCAGCGCCGATTCAAAAACTGCTGAATCTGGATGAAAGCGAACAGCGTTACCAGAAAATCCTGACGCTGATACCATCCGCACAATACACGCCGAGAAAACGCCAAGATGCCGACGCCATTTTGCTCAGCGCCCACAGCGCCGAAGCGCGCCTGCTCAATCCGCAGCTACAACTTTACCAAGCCGGCAACCTGCCGGTTTATGCCCTACCTAGCATTTACAGCGGCCAAATCGACGCCGTACAGGATGCCCGCCTCGACAAAATAACCTTTTGCGATACCCCTTGGCTATTTGACCCCGCTTATCCCGGCGAACTTGGCATGGCCGCCTTAGCTGAAACCTGGAGCCAGTTCCCCAGCTCTTATTTGCGCCTGATCGCCATGGGCATTGATGCCTACAAACTGGCAACAAGGCTGGACACGCTCGACGCCACCCCTTACCCCGGCGCCACAGGAACACTGTCATTAAGCACCGACCAGCGTATCCGGCGCAAACTGCTATGCGCCAGATTTGTCAACGGCCAGCCCCAGCCCATCGGCATTAAACCCGCTCTGCAAGCACAACCCACCGACCATGCTGTTTACTGAACTTAAAGCCAAAGCCGCGCATTTGCTGCGCGGCGAAAGCGCCGAACAGCAGGCGCACAACTTCCTGATTAACAAAGGACTCAAACCGGTGTGCCGGAATTTCAGCTGTAAACAGGGCGAACTGGATTTAATCATGATGGATCAACAAACGCTGGCCATCATTGAAGTGCGCTTTCGCAAAACCGACAAATACGGTAGCGCCGCCGAAAGCGTCACCCACGCCAAACAAGCCCGCATCATCGCAGCCACACATATTTACCTTGCCGCCCACAAAATCAAAGGCGCCATCCGCTTCGACGTCGTTGCCCTGTCCGGCAACGGCGACATTAATTGGATACAGAATGCGTTTTAAGTGAGTTCCGGGACGGCAGAAAAGTTGCGTGGCTTTCGTGGACAATCATTTAAGGTGAGATCGGGATAGCCTCACTTTTATCAGAGGCGCGCCATGCCTCCGAGACAATGGCCATAAAATGGCTAAACTATTGAACCAAGATGTGTTTCTGAAAATCGAAAGCCAGACCATCCAGGTTTTAAAAACTTGGAAGGTCTGCATACCGGCAGCCCATAGAGACTTAAATATGTCTAAAGACAAGCGATCATCGAGGGGCATTCTTTCTCGGAAATAACCTTAAAAAGGGTCGCAGCCCGCAATGATAGCCTTTATAATCGTGCGCTATGAGCCTACAAAACCGCATCATCAACCATTTCTCCGACAGCCTGCAAATCCAGCAGGATACGCTGGCCAACCTTGGCGAGCTGATTGAATTCGCCTCGCAACGCTTGGTCGCCACTTTGCTCAATGATAAAAAAATCCTGACTTGCGGCAATGGCCGTTCAGCTGCGGTCGCCCAATTGCTGTCATCGGCCATGCTCAACCAATATGAGCGCGACCGGCCTTCGTTGCCCGCCATCGCATTAACCGGTGACGCCACCACGCTGACCGCAATCGCTAACGACTCCCATTTTGATGATGTCTTCGCCAAACAGCTTAGAGCCTTAGGCCAAAGCGGCGATATATTGGTCGTTTACAGCGACGGCGAAAATTCCGCCAATATCGCCAAAGCCGTGACTACTGCGCACGACAAGGACATCACCGTGATCGCGCTGACCGGCAATAATGGCGGTATGATTGCGCCCTTGCTGCATGAAACCGACATCGAAATCCGTGTGGTATCAACGTCCAGTGCGCATATTCAAGAAGTTCATGTCTTAATCACCCATTGTTTGTGCGACCTGATTGATCATCAATTATTTGGCGGCTAAACCCCATAACCCCTCGGTTTTTTTAAACAACATTGACTCAAATTACCCCCCTGCCCGCCGGTTTTTTATCCTTACTGGCTGATATTTTCGCTGCCGACGCCCTGTTCACCGCGCCGGAGGACTGCTGGACTTACGGCTATGACAACAGCCGCCGCCATGCGTTGCCGCAAGCGGTGGTGTTTCCGACCACGCATGAACAAGTAGTCGCCGTGGTCAATGCCTGCAACCAATTCAATATTGCACTGACCGCCAGAGGACGCGGCACCGGCACCACCGGCGCGACCGTGCCGCTAAAAGGCGGCCTGATTGTGTCGCTGGAACGCATGAACAAGCTGGTCGAATTTTCCCCCGACAACCGCTACATCATCGTCGAACCGGGCATGACCAACCAGCAAGTGCAAGACATCGCCAAAGAGCGCGGTTTTTTCTGGCCGCCCGATCCGACCAGCGCCGCTTTTTGCAGCATCGGCGGCAATCTGGCCTACAACTCCGCAGGGCCCAGAGCGGTCAAATACGGCACGCCAAGGGAAAATACGCTGGGACTACGCGCCGTCACCGGCGCGGGCAAAAACATCCGCGTCGGTGTGCGTACCAGCAAAGGCGTGGTCGGCTACGACCTGACCCGGCTGCTACTCGGCTCCGAAGGCACGCTGGCGATTATCACCCAAGCGACGCTGAAACTGACGCCATTGCCGGAAGCCACCAAAACGCTCAGGGCGCTGTACCATTCGGTGTCCGATGCCGCCAAAGCGGTTTCCGCGATCATGTCGCAGCCGGTGATTCCCTGTGCGCTGGAATTTATCGACGGCAATGCCATCAACATGATTAGGCATTATTCGGAAACAGACCTGCCCGAACAGGCGGGGGCGATGCTAATGATAGAGGTCGACGGCCAATTGGAGGGACTGGACACGGCGGCGGAAAAAGTGATGGCTGCCGCCAAAAACGACGGTCTGCTGGACATCAGGCTGGCGCAAACTGAGGCTGAAGTCAAAGCATTGTGGCAAACCCGTAAAGCCTTGTCGCCGGCCTTGCGCAAAGTCGCGCCGAAAAAAATCAATGAAGATGTCGCGGTGCCGGTCACCGAAATGCCTGCGCTGATAGCAGGGCTCGGCGAGTTGTCGAAAAAATACGACCTGCCCATCATCAATTTTGGCCACGCTGGTAATGGCAACATTCACGTCAACTTATTGCTCGACCCCGACCAGCCGGAGCAAGGCCAAAAAGCCCACGCTTGCCTTGATGAAATTTTTTCCTTGGTGTTGGCGTTAAACGGCACCTTATCCGGCGAACACGGCGTAGGCCTGGAAAAACGGGATTTTGTCGACCGGGAACTCGATGCCAATTCGTTGGCCTTGATGCGCGCCATCAAGCGCCAATTCGACCCGAACGGCATCCTTAACCCCGATAAAATGTTCCCGCTGCTGTAAGTTTGAAAGTTGTACGGCCAAACTTACATGGCCAGACGCGCTAAAAACCATTCGAGTAAACGCACCGCCATAACAAT
>JBLRXA010000185.1:0-5699 GCA_047920955.1 Methylobacter sp. | reverse complement strand
TTTACCGCATTGCAACGACTACTTGCTCAAGTTATTTCGTGCTCATTACTTAGCAAACCAATCAACCACTCTTTTCCATTAGGTTTGGGGCGCTTTAACTCGGAAATGACATTGGTATCCAATAAATATTTCACAGCTCTATATCCCGACACGGTGACTTATCTCGCGTTAACTCTATATCAATCCCCATTAGCGGGGAGCTTCTAATAAAATCGGCAAAATTATTGGCTTGTTGTGGAATATCAGCTGAATTTGTTTTTTTCATTAATAAGGCCAATTTCAACATCGATTCCACGGCTTCAATAGGGAGATAATGTATTTCATTGACTAACTGGTTTTCTAATTCGGCTCTGTTTGGCATGGTTATGCTCCTAAGATGATGGCGAATTCAGCCTGTTCATACTGCCAGGCTCAGTGAATTTTGGCGGTTGAAGTATGGTGTAGATAATCTACAGGGTCAAATGCCGTTAAAAGCAACATGAGCGGAATGCGCTAATGTTGCCGCTGTGTGTAGGTACGCTGTGCATGCCGTAAATATTGCTTAGATACACAAAAAAGCGCATCATTCGATGACTATTTTTGAGGATAATGCCATGAGAACCACGATCGTATTAGATGATGAATTACTGGAAAAAGCCCAAACTTTAACCAACCTGAAAGAAAAATCCAGCCTAATAAGAGAAGCCTTAAAAGCACTGATAGAACGTGAAAGTGCCAAGCGTTTAGCCAATTTAGGCGGTATCGCTGCCGATTTGCAAGCCATTCCACGCCGCCAAACCGACATTTAACCGTGATGGTTTTAGTTGATACTTCGGTCTGGATTGATCATTTGCGCAGCAAAGAGCCGCTATTAGTTAATTTGCTGGAAAACAATCAAGTGTTAGGCCATCCCTTTGTGCGCGGTGAACTCGCATTAGGCAATTTACCGCAACGTAAAAACATTTTGGCGCTGTTGGGCAATTTGCCGCAAGCCTCAGTGGCATTTGCTGATGAAATCAATCTTTTTATAGAAACACACACGCTATTCGGTTTAGGTATCGGCCTTATTGATGTGCATTTGTTAGCATCAACACAGCTCACAGCGAATGCCAAATTATGGACACGCGATAAACGTTTGTTAGCCGTTACTATTCGGTTCAACTTGGCATTATTGGAATAACCATGAGCCACATCACGGCTTGTCATTAAAAGTTGCCGCATATAGTTGCGGCAAGATTTCACCGGCTTTGCCCGCTAGGTTATAAGCCGCTACGCCATTAATACTGGTGATGCCCGGATTGATTTGCACCAGACTTGCGCCTGCATGATGGGCGGAATGCGGTAATTTTGCCGCTGGCCAAACCAAGCCTGAGGTGCCGATAACGAACATCAAGTCGCACTGTTCACAGGCCTGTTCTGCTGATTGCCACGCTTGGGTGGGCAAGGCTTCGCCAAACCAGACCACGCCGGGACGAATAACGCCGTCGCAGTGCGGACAGCGTGGCGGTGTGATGCGGCTGTTCAAGTCGACGGGGTTTTCCGGCAAGGGGGATTCGGGAAAGTGATAGGTTTTGGCGCACACCCAACAGCGTGGCTGATGCAAGCTGCCGTGCAAATGCAGGACATCACGGCTGCCTGCGCGTTCATGCAGGTCGTCGACGTTTTGGGTAATCAGGGTGGGCTTGGGCACTTGTTTTGCCAGTTGCGCAATAGTCAGGTGCGCGGGATTGGGCTGGCTTTGCATCATGCGCAGGCGCCGCCCTTCATACCAGCCCCAAACCAAGGCCGGATCGGCCAGAAAACCAAATTCGCTGGCTAAGGTTTCGGCGTCGTAATTTTTCCATAAGCCCGTTAAAGCATCGCGAAAGGTCGGAATGCCGGATTCAGCAGACACGCCAGCACCGGTGAAGATGACCAGATGTTGACTGCTTTGGAGTTTTTCGATCAGGGCTTTGGAGATCATGTTTGGATTCCTTGAATTAATGTTGTGGTGAAAGTTCAGTGTGGGACTCACTCAAGTAAAGCCCATCGGTTGCCGTTGCAGCGGTGTTTTTAACGCACATTCAGCATACAGGGCATCAATCAGCGCATTGACATCGGTAATCGGCCTAAACCGATGCTGTCTTTCCAGTACCGCAAAGTCGCCGGGGGTCAGGCCGTCGAGCTTTTGCAGGGCGCGTTGTCGGGTTCGGGCAGACCTAGCGCTTGGCAATGGCTTAGCAGCAGTTTCCAGGCTTGCTGCGGTTTGAGCGCGTCGAATTTCACTTTCAAATCAAAGCGCCGTAACGAGGCGGCATCTAGGCCATCGAGCCGATTAGTGGAGGCGATAAAGACGCCGTTGTAGGCTTCCATGCGCGTGAGCATTTCGTTGACGCCGGTGATTTCCCACGAGTGCTGGCTGCTGTTGCGGTCTTGCAAAAAACTATCGACTTCATCAATCAGCAACACCGCGTGGTCTTGCTCAGCTTCTTTAAAAATGCGGGCAATGTTTTTCTCGGTGCCGCCAACCCACATACTCAATAAATCCGAGCCGCGTTTGACGTGCAGCGGTTTGTCCAGATAGTCGGCCAACCAGCGTGAATAGGCGCTTTTGCCGGTGCCGGGCGCACCAAACAAACATAAACGGGCGCTGCCGTGCTGTTGAATGCCTTGGGCAATTTGGGTCAGATCGGCATCGCAGTTGAGCAGTTCGGAATCGTAAAAATCCGGCAGGCGCACGGCGTTGTCGTTGTTAAGGCCGGGATGGCCTTGCGCTTGCAAGGTTTTGTCCATCAGCGCTTGTAACGCGGTTGACAGGCGTTCCGGTGGAAATTGGCCGTGTAATGAGCCAATCACTTCGGCGGCACGGGTGACCACCGCAGGCGCCAGTTCTTCGCAGGCGGCCAGGCGTTTGATAGCCTGATCGTCCAGCACCTCGCTGCAACTTGCACGGATAATCCTTTCGCGCTGCGCTTTAGGCGGCACCGGCAATTCAATCACCCAGTCGAAGCGGCGGATAAAGGCCGGATCGACGCTGTCGATACTGTTGCCGAGCCAGAATGTCGGTATCGAATTGCTTTCCAACAGCCTATTCATCCAGGCTTTGCGGGTTTGTGCGATGCTTTTGCTGCCAAAAAAGCCAGTGCCGCCATTAAACACATCTTCGACTTCATCAAACAACATCAACACCGGGCTGTGCTGAAAAAACACTTGCGCGGCACGAAAAGCGCGTAAACGTTGCACGCCATCCACCGGATCACCGTCATTGTCTTCACTGGCAATTTCGTACAAAGGACAGTCCATTAACGCGGCTAATACGCGGGTCAACTGGGTTTTTCCGGTGCCAGGTGTGCCGTAAAGGAACACGTTAACGCCTTTACGGGTGCTGTTTAGCGCCTGTTGCAGATAAGGTTGCAGAAAATCCAGTTGCCCGTTGAGATGGGGGTAATCGGTCAAACTTAAGACCGGCGCTTGGCTGGGTACAATCATGTCACGTAGCCAGTCAACCGGGGAACCGGTTTCGGTCATCAGGCGGCTGGCAAAGTTATTCGACAACAAATCCAGCTTGCGACCCAATTCGCCACGATGATCGCACAACACCACCAGCGAGGTCTGCGCCAACATGGAGCGACTGCTCAAAGCCTCGCGAATCTGGTCTTGCGGAAAGCCCAGCAGCACCGACAAGACCCGATACAGTTTGAGCGTATTCAAATCCCGTCCCAACCAGTCACAAGCATCGTCGAGCAGGCTGTCGGTACGGATCATAATCGCAAACGCCAGAATATGGGCTTCTGCCGGGGACAAGCCAATCTGCGCGGTCAATTGCGCGATGTTATCGGCCAAAGGTTGCGGCAATGCGCTGCAGTCAGGGTTGTTAGCGACTTGTTTATAACGCTGTTTTAATTGTCTACGCGCCTGCTCAGGATCGAAACGCGGTGTGTCGTCTTTGTTGTCATTAACATCAATATTGTTTTCGCTAAGCGCTTGTCTAAGCGCCTCTTCCAAAGCCGCTTCGTTAAACACATCATTAGCATCGTCAATTTGCAAGCCAAGCATACGGGCAATTTCCTCATTGTCGTAGTTGCGTCGGCCAATAAACTTGCGGTGACATTCCAGCGGCACCAATAAACGTAATATCCACAGCTGCACGATGGGTTCGCTGTGAGTGGTGTGTTGAAAACCGGTGTCGGGCGCTTTTTTTTGTTGAAACCGTGCGACATTGTTTAGCCAGTTTGTCAGCGCGTGGGGATAGGTTTTCGTAAACATAATGTCTCCTAAATTGTTGATAACATGAAATCTGGAGCGGGTCATGCAAAGCGTGAACGGGGATTTTGTATTGTTAAAGAGCGATGCCGTGGTTTTTGGCGCAGATTCGCTAACGGCATTTATCGGATGTGCAGCATCATAAACCGCCGTTGCGACGAGATAGGACGTTTTAAATCGATGGGGATGTTAAATTTTGCAGGGGGCAGCGTTCAAAACAGACCCGATTGGACACCTTATATTTTCCCCGTGACTGACGGGGAAAACGCTATCAAGTGGAACGGGCGGCGGGGCTGGACATTAGGGCTGTCCTTTTCAGAAAATCACCTAATGCCGTTTAAACACCATCAAGGTAATGTCATCGTTAAAAGAGTCGCTGCGGCAGAACTGTTTTAATTGTTCCAGCAGCGCGTCAATGATGGCTTGCGGGCTTTTTTGGGCCTGTTGTACGAGAATGTCGCTGACGCGCTGCAGGCCGAAAAATTCACCCGCTTCATTTTCCGCTTCGGTCAAGCCGTCGGTATACAGCAGGATTAAATCGCCCTGGCCTAGCCGGGTTGTCCTTTCTTCAAACACCACATTTTTGTTGACGCCCAATATCAAGCCGTCGGCATCGAGCTGCCTGCATTCGCTTTGGTAGGGGCTGAGCAATAACGGGGGAGGGTGGCCGGCATTGGCAAAGCTTAATTGATGATTGGCGCTGTTGTATTGAAGATAAAACAGGCTGATAAAATAATCGGACCGGTCCAGGTCTTCAAACAGAAAATTATTAAGTACACTCAGGGTTTCAGCAGGCGTACCCGAGCCGCTGGCTTGAGTGCGGATGGCACTACGGGTTTCCACCATAAACAGCGCAGGGCCGATGGAATGGCCGGAGACATCGGCGATAATCATGTCCAGACGGTCTGCATCGCGGTAAAAATAATCGAAATAATCGCCGCCAACTTGGTCGGCGGGCAGGCAGAAACCGGTGACTTCAAAATGGTTGGATTTGATCGGTGCGGACGGCGACAGCGAGGCCTGGATGCGTTGGGCAATCTTGATTTCGTTCTGGGCAATCGCCAGGTTCACTTGCGCCTGGCGAATTTGTTGCTCGGCGGCTTTTCGGGCGGTGGTTTCGACAATCGTGCTCAGCACCAGCGTTTCCTCTTTGCTGTCGATTAGACTAAGGCCAATTTCGACCGGAAATTCAGTGCCGTTTTTGCGTAAGCCGTAGAGCTCCCGACCCGCAGCCATCGGCCTGGATACCGGATCGGCAAAATACGCTTGGCGGAAACCGACATGGGCTTGGCGGAAGCGTTCAGGTATCAACATTTCCACCATTTGCCCCACCAATTCAGTGCGTGAGTAACCGAAAGAGGCTTCGGTTTGCGAGTTGACCATTTCAATGATGCCGGACTTATTAATCATCACAATCGCATTGGGCGCCGATTCCACCGCCTGCCGAAAGCGATGTTCCAGGCGTTTTCGTCCTGTTA
>JBLRXA010000184.1:1293-5703 GCA_047920955.1 Methylobacter sp. | reverse complement strand
CAAAGTCATCTACCAAAAAATGCAGCAAGAACTTGATTTTAATCCGCGTCTATCTTTGGGGGTATAAAGCTAATGAAATCACATGACTTATTGCCAGTACATACCGGAACCGTCATTGAAGATGACAGCCTGACCTTGGAACAATTGTGCCAGGCTTGCGGCGTCCAGGCAGACTGGGTTATCAGCCTGGTTGAAGAAAGCATTATCGAACCGCAAGGGGATGAGATACATTTATGGCGTTTTTCAGGAGCCAGTTTGGTGCGGGTACGTTCCACACTCAGACTGCAGCGCGATCTGGGCGTTAATCTGGCCGGTATTGCACTGGCGCTGGACTTGATCGAAGAACTTGAGAACCTGCGCGCCCAGCTAAAAGTCATAGGCCATGACTGAGAATAGCGGTTCTGTAGATGGCTAATCGACATTTACTAGTCATAATAAATAGCTTATATTAAGTGATAACAATTGTAATAACATTCCCGAGGTAATTTATGGAATTAGCGATTCGCAGTATTGGTAATTCGGCAGGCGTAGTTCTCCCCAAAGAAGTACTTAATCGTTTACGCGTCGATAAGGGCGATAAACTGTATTTAACGGAAACAGAAGACGGTTATAAATTAACGCCCTACAACGAAGAATTTGCTAAACAAATGAGTGTCGCTGAAGACATCATGCGTGAAGACCGTGACATCTTAAAAGCTCTGGCAAAGTAAATGTCCTGGCAATGGATTAGCGCAGAATTAGCATTGGCTATTCATCAACGACAGCTGGCGGAACATAGCGGCTTGTCCGGCATTAGAGATAAAGGCTTATTGGATTCCGCTCTGGCTCGTCCGCAAAACCTGCATGCTTACGGGGAAAATGATTTATATGCTTTAGCGGCGGCTTATGGTTTTGGCATTGCGCGTAACCACCCGTTTAACGATGGAAACAAGCGCACTGCATACGTTATTACCCGATTATTTTTAAAACTGCACGGTAACGATATGTCGGGCACACCGGAAAATCGAGTGCGGCTATTTGAACAGTTGGCGGCAGGTAATATTACCGAGCCGGAACTGGTCGCTTGGCTGAAGAACGGAGGGGCGTAGGTAGTGCTTGCGGCGTCCATGAATGGGCCGTCAGTTCGTACAGAGCCCTTCGGCTACGCTCCACGCGGGACGGGGTTTGCAACCCCGTCCCGCGTGGAGTTTTTATGCCGACATCCCTAATCAGCGCCTTGCCGAACGATTTTAAAACACTCAACCGTTCCGTTCATTTCATTGGCCGTCAGCAGATAATGCTCGCCATCCACGACAAAATGGGCGATGCCTTCAGGCGACTTGTCTTCATCGCCGCTAATCTTGCCCAAAGCGACGACTTTAGGATGAACCGGATCAGCCAAGGAAATCAATTCAAGCGCACCGGCTCTTTCCATGCCAACGGCAACATACGGGATGCCGTCCAGATCGAAAGCAACCAGCATTTCCGGTTCCGAGCCTTTTTTGTTGCTGCGAAGCTCCGGGTAAACTTGATTAGCGAAGGCAAACTCATCAAGCTGGTTGCCGGTATCGCCCAGCAAGACGCCTGTCGCCGCATCGAAAACACTGACCGAACGACCGCCGCCGGTCGGCTGGCCGTCCATTGGCAGAGAACTATCCGAATCGCTGTCGCCTTCATCGGCGGTGACAAAATAACGGCCATTGCCCACCGTGGTAATTCCATCGGGTTCACGCAAGCCCGCCATCGAGTCATCAAAATTTATCCAGCCGTCATAGCGGGCATCGGTTTTATGTTCGGTCACGCCCAGGCCGTAATAGCTGATAACCTGCTCGTTGACCAAATCAATCACCGCCACTGCATTATTTTCCTGCAAGGTTACATAGGCTTTGCTTGAATCAGGGGTAATCGCAATATATTCCGGTTCCAATAATGCTGGCGAACGGTTTTTTATCGGAATCAAAATTTTCTTTTCGCCCTGGGTTTCGGTACCAAATACATCATGTCCTTCAAAATAACCCAGGATAACTTTTTTATTTTCAATAACGCCATTACCATCGAAATCCATGCGCTTGCTGATGATGCCGTCGCCATTCCAGTCGATTTCCCTTGCCAAAAAACGTCCGCTTTCGGTGATGACAAAACCCTCATGATTGGTCATGTTAGCCAGCTCCAGGTTTTTATGGCTGACAATATGTCCGGATTGACTTAGCCGCACGATTGACACGCTGCCTTCCGGGGTAAAAAATTGTTGGCTTGACGGCTCAAACAAAAAATCCTCGCCTTCATTGGCAATCATTGCAAGCTTGCCGTCTTCGGAAAAAACCACCGCATCCGGGCCAAAGCCGACGATGATACGATCCACCAACAGCCCAGTGGTTGCCGAACGAATCTCCAACCTGCCGGGACGGTTACCGGCATCGATAACCGCTGCAAATATATCCAAATCAGGATGAAAAGCGACCGAAGTTAATTCCTCTCCCTTGTTTAGCCCCAGTACAAACCGTGCAGTTCTTTGCAAACGATCAGGATGGCTGACATCCAGCACATCGACTTCGCCACTGTCGAAGTTGCTGAGCGCCGCCCGCAACGTCGATTGCTGCACACTGACGATTTCCGTGCCTTTGTCATAACCCGAGTCATAGTGGCTGACCGGCTCTACAGTCCACTGGCTAGTGGAGTTAACAGGAGCCAATGTGCATCCCGCCAAATATAAAACCGGCATCCATTTCATGATGTGACTGATTTTCAACGCTAACCTCGTTTGTGACAGATTTTTAAATCGCTCATCATATATGAAATATTAACCATAAAAAAAGCCGCACTGATAAATCAGTGCGGCTTTCTCGTATTGAGTCAATTTAGAAATGACCGATGCCTGTCACTGTGGGGGCGGCTTTAGCCGCCCAGTGGCGACTGAAGTCGCCCCCACATCCAGTTGCTTAACCGTCAGAATAAAGTTGACTGAGTACTCGTTAATGTAACAGGTTAGAAAACGCGCTTTAGAATGCCAATTGTCCGCGAACCATGAACATATCCAGACTATCCGGCTTTCCACCGCTAACCGTCGTTAATGGAGACCGGCTAATATCCAACACTTTATTGTAGTTTGCCATAAAGCGGATATTATTGTTGACGTACCAGTTGAGCGCAACAGTAATATTGCTCATCTGTCCGCCGTTAACGGCACCGCTGTTTAAATCAGCTTCCGCGTAACGCGTCGCCACTTCCCATGCGCCCCAGCCGCCATTTTTCAAACTGAAATTCTTGTTAGGCTCCACTTTATAGAATTTACCTTTTTTATACTTACGCGATTCGCCGGTTATTGTCCATGAGGCTTCTCCATACCAGCCGTCAAACTCCATATTGTTAGCACTATCTTTTCGATCCAGCCAGGTATGGGTATATTCGCCGCCTACCGTGAAAGGCCCGTACAAACCGTTAGCTTCCAGTCCCACCATTTTGATGTTGTTAATGTTGGCGATATGTCCGGTATCAATCAGTTTCAGGTTAGACATATGAGAGGTTTCATAGGAATATTTTAAATCGCTGTCATTGACCTGATCTTTAGCGTCCGGAGCCCGGTAATTACCAGCGACCCCTAAATGTATCAGCTTGGTTTTTTCATTGATCGGCGCATACGTCCAACGGGAGTTAATTGCCCAACCCTCGTCCGCTTTATTATTTTCAGCATTAGGCTTAATGGTATCGCCGTAAATACCGACTTGGCCTGTCCAGTTTTTGTTGAGACTGGCGATATTCAGACCGATCGCACGATCCACTGTGGGTTCATTAAGCACATTCATCAACGAGCGTTCCATAAACATCATATCGTTGGAACTTTCCTGCAGCTCACGGCTAAATGCCTGCTTTTGTTGACCGAAAGTGATCGCTAAAGGAAGAGCGGCAACCTTTAAACCGTTATATTGCACAAACATGTCTTTAACAGCGATATTGTTATCGGCAAAATCAACCTGGCTTTTAAATTCCCAGTCTTTATAGAAAGTGCCTAAGAATTCCATACGTCCGCGACGGATTTCTGTGCCGTCATTGGCTTCAACATGCGTTCTTGTACCTCTTTTAACAAAATTATCATCGCTGCTGTATGAGGCATCGGCATGGATACGGCCGCCCAGTCTGAAATTGAAGTTTTTATCCGCCGTCTCAAACTGTATGCCGTTTTCATTCAGCTTGAGATTCACTGATTTCGGCCCCGTAGCTTCTGCGGCGTGTTCTTCCAATGCTTTGATCGCGTTATCTTTTAATGCCAAATCTTCGCGAATAGCTTTAATTTCCGCTTCATCCAATTTCGCCGGAGCATCCTGAACCTTCTCGAAAGCCCCCATCAGTTCCCGGCCACGGCCCGGTTCCGCAAAAATTTGCTTGGTTTTAATATCAACATACAAGTCCATGGCAACTGCGCTTGCTGATGCG
>JBLRXA010000184.1:0-1283 GCA_047920955.1 Methylobacter sp. | reverse complement strand
CAGCGATGGCCAATGTCAGTTTAGAAAGTTTCATATTTTGCTCTTGGTTGTTATCGAAAAAGTCAGGGCAAGAATATGGAAAAAAAATGACAGCTTAATGACAGCGTTGTTACAGTTTTGTTACAGAGCAACAAATAATCAAGAAATTTGCAAATCTACAACATAATAAATCTGTTGTTAGGCTTTATTGTGATTCCTAGTAAAAAACAGCACGTTACTTATTCTCTTTTCAACAACAAAAATCTGCAGCTAGAATGAGCCGTTGCGTCCACATGACGTACTCGAAAAATTGTGAAAGCTTATTGAAAGCTTAAGGAGCTAGGATGATGGTCTTTAATGGTTGCCTGCCAAAGACTCACTACCCCTTCAGGAATAACCCGGGGCATCAATGTACGCCCTCTTTAGAACTAAAGGATTATTAACGCGATACACAAATACGCTCAATACCACTACTGTCATCTAAATATGATATTCCTTCCGGAATCCTGGTGTTCTTGGTCGCAATACCATTGAGGCAAACAGCGGCATTACTGCGAGTAAAGCCAAATTTATCGATCATGTCATTATGAAAACAATTGAGGATTTTCTAGTCACCGCACCGAATGACGACATTACGGTTGAAGTCATCGATTTATACGGTAAAGAAAACATACACACACACATAAGAGCCTCTATTGGTGCTGAATGAACGAATTAACACTTAAGAATAGTATGCAATGAAGCGCATCACTGAACATCCATCATTAACAATGTGCTTCGGGGCTTTTCACCTTCCGGCCCTGAAAAACTGCCTATCAATTTAATGGATTTATTATTGAACCCAAAATTTTCCGTCCATCCCAGTAATTTCAGTTCGATGATGCTGTTCGGCTTGAGCCTGTGTAATTATGCGCTGATGTACTGGGCGAATATTTTTCTGGCCAGGCATCTGGCTATCGACGCTTTTGGTGATTACAGCGTGGCTATTTCCATTGTCACGCTGCTGTCAACGCTGGCAACCTTGGGCTTGGAAAAGTACGCGTTGAGCCGGATCGCCCTGTATATCGAGCGCGAGAACTGGTCGCGTCTGCGCGGATTTTTGCTGTTTTCGTTGCGAACTATCTTCCTGTTCAGCATCGTGTTGATGGGTATGCTCGGCGTGAGTTTGGAAACTTTTTTGGCCTTGAAAAACGCCGATTTTCACATCGCAATTGTGATTTACACCGGTTTTCTGCCCGTCATTGCGCTGTGTTTGTTTTTGATTGAAGTCATTACCGTTTACGGTGTGCAGATCCTGGCTTTGG
>JBLRXA010000183.1:0-5716 GCA_047920955.1 Methylobacter sp. | reverse complement strand
CTATCGGCAAAGTGGCTTCGCTGCTAACGCGCTACGATTCGGCGCGCACAGCCCTTGAATCGTTAAGGGTGTTAATGAATCAGCCGGTCGAACGGGAAGAACATAAACAATATTTGCACCGGCCCAAATTCAAGGGCGGCATCGAATTTAAAAACGTCTCGTTCAGTTACCCCAACCAACAAGTAAAGGCACTGGAAGACGTCTCATTTAAAATCAAGCCGGGCGAACGCGTTGCCGTGTTAGGGCGTATTGGTTCAGGCAAAACCACACTGGAAAAATTGCTGTTAGGCTTTTATCAGGTACAGGAAGGCGCCATTCTGATCGACGGCACCGATATTCGCCAAATCGACCCATCCGACTTGCGCCGGCAAATCGGCTATGTGCCGCAAGACATTTCGTTGATGTACGGTAGCGTCAAAGACAACATTACCTTGGGCGCGCGCTATGCCGATGATGCGATGATTTTACAAGCTGCACAAATTTCAGGCGCGACCCATTTCGTTGACAAGCACCCGGAAGGCTTCGACATGCCGGTGGGCGAACGGGGGCGAATCTTATCGGGCGGGCAACGGCAAAGCATTGCGGTCGCACGCTCATTGCTGTTGTCACCGCCGATTTATGTAATGGACGAACCGACCAATTCCATGGACAACAGCACCGAAGATGGCTTTAAACAACGCCTGACCCAGCATCTAGACAATAAAACGCTGTTACTTGTCACCCACCGCACCTCGCTGTTAAGCCTGGTTGACCGTCTGATTATTATGGATGGTGGGCGCATCGTCGCCGACGGCGCAAAAGAACACGTCCTCAACGCCTTGAAACAAGGCCAAATTAAAGTGTCGGGCTAAGCAAATCATGATCAATAAAATAACCACCATCAAAACAACCGCTAAAGAACGGACGGAAGATGCCAGTTATATTACCGATGTCAATGCCGATGTGTTGTACCGTTCATCCATGCAAAGCCATCTTATCCTCTGGTTGACGGCCTTGTTTACACTGGTCGCGATTGTTTGGGCCAACTATGCCATGCTCGATGAAATTACCCGTGGCTCAGGAAAAATCATCCCGTCTAGCCGCCTGCAAGTCATACAAAACCTTGAAGGCGGCATTCTGGCCGAAATTTTTGTCCACGAAGGCGACATTGTCGAACGCGACCAAACCTTGATGCGCCTTGACGATATCCGCTTTTCTTCGTCGTTTTCTGAAGAAAAACTGAAATACCATGAATTGTTGGCCAACATTGCCCGTTTAAGCGCTTTAGCCAATGGCACCGCCTTGCAAATACCTGAAGAGGTAAAGCGTGACAGCCCGCAATTAGCGCAACAGGCACTCCGCTTATACGACTCTAAAAAAGAGGAATACAACTCGATTTTAGAAACCATACGCCAGCAAATCAAGCAACGCGAACAGGAGCTCATTGAAACGGAATCGAAGAAAAAACGCTTGGCCGAAAGTTACGCCATGTTGGCCAAGGAAATTGAATTGTCCGAACCTTTAGTCGGCTTCGGCGCGATGTCGCAGGTTGAACTATTACGCCTGCAACGCGCCGCCAATGATTTACAAGGCGAATTGAACGCCGCCAAACTGTCGACGCCGCGCCTGCAGGCCACCCTGTCCGAAGCGAAAAACCGCATCAACGAGCACCAATCCCAATTTCGGACAGCCATTATCGCAGAGCTGAATACCGCCAAAGCGGAAGCCGACCGCATTACCGAATCCATGCGGGCAACGCAGGACAAAGTGACCCGGACTTTGGTGCGCTCGCCGGTTAAAGGCACAGTTAAGCAAATCAAGGTCAATACCATCGGCGGCGTCATCCAGCCCGGCATGGATTTAATCGAAGTTGTCCCGTTTGAGGATCAATTACTGATACAGGCGGAAATCAAACCCTCGGACATTGCTTTTTTGCGCCCCAACCAAAAAGCCGTGGTTAAACTGACCGCGTATGACTTCGCCATTTACGGCGGCCTTGATGCAACGCTCGAACATATCAGCGCCGACACCATTACCAACGTAGAAGACGGCAAAAATTACTATTTAATTCGCTTAAGGACAACTCAGACCTATTTTGAAAAAAATGGCGAACGCTTTGACATCATTCCGGGCATGACCGCCGATGTTGATATTCTGACCGGCAAAAAAAGTGTCATGGATTATTTGCTCAAACCCATCCTGCGGGCTAAATCAACAGCCATGCGCGAACGTTAACGTGTATGTAATATGAACACCATCCTTTTAATTTCGCAACGCACCGATGCACTGGAAAAATGGCGGCAGGTATTAGAGCTTGATTACACAGTTGAAATCCTGTCCGATTTCACCGTACCTGAGCTGCCCTACCCGCTCACCGTGTTGGATGCCGACTTTATCGACCAGGGCAAACTGCAGATCAGCGCGATTAAACATTACCCTGGTAAATTATTAATCATTGGCGATCACTGGCCTGAAGCATTGCAAGTTAAAGTGGTGGTGGCCGGTGCAGCCGGTTACTGCGAATGCTCGACCAGCAATAGCGTCATCTTAAAAGCCGTCGAAAGTATTTTGCAAGGCGACATTTGGGTGCAACGCCACTTGGTGCCCCAAGTGATTGGTACTCTGGTGAAAATAACCCGCGTACCCGCCGCGCCCCCGCCAAAACCGGCACCAGCGGGTTTTGATTCGCTGTCGCCCCGTGAGCGCGATGTAGTACGCCTCATTTTGCAAGGTATCAGCAACAAAGTGATCGCTGCGGAGTTATTTATTTCCGAAAGGACTGTCAAAGCGCATTTGACCTCTATTTTTAAAAAACTCCACGTCCCCGACCGCCTGCATCTGGCTATTTTGCTCAAAGAAAGCGAGGAGTTACTGGATAACAAAAAAACAACAAAGACCTTGGTTGAAAGCTAAAGGGATTCAATAAACTGTTATTTAACTGAATATGGGGTACTTAAAATGGCTAAATTATTTCAATATTTCCGTTGTTTTTTAGCGTGTGCGGTTATTTTTTTCATCCTGCCACCTGCCGGTTTTGCCATGAGCGATGCCGAGCTGGCAGAAAAGCTGGAATTCGAACCGCCAGCCACGCAAAAGCTGCTGAAGGAAGCGGCTAAACTGGCGCGTGATGCTTACGCCCCACACGATTTATGGCAGGCAGCGGTGCGCTATTGCGAAGCCGCACGCCTAGGCAGCATGGAAGCGCAGTATCAACTTGGCATGTTATATGCGTTTGGGGCAGGCGTCCCGGTACAGCGGGCTTATGCCGCCGCCTTGTTTTCGATGGCGGGGCAGCAGGGGCATTACGAGGCACAAAACATGCTGGAGTCGATTCAGTTAAAGTCATCGACATTACCAAGCTGCATCAATTCAGCCAACGCGAAACCTGAAAAGGGGATCCGCTACAGTTCGGTTTCGGCTTCGGGCTTCGATATTGACATTGAAACCCGGCTGAACCGGCTGCCGAAAAGCAAAGCCTGGATTGTGGACATGGTTAAAACCATGTCGCCCTGGTACCAAATCGACCCTCACCTTGCGCTGTCTATTGTCAGCGTCGAATCTAACTTTAATACGGGCGCCCGTTCACCCAAAAATGCAATGGGTCTTATGCAAATTATCCCGGCAACAGCAGAGCGGTTTAATGTGAAGGATGCCTTTGATGCCTCGCAGAACATCAAAGCCGGTTTAAAGTATTTACAGTGGTTGCTAAAGCGTTATCACGGCGATGTCGCCTTGGCTGCTGCCGGCTATAATGCCGGCGAAGGGGCTGTAGACCGCTATCACGGCGTACCGCCCTACCGGGAAACCGAGCAGTATGTGGCGCGGGTTTTAAGGTTATACCAAAAAGAAAAATGTTGTTAAAGCCGCTTCCCATTTAAAGCGGGACAAAAATGCCGAAATAGGCCAGGCAGGTTTATAAAATCTGCCTAGCCTGCCCCGTGTTAAGCCGATAGCCTGTAAAGCTACAACCAGCCTTTCCGCTTAAAAAACCAATACGGCGCAACCCCCGCCAATAACATTAAGAACAGCGCACCGGGGTAACCCAGCTCTAAGCTGAGTTCCGGCATATAACGGAAATTCATGCCGTAAATGCTGGCCACCAGTGTCGGGGGCAAAAACACCACGGCAGCAATGGAAAAAATCTTGATAATCTTGTTTTGCTCAATGTTAATAAAACCTTGGGTCGAATCCATCAGGAAATTGATTTTGTCAAACAAAAAGGTCGTGTGCGACATCAGCGTATCGACGTCGCGCATGATCTGGCGCGCCGTTTCCTGCAATTCGGGGTGGGCGCGTAAATGGCGCTGCAAAAAAGAAATGGAACGTTGCGTATCCATCAGGCACAGCCGAATCTTACCGTTGCTGTCTTCGAGTTTGGCCAGCTGATCGATGGCCTTTTCAAGGTCGGAATCGATTTCTTCCAGCACCATATAACTGACCTCTTCCAACTTGCGGTGAATATCCTCCAGCGCATCGGCGAGGTTTTCGACCTTCTGTTCAAACATCAGTATCAGCAATTCCTGGGGCGAATGCGCCTCGACCTGCCCGCGCCGGGCGCGCATCCGTAACAGGCGAAAATCCGCCAAAGCGCCGTCGCGCAGGGTGATGAGCCGATCGTTTTGCAAAATGAAAGCGACCGTCGCGGTACTGTGGCGGCCCTCGCTTTGGGCGAGAAACAACGAGCGCACATGAACACCGGTATTGTCGGTAAAGTAACGCGCCGAAGACTCGATTTCTTCGACATCGTCCGATTCCGGCAGTGCCGTGCGCAAAAATGCCTGCAATTGTGCGCGCTCGCTGTCGCTGGCATCATGCGCATCTATCCAGGCAGCTTTGGCGACGGCCTGCTTGAGTTGGTCTTCAGTCGGCGTTTGTTCTTTGAGACGGCCGCCCTTGTCAATATTAAAGAGTCTTAACATGCACGTTTTTCCGGTTTTTTTAATGTTCAGGCAAGTTATCAGGGCGAACCAAAGTGACCAGTTTGGCGCTGCCTTCAGCCAGTTCGACCCACTCGCCCGAAAAAACAAGGTGGGCTAAGGCGGCAGTAGACAGGCATTTTCCGTTAGCCGCCAGCGGAATCGAATGAGGCGTCAGTTTTAACAACAAATCTTCCAAGCCAGGGTTATGTCCGACCAGCAGCACCCGCCGTTCGTTCCGCTGCGTTTTCAACAAAGCGAGCAGTGTCTGCGCGTCGGCTTCATAAATGCGCGGATCGCAGATGATGGCAGAAGCGTCTATGCCCAACTGTTTGCAGACGCGCTGTGCCGTTGCCAGTGCGCGTGTTGCCGGAGAACTGAGGACAGCATCGGGTATCAATTGTTGCTCAGCGAGCCAGCGTCCCATTTGCTTGGCCGCCCGCCGACCGCGTTTTTTTAGGGGGCGGGAAAAATCATCCATATCAACAGACCAATCCGATTTGGCATGGCGCAATAATAAAAGTTCGTGGGTCATAAATAGGCTATCGATGGAGGCTAATGGTTGTGGCAACGGCGGACGGCCTTACTATACCAGTTAATATTTACAATTTTATTAAATCGCGGGCAAAAAAACACTTGAAATGCCCGGCCATGTAACATATTTTGGCGAATCTGTCGGTGCTATTACGTATTGTTTGATGCGATTGATTTGTCTATGCTTATAGATGATTCATCTATTTTGCGCGAGATACCCCATCCTTTAAGCTGGGGAGGGATAGCGCGTAGGCGGTAGCCTACTCCTGTTCTCGCATCCTCTTACG
>JBLRXA010000182.1:0-5718 GCA_047920955.1 Methylobacter sp. | reverse complement strand
AAATGCGGTTAAGCTCGACAAGGTAGAAACCCTAATACTTGACGAAGCCGACCGCATGCTGGATATGGGTTTTATTCGGGACATCCGCAAAATCATCGCTTTTTTGCCGAAAAAGCGGCAAAACTTGCTGTTCTCGGCGACGTTTTCCGAAGACATCCGCAAACTGACCACAGGACTGTTGGTCAATCCGATCAAAATCGAAGTCGCGCCGCGCAACACGGCAGCCGAACTGGTTGAACAAATCGCTTATCTGGTCAATAAAGCCAACAAAACCGAACTGCTTTGCCATTTAATCAAAGAACATGATTGGCAGCAGGTGTTAGTGTTCACCACCACCAAACACGGCGCTAACCGCTTGACCGAAAAGCTCAACAAAGTCGATATTAAAGCCGCCGCGATACATGGCAATAAAAGCCAGGGTGCCAGAACCAGCGCCTTGGCCGGTTTTAAAGCAGGTGACATTAGAGTGCTGGTTGCAACCGACGTAGCCGCGCGCGGCATTGACATCAACCTGCTACCGCATGTCATCAATTTTGAACTGCCGCGCGCACCGGAAGATTATGTGCACAGAATAGGCCGCACCGGTCGTGCAGGCGAAGAAGGCCAAGCCATATCGCTAGTATCGCATGACGAATATAATTTCCTGCGCCAAGTTGAAAAGCTAATCGGGAAAGAGATTAAACGTGAACAGATCAGCGGTTTTGAAGCCTCCGCCGTAGCGCCGCCAATGCCACCGGAACCGCCACGCGGCCCACGCCCCAGCCGGAACTCAAGCCAAGCGCGCAAACCCGCCAGCACTCAGGCTAGGCACAAGCCTCGGGCAAGAAGCGCCTAATTTAGACGGAAAATGCCGACAACCTTCCCTGTCGGCATTTTTTAGCCCCGCTTTCCATATAATCCGCTACTGCCATCCATATCGCCGGTTTGCTTGTACAACAAAGGCTGCCCGGGGTTAAGCGTTGCCGCTGCGAGCACCTGGCAAATGGCGATTTTATGGTCGCCGGCATCGGCATAATGGCTGACCCGACAATCAAAATAAGCCAAACTCTCGGACAAAACCGGCGCGCCAGTTTCGGCTTGCTGCCACTGGAACCCCGCCATTTTATCTTGAGCCGCACGGCCAAAATGTTCGGCTAAGGCATACTGATCTTGCCCCAGCACGTTCACCGTGCAAACGCCGCTGTCCTGCAACAAGCGATAGGAATAATGCGCGGGGTTAATGCTGATGGCCAATAGCAACGGTTGGAAAGAGACTTGCATCACCCAGGCGGCGGTAAAGGCGTTTTGGCGTTCGCCTTGGCCAACGCCAATGACGTAAACGCCGTGAGTGAGGTGTTTAACCAATGCCTCGGCTTGTTCAATCATGCTCATGCACCAATTTAATGCGCATCGATAAATCGACCGCCTGAACATGCTTGGTTAAGGCGCCGATGGAAATGTAATCGACACCGGTTTCGGCAATCGCCCTGATCGTGTCGAGGCCGATATTGCCGGAGGCTTCCAATTCTATCGCGCCAGCATTTAGCCGTACCGCCTCGGCCATGTCTTCAAGACTGAAATTATCCAGCATGATACGGTCAGGCCAGGCGGCAATAGCTTGCAGAAATTCGACCAGGGATTCGACTTCGACTTCCACCGGCACTGTGGTCAATTCTCGCGCCGTGCGGATAGCTTGGGCGATCGACCCCGCCGCGATGATGTGGTTTTCCTTGATCAAAACGCCGTCATACAAACCGATTCTATGGTTGTAACAGCCGCCACAGGCAACCGCGTATTTTTGCGCCTGCCGTAATCCGGGAATGGTTTTTCGGGTATCTAATACTTTGCAGCCGGTACCGGACACCGCATCGGCATAGTGCCGCGCTACAGTTGCCGTGGCCGACAAGGTTTGCAGCAAATTCAGCGCGGTACGTTCGCCGGTCAACAGGCCTCTGGCCGCGCCGCTGAGTCTGCATAGAACAGCGTCTTTACCCACAGTCTCACCTTCAGCCGCCAGCCAGTCGATATGGATTCCGGCATCCAGCGATTTAAACACGGCGTCAAACCACGCTTGGCCGCACAGCACCATGTCTTCGCGGGTGACCACCTCCGCTTCGGCGCTCATCGTTGCCGGGATAATGGCGGCGGTTATATCGCCGCTGCCGATGTCCTCGGCGAGAAAACTGGCTATATCAAGGTTATTTAATGGTTGCATCATAAGCTCGTCAATTCTGAAAGCACGCGTTCGGTGATGGTTTTTTCGTCCATTTTAATGATATGCGCCTGTCCGTGCCGCAGTTTTTCAGCCAGCTCGTCCACGGGTAATTGCAGCAGTTTGACGCCATTTTTGCCGACAAACAGCAATTCGCTATTTTTCCAGAGCAGCTTGCCCCAGTACCGGCCTGATTTCGCGCTAAATTCGACCCAATCGCCCACGTCAAGATTTTCCGCCTGCGCCGCACTGTCATCGGCTATCGCTTCGGCTATTTCAGCTTTGCTTGCAACGGGTGCTACGCTGTTTTCGCCAGCACTTTTTTCCTTTTTGTCCATCAGAATGATATGCCACACGGCAAGGTCTTTAAAAAACCGTGACTGCGCTGCTTTGTCGTAGGCAATTTGCTTTAGGCCTTTCCTTAATTCCGCAATCAGCCCCGGCAACAATTTTAATATCTGTTTTTTCGCCTGGTCATCGGCGGGCGGCATCACGCTGATAATCAGCTCATCCATAGCCTGCAGCGATTTTTGCCACTGTTCCGGCTGTTCATCGGTATGGGTATAAGCGTCCAGCAACACCTTTGCCCACACTTCGCGTAAAAACGTAGTGATCGCTGGCGGCAGCGTTTTGCCTTGTATGCTGTTTTCAATGGCGCTGGCGACGATTTTTCTGCTTGATGCTAGTGTCTGCTGATCATTCAGCAACTGCCGGGCGTTCTCTTCGATAAGCTGGGTGCGCTGTTTTTGTCTATTCATATAGGTGGCAAACTCGCCCGCTTCCGCCACCCAGCCAGAAAATTCAAAGCCATTGTCGCGAGTCATTTTTTTCGCCGTGTTGGCAATACGCAACTGAATCAGGCGGTCGTCATGCTCGTCGGGATTTAAAAACAGTCCGGCGGCAAACACCTCATCCAGCAGTTGCCTGATCGGATTATAGGGATTACTGAACACACTGTAGCGTCCTAAAGACGCCGCCGCCAATGGCGCTTCCAGTTGTAGGATTGAGTTTTTTACCGTGTCGTCGAGTACGCGATCCCGGTTGATTTCGGCAAATATCAGCGACACAATATCCAGCACGTCTTCATCGTCCCGAGCTATATTTTTGGGCTTACTGCCAAAACTCAGTTCTTCCAGTTTTTTCAGCACCCGCAGTTTTAACGGCTGCTGCTTTTCAGCCGGATCTAAATCGTCATTAAATTGCTGCAGCACTTGCAGCGCATTGATGATTTCAAAATGTTCATAATAGCCGGTGTTGGACGCCAATATCACATCGTAGGCGGAAGGAAACCAAGCCAGACGCCATTGCTCCAATTTCTGCTGTAAGTGTCTAAATTCAGCATCGGGTTGTTCATTGCCGGTGTGGGTCAGCGCCACCTCTTCCTTGATTTCGCCGACCACATACAAGGATGCCGGACTGGTCGTTTGGCAGCATTGAATCAGCTCGCGATAGATAAAACCCAGATGGCTAAAAACATTGGCTTCAAAAGCTTTGTACAACGCAATCCGGCACTCGGCATCCAATTTTAACGGCTTCACCGTCTCGACCAAGGTGCGCACCAATTTTTCCGGAAACACCGGATTTTGGCTATCGACAATGCTTTGCTTGCCCGGATGCAATGCAAGCAGCTTATTCAGCGCGGTCAACTCTTCATAAAACAAATGTTCGCACTGGCGGATAATTCGACTGATGGCGTGGTTTTCTTTGACTGCATCATCACTGACTAAGGCGATTCTGGAAAAATCCGGCTGCCCATTGCCGATTTTCTGCTGGCTGGCGTCGAACAGAGCGTTAACCCGAGACACATAATCCCGCTCAATATCATTCCTGGCTGAACGCAGATAATCGAGCAATTTCATATAGCTTTCTTTGCTCATGCGTTCGCGGTTTTTGCCCAGCTGCAAACCGAATTCAACATCGACACGCATACAGCAATCGTTCACCGTCGGCTCAAAATGCTGTAAAAAAGCGGCCTTAATTCTGCCCAATAAGCGGACTCGATGCGCAGTTTCCAACTCTGAATTTATATGCTGTTGGTCATCCATAGCAATCGTTCTGTAATTATTTAAAAATAAATTAGTCATAGCCTAGTACCTCAATCATGTTTTGACCAATAATAGGTACATTTATCCTGAATACTGTGCTTTGCTGCCCTTTTTTCTTCTTTATCCGCCCCATGAAAATAAACCGACATAGGTTAAATGGCGTTCGCCAAACTCCGTCACAAAATAGCGATGAAAGACCTGACCCAGGCGATATTTCTTTAGTGGTTATCCACTGCATTAGCCTACCGCCCGGCGAGTTCGGCAATGATTCTATAGATCGGCTATTTTGCAACCAGCTTGACCCTAATAGCCACCCCTATTTTAAAGACATTTATCAGTTGCGCGTATCCGCACACTTACTGATTACGCGGGATGGCGCTTGCATCCAGTACGTGCCTTTCGACAAACGCGCTTGGCACGCCGGAAAATCGGCCTATAACGGACGCGAACGCTGCAATGATTTTTCTATCGGCATAGAGTTGGAAGGTACTGAACTGCTTGCTTATACCGACCGCCAATATGAACAACTTGCGGCTGTAATCCGCGCCTTGCTGGAGGCCTATCCCACGCTATCGAAGCAGCATATTGTCGGACACAGCGATATTGCGCCGGGGCGCAAAACCGATCCGGGCGCCTCATTCGACTGGCAACGGCTGTGGCGGTTGTTGGCGTAACTGCGCTGATGAATCAGACTTTTAGCTTATATTTCAGCCAAACCGGCACTAACGACAACAACCCCAACAAGCTCAAGGCCAGCAAGGTTTGCAGCGACAGCAGTTGATCCAGACTTTCAATACTGCCCAACGATTGCCCCAGATTGGCAAAAACAAAACTGCCGGGCATGATGCCGATAAAGGTGGTAATGACATAAACCCGTAACGGCACTGCCGTAAACGCAGGTGCCAAATTCACCAGCCAAAACGGGAACGCAGGCACCAAACGCAAAAACAGCAGATAGTTAAAGGCATCGGCCTGAAAGCCATCGAGCAATTTTTGCGCCCGCACATTACTACGCAAACGCTGTTCGGCCCAGTCTGCCAGCAGGTAGCGCGCCAGCAAAAACAGCGCCGTCGCCCCAACTGTCGCCGAAACCACGATGACAAAAGTGCCGACCCAGCGCCCGAACAATAAGCCCAGCAACAGCGACAACACCGTGCCGCCAGGCAGGCTTAACGCGGTCGACAGGCTATAAACGAGTGCGCAAGCGAGCAGCATCAACAGATAATGCCGGTCGGTAAAGTCCAGCAATGCCTGCCGATGTTCGCGGATATTGTCCAGACTGAGCAGTTGCGGGCCGCCGAACAGAAAAAAAGCCGCCACAGCGACCGGTATCAGCCAAATCAGGTGTTTTTTGTCCATGTTGTTCTCCTTGAGATTGTCCATAGGATTAACTTACAGCGTTTTCAATTTAAATGAGTTACTAACCCTTAACAGGCATGTCGTCCTTATTATCGTTGGAGTGCAGGCTTCGCCTGCGTTGGC
>JBLRXA010000181.1:0-5779 GCA_047920955.1 Methylobacter sp. | reverse complement strand
GTTTGGTTTTTTTGTCGAACTGGCTGACATTTATGTTGAAGGCTTAGTTCATATCAGCAATCTGGCGCAGGATTATTTCCATTTCGATGCCACCAGTCATCAGTTAAAAGGTGAGCGCACCGGCATTAATTACCGATTGGGCGATAGTGTCAGAATCAGGGTTGCCCGTGTTGATTTGGACGAAAAGAAGATGGATTTTGAGTTGGCGCAAAAACAAGCGGCGATGGCGACCAAACCTAAAAAAAGACGCCGTAAGAAATCATGAATAAAGCGCTTTTTTTTAGCGGTTACATTGATCGAATTGCCGAAAAATTCAGCTTAAAAAAGCCATTTGCATTTGAAATTCTGGCAATAGCGGCTATTTTGGATTTGAGTTTTGATGAGGTATATGATCACGTTTCTACGCTAGTAAAAGGCAGTGGCAGCAATGATGGCGGATTTGACGGCATTTATTTGGAAGAAGACGAAGATGAAAATACTTTGCATGTATTTCAGATAAAATCATCCGATTCTGTTGGCGACAATGAATTAGCCAAATTTGTTAATGATTTTCGCACCGTATTTGTTTACGGTAATTCGTTAAATTTGCCTTTAAATGAAAAAGTCAGTTCAGCTTTACAAACTTATCAAACCTTAGTCAGTTCAGGTCGGGTTATCGAAACTCGTTTGTATTTTGTTTTTAATGGCGGAAAAGCCGGAGACAATAAGCCTAGAATTGACCGGCATATTGAAAATGCCGACAATTTGAAAGTTTTTGACGGCCAGGATTTGTACGAACAAATCGATAATCTGGTTTCGGAAAGAAAAAAACGCAAGCCGGTGAACTTTAGTTTTATGGCGGAAAAATCGAATATCTCCCTTCGTAGCGATCCCCAGGCATTAATTTCATTTTCCATTCAGAATGTCAAAGCGGTAAATTTTCGTTTGCCTGCCCTGGAGCTTTGCAAATTGTTAGATTTGGAGCAACGCTTAAATAAGCGTATTGATACGGTATTTAGCGATAATATCCGGGGATTTTTACGTTATAACAAAGCCAATAAAAACATACGCGATACCCTATTAGGTACTGATGCGGAATATTTCCCATTTTTAAATAATGGCATCACCATTATTGCCGAGCGGGTAAAAATCCCCAAAGAAATGCAGGCCGGATTTTATCCGCTTGAAGTGCTTAATCCGGTCATCGTCAATGGCTTGCAAACTACACATGTCATTTATGAAATCTATCAACAAGACGCTAGCAAATTAGAAGACGTTTATGTGGTGGTCAGGCTTTACGAAACCACTGACAATGAACTCATCGATAAAATTACCGATGCGACCAATACCCAATCGCCGATTAATTACCGCGATAAAATCAGTACCCGCCGTTTTAATGATTACACCAAAGAAATATTTGCCAACGCCGGTATTGGCTATTTAAACAAACGCGGTGAAACATTTGAAAACAAACTGAGCATCTCCTTACAAAAATCAGTCCACAGTGAAACCGTACTCAAGTTTTGGTATGCCACTTTTTATGAGCAACCAGGGCGGGCAAAAAGTGCGAAATCCAAGGTGCTTGAAGAGCTTTTTGATGCTACAACAAACCAGAACAACAAGTTATTTCCTTTGTTTAAAGGCGACAAAGATTCCCCCGTATACCGGCAGCTACTTGAAACATTTTGGATTTATGATTTTGTCGTTGCGCAACGTCAGACCCAAAAACACGACTCGGATTTTGTTTTGTTTGCCGATGAACTGATGGCTTATGGTATCTATAAATTAATGAAAAAATCGGGTGGCTTTGTTAAAGAGCGGTTGGACGCGTGTTATTGGGCTGTTTATAACGCCATTCCCAAAGGCATAGAAATTGAACAAGAAGACAAACGTCACAGTAACTCGACTTATTCGCACAACAGCTATTTTAAATCTTTCATATCCTACTGGAACCTAAATAAAGAATTGGCACTTAGCCATACCCCCAGCGATGATTCAATTCCCTTAGAACGCATTTAGAACCCATTATTTAAGTCGATGAAACCAAGCAAAATCTACGGCCTACACTCAGTGCAGGCCGCACTCGATTATTCCCCGAAAAAAATCAACAAAGCCTGGATTGATAGCCAGCGGCAAGACAAACGCTTGACGCAGCTAACCGACGATTTGTTGGATTTAGGCATAGAACCGGAAAAAGTCGAGCGGAAAAAACTCGATAAATTGGCCGATAGCAACAACCATCAAGGCATTGTCATTGAAGTTGACATGCCCGGCGAATTATCGGAAAGCGACTTAAAAAACGCCGTGCTGACCTTGACAGGAACGCCGTTATTTTTGGTGCTGGACAATGTGCAAGACCCGCATAATTTTGGCGCCTGCCTTAGAACCGCCGATGCGACTGGCGTACAGGGCGTGATTATCACCAAAGACAATGCCACCGGCATTACCCCGACGGTTTGCAAAGTGGCCAGCGGCGCGGCAGAAACCGTGCCGGTTTATCAGGTGACCAATTTGGCCAGAACCTTGCGCTGGCTGAAAGAGCAGGGCATCTGGGTCATGGGTGCGGCTGGCGAAACCACACAGACCGCCTATCAAACTGATTTCACCGTACCGCTGGCGCTGGTTGTCGGCGCTGAAGGCAAAGGCCTAAGACGCTTGACCAAAGAACAATGCGATGTGTTGGTCAAACTGCCGATGTTGGGCAAGGTGGAAAGCCTTAACCTGTCGGTTGCCACCGGCGTATTGCTGTATGAAACCATGCGCCAGCGTTCAAGTATTGTCTAAGCCATGCCAACACCATCAACACATAGCCTCGAAGGCATCGGCCTAAGCTGTATCCGCGATGACCGGGTGCTGTTTGAACAACTGGCTTTTGAACTGGTTTCGGGGCAGGTTTTATTGCTGGAAGGCAAAAACGGCAGCGGCAAAACCTCGTTGCTGCGCATTTTGTGCGGCTTTCGCGAAGCTGATGCCGGTAACATTTACTGGTGCGGCGACGCCGTCAATGACAGCGCGTTTTATGCGCAAATGGCCTACGTCGGCCATTTAGATGGCATTAAAAAAGAACTGACCGTATTGGAAAATTTAAAAATGTCATTGGCTTTAAGCAGCGCCGGGACATATTCCATTGACCAGGCTTTAGCCAAAGTGCATCTGACCGGCTATGACGACGTTCTTGTCCAAACCTTATCCGCAGGCCAGAAACGGCGCTTGTCTTTAGCCCGCTTACTGATTACCGAAAATGTATTATGGATACTCGACGAGCCGTTTACCTCGCTGGATAAACAGGGCATTGCCCTGATCGAAACCTTAATGACCGAACATTGTGCCAATGGCGGCATGATTGTGCTCACCTCGCATCACGACATCGACTTGCCCACCGTCGACGTCCAACGTATCAACTTATCCTAATGTCCTTATCCCGCGCATTTTTCGCCGTCATTCGGCGCGACCTGGTTTTGGCGCTGCGGCGTCGGTCTGAAATAGCCAACCCGCTGCTGTTTTTTATCCTGGTCATCACCTTATTCCCGCTGGGCATCGGCGCACAGCCGCATTTATTGCAAGCCATTGCCCCCGGCATCATCTGGGTTTCCGCATTATTAGCAGCCATGCTATCGCTGGACAGCTTATTCCGTTCTGATTTTGACGACGGCTCACTGGAGCAGCTGTTATTAAGCCCGCACCCCAACTCAGTGTTGGTGCTGGCCAAAATCGTCGCACATTGGCTAGTGACCGGCTTGCCCTTGCTGATCGTCGCGCCCTTATTGGCGGTTTTTTTAGGTATGCCCACTCATGCGCTGGGTGTTTTATTATTGACCTTATTGCTGGGAACCCCGGTGTTAAGCCTGATAGGCGCGATTGGCGTGGCACTGACCGTCGGGCTACGCCGTGGTGGCATGATCTTATCGCTGCTGGTATTGCCGCTGTATGTCCCCGTACTGATTTTTGCCGGCAATGCCGTACAAATGGCCAGCACCGGCTTACCGGTCGATGCGCAGATTAATATATTGATTGCCATTTTATTGATGGCCTTGGTTTTGGCGCCTTTGCCGGTCGCAGCGGCATTAAAAATGAGTATTAGTTGATAATACCCCGTAAAATAATTGATCAAATTAACGACCTGGAATAAATGATGATGGCATCCGCTAAGTATTTGTCTGTTTTTGCACCCGCTACTTCGCAACAAAGAAAAGAAAATTTCGAGACTTACTGGGCGTTTACGCAGCAGCATGGTGGGGAATTGTTGGAAGACGAGAAAAATTTAGCTAAAAAACGCGACCGGCTCAAACATTTTCAGGATAATCCGGTTAAATTGCGTCAGCCGTTGGCTGATCCCGCCGCTTTTTACCGCAATTATGTGAAGATGCAGGATGATCCTGCCTCGCTGGATCGTATGACGTTAATGCTGACCGGCATCTACAAGTTTGCCCGGCATGAATGGGTCGGCATTAAAGGCGCTTGGGATGCGGTGCCGGATATGGCGCATTCGCATACGGTGGAAGATAAAATCAGTCGTGTGCATTTGGCTGAGGAATTTTGCCATGTGCGCTTGTTTGATGAAATGCTGCTTACGTGTGGGCTGGAGCAAGTGGCGTGGGTGTCGTTAGGGCCGATTAAAGAAAAAATTTACGAGCAGTTTCCAAAATTACCGGGCTTTTTAATGGACACGCCAGCTTTCGTCACTGAGCTGATGGGCGTAACTTTTTACTGTCATTTATACCGCTTGTTCGATGAGGTGCTGGCCGATGAGCCGGAAGTGCGTGAGCGCTTGAAAGAGTTGCTTGATGAAATTACCATTGATGAAGTGGCGCATGTCGGGCAGCGCAGGAACTTTATCGGCCCCATCGGTATTAAAGTTTCAAAAGTGCTGGTCAAGCCTTTTTACACCTTGTTTTTTAACGATATTCCCGAAGTCGGGCAATTATTCGATGTTGAACAGATGATTAAAGACGGCGTTGCTTTCGACTTTAACGAATTACCTGACTATATGATTGAGCGCAGTTGGATTCCGTCCTATTGCAAAGCCTAAAAATCAGATTTTCCTTGAACCTTTTACCTGATTCACTATGTTTTTAATTCCTGATCCTGTTGTTCGTTTTTTTCACCGCATGGCCTCGCCCCCGCATTTTTACGCGTTCTCTGGGCGCTTGATGCCGTGGCTGGTGGTTATTTTTCTGTTGCTGACAGCGGCTGGCCTTTACGGCGGCCTGTATTTGGCGCCTGCCGATTACCAGCAGGGCGACAGCTACCGCATTATTTATATCCATGTGCCTAGCGCCTGGATGTCACTATTTATCTACGTTGTTATGGCGCTTGCCGGTGCTATCGGCTTGGTCTGGCGCATTAAACTGGCGGAAATCGTGATGATCAGCAGTGCGTCGGTGGGGGCTAGTTTTACCTTTATTGCGCTGGTGACCGGTTCCTTGTGGGGCAAGCCCATGTGGGGAACGTGGTGGGTTTGGGATGCGCGTTTGACCTCCGAATTGATACTGCTGTTTTTGTATTTGGGGGTGATTGGGCTTTATGGCGCGATAGACGACAAACGCACGGCATCGCGGGCGGTGGCGATTTTGGCGTTGGTCGGCGTGGTGAATATCCCGATTATTCATTATTCCGTGGAATGGTGGAATACGCTGCATCAAGGCCCTACGGTCACTAAAATGGACAAGCCGTCGATTCATGTCAGTATGTTGGTGCCGCTGTTGCTGATGGCGGTGGCGTTTAAGTTTTATTATCTGATTGCCTTGCTGCAACGGGCGCGGATTGAATTGTTGCTGCGCGAACGCAATGCGCAGTGGGT
>JBLRXA010000180.1:0-6094 GCA_047920955.1 Methylobacter sp. | reverse complement strand
CTTTCATCAACTCAAACGCCGAGGTGCCACAGTTTATGTAGCCAACTTCCGGCACAGGAACCCATGAAAATTCATCAGAATAGGCATTAGCAGCATTCCAGACTTGATTCACATCAAACGCCATTCGATTTAACACATGGGCGTGTTTATCGCGGACTCTGACTGATAATGTTTTAATGATGGGTTTCATGGTTTCCAAAATACGGCCTATCGATCACGCTGTCAAAAAAAATCAAGGGCACACCTTACATCCCCGCCCTGAACGGCGGGGCTTTACGGACTTTTTTGGTAAATTTTAGGGCGTTGCATCATCGGCATTTTTCGGCAGGGGTAACGTTTTTATTAAAGTGGGACAAGTATGACCGAAGTGTGCCTTCCAGGTTTTTAAAACCTGGTAAGGCCTGTCCCGTGTTAAGGTGGCCGCCGATTTTAACACAACATTTTAGAACGGGACGGGCGGCATTTCGTGCGCAAGCGGATAAAATCAAGGCCATGCAAGATGCTGTTCAGGTGGTTCTTTTGCTGATAGAATCCGGCGGTTGTTAAATCATAATAAATTACCCAAATAAGAAGGTAACACTCATGTCCGAATACATTTCCGAAGCACTCGACATTGCCAATCAAGAGGCTGAACGCGCTAGACAAGCGGCAAACCGTTGTGAAGATTTCTATCAATCCGCCGAACGCTCCCAACGAGCCACAGAACAACAAGCACAAGCCGCATCTGAACGTGCAGACCAAGCTGAGCGATATGCGCAGCAAGCCGCATCGGCTCTCAACCAAACTGAAGTACATGCCGAAAATGCGGCTAACGCAGCCCAAAACGCCCATAATAACGCCCAATCTTCTGCCTTAGCAGCCGACAAGGCAGAAGATGAAGCGCAACACGCCCGCAGCCGTGCCGAAACAGCGGCACAGGCGGCGGCTGAAAGCCAGGCTTCTGCACAGACGGCGCAAGAATATGCCGCGCAAGCCCGACAGCAGGCCGAACATGCCGGCAACTTAGCCCAAGATGCAAACGGCAGCGCCCAAACGGCAGCCCAGGCGGCCATTCATTCGGAGAATGAGGCGCAACACGCCCGCGCCCACACCGAAACAGCGGCGCAGGCGGCGGCAGAAAGCCAGGCATCTGCACAAACGGCGCAAGAGTATGCCGCGCAAGCCCAACAGCAGGCCGAACATGCCGGTAACGCAGCCCAGGATGCGACCGGCAGCGCCCAAACGGCTGCCCAGGCGGCCATTCATTCGGAAAATGAAGCGCAGCAAGCCGCCCGCTTTGCCAGCGACGCGCAAACATCCGCCGAACTGATCAGCCAAACAGCGGGGCAATCCCAGGAACACGCCGCCCAAGCCGCCCAGTTTAGCGAGCAAGCGGCTAACCGCGCCCAAGAAATTGAGCAACGGCGCAGTGAAGCGCAAACGGAGATCGATAGGATACGGGGGTTGCGTACGCAGGCCGAGTTTGTATTAGCGCAATTGCAGCAGGCGCTTGCAGACGCCCAAAATGCCCAGAGCCTAGCCGAACAGGCCAGCGATGCCGCACAAAGGTTGCGTGATGATGCACGGAAATTGCACGAACAGGCTCAAGAGGCTTCGGCCCGTATCCTAGATCATGCCCGCAGTGCCGAACAAGCCCAAACCGAGGCCAGCAGTGCCGCCGAAGATACGAAAAAATCAATGTTCGAGGCCAGGGCCGTATTGTCCCGTGCTTTTTCTGCGGTTAAGTGGTAAAAAAACTGTAAGTTGATCTGACGCAAAGGCAATTGTTGCCAACAGCAACTGCCTTTGCGTCGCTTAAATATTAAACAAAAGCAGACAAGGCCTGCCTGTCGGCAGCCCGCAGAGACTTAGGCCATTTCCTGAAAAATTGACGGCCAACATTATTAGTTCCCGGAAATCGCCTTAGCCTTTTGCCCAATAAAACGGGCCAGACACTCACGGCTGTCATTTTCAATATCGGCATAACGCAGGCCAATTTTGCATTGGTCGCTGGACATACGCCGCGAAAAAACCACATGGCATCGGGCGGCTATTTTCGATGACGGCTCAACGCCATTGGACAAATCCAAATCAACAAATACCGAGACAGGCTTGCCGTCGCACACAAAACTGCCGCCCGGCGTTATCATATTCCGTTGTTTGGTATGGCATTCGATGCCAAGCCCGCCACTGGACACATCGACGGCAACGGCTTTAATGCGCACACCGTCTTTAGTCGTGACCATTGCAGAAACCCGTACGGGGACTCTCTGATATAACCTTCTTTCCATTTCTATCCATGCACCTAAAACGGGATGTCGTCATCGAAATCGTCATAATTGGGCGGCGCCGGCGGCATGGCGGCGGGACTGCTTTGCGGCGGCTGGGACTGGCTGGCTGGCCTTGCCGGTGGCGCAGAATAGGTTGATTGCGGCTGTTCGCTGCCAAACTCAGACGTGCCCCCGCTACGGCTGCCTAACATTTGCAGCTCTGCGGCAACAATCTCGGTGGTGTAGCGGTCTTGGCCATCTTGCCCTTGCCATTTTTGCGTGCGAATACGGCCTTCCACATAAATTTGGCTGCCTTTTTTTAAGTATTCGCCCGCTATTTCGGCCAATCGGTTAAAAAATACTACCCGATGCCATTCGGTTTCTTCTTTACGTTCATTAGTTTGCTTGTCTTTCCAACGCCTCGACGTTGCCAAACGAATGGTGGTAACAGCCCCACCGCTTGGCATATAGCGCACTTCGGGGTCTGCGCCCAGATTTCCTATTAACATTACCTTATTAAGCATCTCTTTCTCCGGTTATTGTCCAATCAGCCAGCGTTGGCGTATTGACTAATCAAACGCTGCAATTGTTCCCTGTCCAGCTGCTGATTGTCCACTTTAAGATAAGCCACCGCCTCTTGGTAATGCGGCGTGACCTCTTCCACGCCGACGATTTTTAGCATGTCGGCAACAAATGCCTTGGCCTCCTGTTCGCCGAGTTGTTCCAGCGAGATCAGCAAATTGGCCACATAACGCGGCTGCTTCATCCATAACGACAGCAACAGCCAGCTGAACGAGGCGGCCGCGCAAAACAGGAACACCGCAGTCACCCCGAAGGCGCCGTTAAACCAACCGCCGACCAGCCCGCCCATAAACAGCCCCATAAACTGGCAACTTGAATAAGCGCCCATCGCCGTGCCTTTCAAATCGGCGGGCGCAGTCTTGGATATTAACGACGGCAAGGTGGCTTCGAGCAGGTTGAAGCCGCAAAAAAACAGCCACAAAAAACCAATAATCCCAAACAGGTTTTGATGCACCGCCGACAGCCCCAATTCAGCCAGCATCACCACCGCAATGGCGCCGATGAACACCTGTTTCATTTTTCGTTTTTTTTCCGCGATAATCACGAACGGCACGGCAAAGGCCATTGAAATGACAAACACAGGCAAATAAACCTGCCATTCATGGCCTATCGGCAAGCCCGCATTGCGCATTAATGAAGGCACTACGACAAAGATGGCCATTAAAATCAGATGCAGGGTAAAAATGCCGTAATTTAGCCGTAACAAATCCGGATTTTTTAGCACTTGCAGCATGTCTTCAGGCACAACTTCCGCATCCCTATGCAATTTTGATTGTTGCGGATTGGGCACGACATAGACAATCGTCACAATGGCCAGCGCGGTCAGCACAGCGGTGACCCAAAAAACGCTTTGTACACCACCGAAACCTGAAATAACGGGGCCTGCGATAATGCCGACACCAAATGAAGCGCCGATGCTAATACCGATCAGCGCCATAGCTTTGGTACGATGAACTTCCTGTGTCAAATCAGCCACTAAAGCCATAATCACGGCGGAAACCGCCCCGGCGCCCTGAAACGCCCGCCCCACTAAAATCCCGTAGATGGTCGTTGACAAGGCCGCAATCACGCTACCGACCAAAAACAGCAGCAGGCCGATAACGATCATTTTTTTACGGCCAAAGCGATCCGACAACAAGCCGAAAGGGATTTGCAATAACACCTGGGGCAAGCCGTAAATGCTCATCGCCAGGCCGATCAGCGCCGGTGTTGCCCCTTCGAGCTGTTCGGCAAATAAAGACAGCACCGGCAAAATCATGAACAGCCCCAGCATACGCAAGGCATAAATGCCTGCCAAAGACCAAGTGGCGCGTTTTTCCGATAAAGTCATCGGGCTTGTAATATCCTGCACGTTTGTCAAAACCAACGTCTCCTTTAGAGCAAAATTATCAAGAAAATGGCGGCCATTATAACAAGCTTTATTTATCGGATTCGGTCATTTGCAATCGGGCGCTGTTTAATAAATGGTGGGGGCATCCTCTTCAATAGCCTATGGGCACTCGGTTTGGTTCGCCTGCGCTGGCCGGAAAAGCCTGTACTCCAGCATCAATAATGATGATGGCTATGCTGTTACAGCGGTTTCAATATCGATTAGTTAGACAATGGAGTACAAACCTAGGTTTGTACTCCATATCATGCACGAATGAATGTTACTAAGGCAATCGAAAACGCTGCTTAAACAAAGTCTTAATGGATGCTGACCCCAAAAAATGTCATTTATTTTTTACCATGAAGCGCATGAAGGACGTAAAGATATGACTGTGTTGAATTCGTATGTGATGTTCAGACAGCCCATAAAGCACTCAACCCCCTTCATTATCTTCATGCCCTTCATGGTCATAAAAAACAATGTTGTCCGGCAAGGCCTAAGCAAAAATGTCTTCCAGGGTTTGCGCGTCAAATATGCGCTCAGACCAGAGTTCCAACTCGGCTGGCGTTGCCGCATCAAGGCGCTGCCCGATGCTTTCCGGTAAGCCGCCAAAACGTTGGTGTAATTGGCGCTTAAGCAGGCTGGCTGCACCTTGTTTTACGCCTTGTTCGATGCCTTGTTCGATGCCTTGTTCGATGCCTTGTTCGATGCCTTGTTTTACGCCTTGTTTTATGCCTTTTTCCATGCCCCGCCTCATGCCGATTTCTTCAGCCGAGGCGATTTTGCTTTCCACATCGGCCAGCGCCTGCATCCGCGTTTCATAAACCTGCCGCTCTTCTTCGTCGAACATCCTATCCACCGCTTCGATGGCTTTGACGATGGCGAGGTCGCTTGCCAATTCTCTGGGCACATCGGCTTTATCCAACTGGTGCGCCTTGGTTAAAAAGGTGCTCCAGCGGTCCAGCGCGGTGGTGACCTGGCCGTAGCTTTTGTTGAATTTTTTCAGTTCAATGTAGTGCAGCTCAAACACGTCATGCAGTTTGTCGTCCTTGCCGGTTGCGGTGTTGATGATTTTGTAGCAATTGTGGACATCCTCCGTTTTCGGGATGAAGTTGAAATCCAATATGTTGATGCTGATGGTCTTTTTCAGTTCCTTGAACATCATGCCTTCGCTGAGCTGTTCGGTGACCAGTTTGGCCCAGTAATAAATGGCGCGTTTGTCGAAATAGTAGTCTTCGCTGATTTGCATTTCGACGTTGAACCAGCGGCCATCGCCGCTGCGCGCCTTGATGTCGAGGATGGACATTTTGCCGGCGCGGTAGTCGGCCAGGTTGTAGGGGTTTTTCAATTCGACTTCGACAACGTGGTCCTGCTCGGAGACGATGGCGTTGATCAACGACATCAGCAAGTCTTTGTTTTCTTCGCTGCCGAACAGTTTTTTAAAGGCGAAATCGACGCGGGGGTTTATTCTGCACATAGCTTTTGCTCAACGATTAAAGGACAGTCAGGGATTTAACTGAACGCACTTTAACAGATATTGAGTGTTTGGCGGCACTTCTCAATGATGAATTTATCCCAAAAATGTCCACGAGAAACACAAAAGCCACGACAATTTCGTGGCTTTTGTGGGCTACCGACTTAAGGTGGGGCAGCTCCAGGTTAAGCCGTTCGTGGCGACCCTTCGACAAGCTTAGGGCGAACGGTTAAACCTTGCCTCTTGTCCCGTTTCAAGTGGATAGCCCTTTTGTTGACACACATTGGCTTCGGCAAACCGCCTTGGGCCAATCGCGGCGTAGGCGGCGCTCCCACAACATCCAGGAAAAACTTAACTCAACCAGCTGGCCGGTAGTTCTAACGCCTGCAATTCGGCCACGCCGACCATTTGCACAAAATC
>JBLRXA010000179.1:0-6163 GCA_047920955.1 Methylobacter sp. | reverse complement strand
CCTCGGCTTCGCGCAAAATAAACGGGATGGAAAAATCAAATTCTTGATAATCCTCGCGCAAACCCACCGACATTAAATCGCCGACGCTGCTGATAGTGTCGCCGTCGTCACCGGTAGTGCCGACTAAACCTTCCTTCATTAAATCATCGTAAAACGACTGAAAGGCCGGATGTTCCACAATCGTCAGAATATCAATCAGACTGTTCGGCTCCTGACCGCCCGCGATACGCTCGCGGTTTTCACGCTTGCTGTCACTATATTCAGCATCACGCCACATCAGCCGCAAACCACGCCCGATAGTTTGCTCCAGCAGAATTTGCGCCTGACTTGAACGTAACGGCACAATCACGCAGATATTATTGACATCAAAGCCTTCGCGCAGCATTAACACGCTGACAATCACACGCGGCGCGGCATGTCGGTCGACATTGAACAATTTTTCGCGCACCGCCGCCCAGTCTTTCTCGCCCAGTTCCGCCTTTTTGCCGGAATCAATCGCCATCACCTCATCCTCGCCCAGTCCTTCATCTTGGCAAAAAGCCACGACCAACGGCGACACCGTGGTATCTTCGCAAACCACCAGCATTTTCGGGTGGCGGCTGGGATCAATACGGGCAAAATCGGCTTCCAGTTTGCGCAATTTTTGCAAACCGGCGCGTAACATGATGCGTTGGCCTTCGCTCAACACTGGATTGCCGTCTTGATCGCGTTCAGCCTTAAATTCCAGCGGCAACGCACCGAGTTCCTTGCGCTTATCCAGCACCAACGACTTGACCAAACCGGCTTTCATGGCCGTTTTCAAATCGAAATCGGTGATGATATGCGGGAAATAAACCTTGTGTTTATGCTTGCCGGAACCGACATCGTTATACGGCGTCGCGGAAAAATCCATTTGCACAAAGCGGCGGCCTTTGCTTTGTGCAATCCGCGTCAGGCTTTTTTGCCATTCCACTTCAGTGGTTTCACCTTCGCGTTTAAAATCATGGATATGATGCGCCTCATCGTTAAACGTCATCAATTCAGGCAAGCCGACCAGATAATCCAGCACCCCGCCACGCGCAAAACGCCGATCCAGCACTTCAAGACTATTGCCCGCCGCCTTACCCGGCATCACCGGAAACAGCGAACTGATCACCGCAAGCGGATCAATATCGACGCCCGGCGTGTCCAGTTCGTCTTCCTCAAGCACCTCCTCACCCGCTTCTTGCAGCACATGCCAATTGACAATTGCAATCATGCCGTTGCCGGTGGTTTTCGAGCCGATTTCGGTCTTGCTACAGACATTGCCGCGTACAAAGTTAAACAGCGTCTCGCGGTAATTTTCCGGGATGAACAGTTCCGCGCATTGGGCTATATCGGAGCTGGCAAAATCATTTCGCCCTCCGTCAATCTGTTTACCTTGAAACGCATCCAGCAAGCGCTCGTAAACAATCAGGCCGGGCGCGACCACCAGAAAATGCCGGGTAAAACGCGCATCATCCATACCTGCCGCCAACGCCGCATTTTTATTCAGCACCTGCCAAATCAGCAAGGCTTGCAACACCCAAGTTTTGCCGGTGCCGGTCGCCATTTTCAAACAATATTTAGGGTGATTATGCTTGGCTTGCGAAACCTCATGCAGTCGTGTCCCGGTCAACAGCGTATCCGGCGCTGCCGCTTGGTACAAACTTTTCAAATCCGCCGCATTGAACACCTCATGCGCGACAATAGTATTCAAAATCGCCTGGCGTTGCCCGTCATGGAAATTCAGGCTACGCGTAGCACACGCCTCCTCGCCAAACCACCAGTGCAGCAATTCCGCCGTGGTCGGTGTAACCAAATCGCTTAAATCGGCGACGCCATCGGCAAGGCCAAGGCACAATTTTTCGGTCTTGGCGGTCAGCGCCTTGGCAAGTTCTAATTGGGGCATGGTGAATCCTTGTTTAGGGTTGATAGGGATTGGTGAATTGTTTATAGTGAAAGCTGTTGTAATTTATTGTCACAGGTCGCTACCATGAATTTTCATTTTAAAAACTGGCTGGATGGCATCAGCCAAGCACTCATCTTGTATCCCGAACAAGATTATTTACGCCCCCAACGCGGAGATTTTCAAAACGATGCCGCCGCTTTGCGTGGCGATGTTGCAAAAATCACTCAGGGTTTACACAAGAGCTTGGCTGACAATGGCAAAATCAACACACGCATCCGTTAGCAATCAACACGGTGATTTAACCGTTCAACAACACGAAACCGACAGCCCCATTATTCCCATTCAGCAAATCGAACAGCTCCATCAGTTCCGCCCCGACCGGGTTGACTGGATTTTTGAGCAAACTCAAGCAGAAGCCGAATACAGGCGCATAGAAACACATAGAGTCAATACCTTTGTTTTTATCGAACGTTTAATCGGTCAGTTATGTGCATTGCTGATTGGTTTGTCCGGCATTGTCGGTGGCGTTTACACGGCTGTACAAGGCCAACCTGAAGCCGGTGGCACGATTGCCGGTTTAGCTATTACCGGTTTAGCTGCCGTGTTTTTGACAGGACGCGTTAAAAAACCAGCCAATGACAACAAGTGAGCAAGCGTAACATTATGATTACCAATGGTCTGCCGCCTGTTCATCCGGGCGAATTTTTGCATGAAATACTCGAAGACCTGAATTTGACCCAAGCCGCCTTTGCTGACGCAATTGGCGTTTCGCCGATGCGCGTGTCGCATGTACTCAAAGGCACTCGCCCGATCACAGCGGAATTGGCTTTGCGGCTTGGCCGCGCTTTGGGACAAACGCCGCAATATTGGCTGAATTTGCAAACTGGTTATGATCTGAAAACAGCGCAAACCGAATGGCAAGACAGCTTGGCGAGTGTGTGCGAAATTACGCACGTTTAATTCAGTATGTTGCTTAAGGCCATTTCCTGAAAAAAACATACCTAAATAATTGTCCACGAAAGGCACGAAAAAACACGAAATTTTCGTGACTTTCGTGCTTTTCGTGGATTCTGCTTTTCTACAGCCCAAGATCATCAGGGATATTATTTTTCGGAAATCACCTAAATACCATCATTGGCCTGCTACCTCAGCAATCACTTCCGCCTCAAAACCGAACACATCCACCGCCCGCACACAAATCGTGCGGCTACCGGCTTTGGCCGGAACGGCGAGCGTGGCTTTCGTCACCACGCGCAGCGGATCGCCGTCGTTGTCGGTATTACCGCGATAATCCTGCCAAACCGAGCGGAACAATTGGCCGTCATAATCGGGATCGATCGCCCAATATTCGATTAACGCCAGCGGTTCCGCATTCATCACGCCATGCAATTTGGCGCGGTTGGCTTCATCGAGATTAATCGCTTCGGGGGAAAGCAAAACGTAATTGTCGAGTTCGATGGTCAGGGTTTCTTCGTAGGGTACGCTGTGCGTACCCTTTTCCACCGCATCATCACCCAAGGTACGCACAGCGTACCCTACACACTGTACGGGCTTGATGGTCAAATACTGCAAACTGGCAAAACGCACCGTGCCTTTCAGTTTGTCCAGCCCGCCTTTCTTTTTCAGCCGATCCAGCAAATCCGGCGGAATGACCAGCACTTCCAACTGCGGGTCGTTTAACGCCTGAATATCATGGTCGATCGACGACTCAAAATTCCAGCCCAGCACAATGACTTTATCCCAACCGCCCATCAAGCTGTCGCGCTGGGCAATGGCTTTTTTCAGCGTCGCCGCGCCGGTCAGTTTGTTGGGGGAATCGGCGAGTACCAAGGTTTTGTTGGTTTTGCGCTCAAATGCGCCAATAGTTGTTCCCACCGGCACATAACCCAAATTACGGTTTGGATTCTCTTCCGGCGGCAATGGCAATGCGCCGAACAGTTGCAACACGATACTGGACAAATCGCCGATACGGAACTTGCGCCCCAATGTGGATTTGGCAGCCTCGACCTGATAATCGCCAATGGCCTGATACAGAAATGGTTGTGCGTTCTGGTCGATTAGCCGCTTGCGCATGACCATGCAGGCGGGTTTACCGAGGTCTGAGGTAATCCAGCGGCGGCCTAGTTTTTCGGCTACAGCGGCGGTGGTGCCTGAGCAGCCGAAAAAGTCGGCGATTAGGCCGTTTTCAGGGCAAGAGGCATTAACCATCCGCTCAATAAGCTCAGATGGTTTTTGAGTGTTATACCCTAATCGTTCCTTCGACGATGTTTTTACACCAAAACCAAAAATATCTGTCCAAAAGTTATCAATCGTTACTTTAGCTTCATCAAGATAATATTTTTTGTATTCTTGACCTGATGAAGATGTGTAAATCAATCCCTCGGTTCGCATTCGCTCAATTGATTTTTGTGTGTAATCACCATTTCTGTTCATTAAAAAAGTGAACATGAAGTTTATATTAAACTGAACAATTTGTTGTTAAAAAATAGCTTTAAAACTTAACTTTCTGTTCATGGATGAAAAAACAGAATTTAGTCAGCGCTTACGCAAAGCCATTGAGGATGCCGGTTATCCGGTGCGCCCTACAGTATTGGAACGTGAGTTTAATACCCGCTATTGGGGACGATCGGTTACTGTGCAGGCGGTACGCCGCTGGCTGCGCGGCGAAGCCATTCCCTCTCAGGAAAAATTACAGGTATTGGCAGAATGGCTAAAAATAGAGCCGCACGCCTTGCGTTTCGGTGAACAGGCTGCGGAATCAATCCGCGCTAAACGGCGGCAATGGGACGAAGCCCTGGATTTTCAGGAACGGGAAGCAATTGAGCGGTATTTGGGCTTACCGGCGCCGCAACGCAAGGTGGTGCGGGAAGTGATTGAGGCGTTTGCCAAGGCATTTCCAGGCGAAACAGCAAGTATGTAGTTCAGACCTTGGTGATAAAGGAGATTGAAGTGGCCGGAATCAACTCACCCACGGCGATATTTCTGAGGAGAATATAAGCTAACAATTGTCCACGAAAGGCACGAAAAAACACGAACTTTTCGTGGCTTTTATGAGTTTCGTGGACTCTATTTTTTCCAATAAACTGAGTTGTAAATCTGCAATCCGCCTTAAAATTCTAGTTCCAAATCCGCTTCGCAAAAATTGAACTTGGCTTCCTCGGATTCGCTGCCATCAGCATAGGCGGCTTTGACATACTGATCGCAACTGTCGTCGTTGGTGCTGGAATCCCAAACCAGCGTTTCCTTTTCGCCCGGCGCTATGCCTTTACCAATATCGAAATAACCCCAGTCTTTTTTGTCTTCGGACACCAGCAACTTGGTCATTTTAGTCCGGGTGTTGTTATGCACGGTAAACGAATATTCCGATTCGCCAGCACTGGCAGTATTGCTGGCTATTACGCCGACAAATAATGAGGCGGCAATCATCAACAGGCCGGAAATAGTGCGAACTTTCATGTTAATTATCTCTAATGAAGCCGCAACGGTGCGCTACGGATTCGCGTTTTGTACGCTTATTAAAAAACACTGTCAATGGCGCGAAATCCAAGCAAAAATCAATGCACCCACCATTAACACAAATAACTTTCAAAATAAGCCGATTTGTGCGTAACGCGCTGAAATAGGCTTAATCTGGTCGCTATCTTGTGCTAAAAAGAGAATATCTGGACAAACTTGGATAAATTGGGCAAAATTGGCGGCCAAATTACGCTATTAACCCCCTAACTGACTTGCAGATTCATGGCGATTATCACTGTTTTAAATGGGCCGAATTTAAACCTGTTGGGCATACGCGAACCCGGTCTTTACGGCAATAAAACCCTCGCCGATATTAAGCAGCATCTGGAACAAAAAGCGGGCGAACTGGGGCATCAGCTTAATTTTCATCAACACAATGCTGAACATCAAATGGTCGAGCTGATCCACGACGCTTACCATGCGCAGGTTGATTTTATTATCATCAACCCTGCCGCCTTTACCCATACCAGCGTCGCCCTTCGGGACGCCTTGCTGGCAACCAAAATCCCTTTTATAGAGGTTCATTTATCTAACGTCCACGCACGCGAACCTTTTAGAAAACACTCCTATTTCTCCGATATTGCCCAAGGCGTTATCTGCGGACTAGGTGCAACAGGATACGAACTGGCCTTACTGGCCGCTCATCAGATATTAGCCGAGAGACATTAAAAACTATGGACATCAGAAAAATAAAAAAACTCATCGAGATTATCGAAGAATCCGACATTGCCGAACTGG
>JBLRXA010000178.1:0-6262 GCA_047920955.1 Methylobacter sp. | reverse complement strand
ATATCGACGCCTATCTGCCTATCGTGCAAAAGCGCAAAGACACCGCTTATGGCGAGCGGGAGCGCGATTTCCAGCTGTACCGCCGTGGCCGTTATGTCGAATTTAATCTGGTCTACGATCGCGGCACTTTGTTTGGCCTGCAATCCGGCGGTCGCACCGAATCGATTTTAATGTCGATGCCGCCGATGGCGCAGTGGAAATACAATTGGCAGCCGGAGCCGGGCAGTGCGGAAGCTATGCTGTACGATCAGTATTTAAAGCCGCAAAACTGGTTGGGTGATTAAAAAAATGTAACTGCTCAGCATTATTCTAATGCTCACTTTTGTAATGTCCAAAGCCAGCTTTGAACTCCGGTAGCGCGCTTTTTGATAGGGGTAGGGAAGTTTTACCTCCCCTCCCTCCAAACCGTGCGTGCGGTTTTCCCGCACACGGCTTTCCAGTTGAGAATTTCCTCTCCGGGATTGAAAATTGGGTCTATGCCAATGAAAACACACAAAAATTGCAATTTGAAATTGATCCGGGTTGGTATGGCGAATTGCCCAGAACTTATTTCTTCGACAGTAGCCATCAATGCACCGGTGTCAGCGGTACGTTGTCAAAGGCCGATTATGATGAAATGTTCGGCAAAATCCTGAAATAAGGGTAGGGCGATTTTCGGGAAAAATCATGAGGGTTGAGTGGCGCTTATCAACTTAAAAAACTCGCTTTCTGCAACAATATCGACATTATTTTCAACCCTGTCCAAATAGGTTTTTCCTTCCAGATGATCGACTTCATGCTGGAAAATTCTCGCCACAAAGCCGCTTAATTGCATTTTTACTACAGCGCCGCCTTGGTCGGTATAGTGAATTATGATGTCCCTGTATCTCGGCACTAATGCGCGTATGCCCGGAATGCTCAAACAGCCTTCCCAATCCTTTTCCCGGCTGTCTGTCAACACGTCAAAACCGGGATTTATCATCACCGTCGGTTCCATCAAGGGCGCCGACGGATAACGCGGCGTAGGCCGTGACGCGATAATGATGATCTGTTTTGCTATACCGATTTGCGGCGCGGCAATGCCAACGCCGGACGTAGCCGCGAGGGTGCTTTGCATCGTGGCAATGATGTCGCGGATTTCATCAGTGTGTACATCAACGACCGCAGCGGCATATTGCCGCAGTACCGGATTGCCTAATTGGGCGATTTCAGCGGCCACTGTCATTGCAATTCGTGCATCAGCACCGATTGCGCCTGAATCGGCTCCTCGGTTTCGGCTCTTTGTAATTGCTGATAACTGCCGTCAGGCTGTAGCAACCAGGCCTGGCTGTTGTCATTCAGATACAAATTCAAATTCTGCAAAATCCGGTTTTGCAATTTTTTGTTTTCAATCGGAAAGCAGACTTCAACCCGCCGGAACATATTGCGGTTCATCAGGTCGGCGCTGGCGGCATAGACTTCGTTGTCACCGTCATTTTCAAACGCATACACGCGGGCGTGTTCCAAAAACCGCCCGATAATTGAGCGCACTTCTATATTTTCCGATACACCAGGAACGCCAGGCCTTAAACAGCAAACACCCCGGACAATTAATTTGACTTCAACCCCGGCTTGCGAGGCGCGGTAAAGCGCCTGTATGGCTTGTTCCTCAACTACGGCATTGACCTGAATGATGATTTTTGCCGGTTTGCCGCTTTTGGCATGGCGTATTTCCCGCTCAATTTTTTCCATCAAGCCGCGATGCAAGGTGAACGGCGATTGCAGCAGTTTATTCAATTTTGTCACTTTGCCTAAACTGGTCAGCTGGGCAAATACGCGGCGTACATCTTCGCCCAATTCCTTGTCGCAGGAAAACAAGCCGTAATCGGTGTAAATTTGCGCCGTTTTCAGGTGATAATTGCCGGTACCGAGATGCACATAATTGCGCAATTCCTTGCCTTCGCGCCTCAACACCAGACACATTTTGGCGTGGGTTTTATAGCCGACCACGCCGTAAACCACATGCACGGCGGCTTCCTGTAATTTTGCGGCCAAGTCGATATTGGCCTTTTCGTCGAAGCGCGCCCTCAATTCGATCACCACGGTGACTACTTTACCGGCTCTCGCCGCCTTGATTAAGGCGCTGACAATCGGCGAGTCGGCGCCAGTGCGATACAGTGTTTGTTTAATCGCCAGCACGTCAGGCGAAACCGCTGCCTGACGGATAAACTCAACCACGGGCGAAAACGACTCGAACGGATGGTGCAGCAAAATATCGTGGCGTTTAATGGCCGCAAATATATCTTTGCTGCGTTCCAATTGCTGCGGAACGGCGGGCTTGAACGGGGTGAATTTAAGGTCGGGACGGCCGATCAGGTTGTTAATTTCCTGAATCCTGTTTAGATTGACCGGCCCGTTCACCAAAAATAAACGGTCGCGGTTCATTTCAAAACGATCCAGCAAAAAGGTCACGGTTTCATCGGGGCACTTGGCGTCAATTTCCAAACGCACTTCGTCGCCGTAATTGCGCATCGCCAGCTCGCCTTCGACAGCCAGCAATAAATCGTCAATGGCGTCGTCGTCGACAAAAAAATCGCTGTTCCGGGTGACCCGAAATTGATAGCAGCCTTTGACATTCATACCATTAAACAGCTGGCCGACAAAGGCGTGAATAATCGATGACAAAAAGACAAAATCCGCCGCCCCGCTGCCGGTTTCTTCAGCGGGCAGTTGGATAATACGCGGCAAAGCTCGGGGTGCCTGTAAAATAGCTCGGCCGCTGTTCCTGCCGAAAGCGTCTTTTCCGGTCAGAGAGATAATAAAATTCAGGCTCTTGTTGAGTATGCGCGGAAAAGGATGCGCAGAATCCAGGCCGACCGGGGTTAAAATCGGCAGCAATTCATTGTTAAAGTAAGACTCCAGCCATTTGTGTTGTGCTTCAGACCATTCTTTGCGGCGAATAAAACGGATATTTTCCTCGGCCAGTTTAGGGATAAGGATTTCGTTAAGCACTTGATATTGTTCGTCAACCAGCAGATGCGAGTGAACCGCAATCAGCTCCAGTTGCTCGGCAGGCGTCAGGCCGTCGGGGCCGATCGCTTTAGGGTCCATCGCCGCCATTTGTATGACACTGGCAACGCGCACCTCAAAAAATTCATCAAGGTTAGAGCAGGAAATGCACAAATAATTAAGCCGTTCTAGCAGCGGTACGGTTTCATCTTTTGCCTGCGCTAAAACCCGCTTGTTAAATTCCAGCAGGCTTAATTCGCGGTTAATATAAAGTTCCGGTTTTTGCAGGTCGATGGGTTGTTCGGTTTCGGTTGTATTTTCGTTTATGTCCATGTTGCGCTCAGATTTAAAGTCAGTTTAATTTAGTGTCTTTTTCCCTGCAAACCGCCGGTATGTAACGCGATAATGCGCGTACCGGGTTTGAAGCGGTGTTTTTTAATAAGGTCGTAGAGGGCGTACATCATTTTTCCGGTATAAACCGGCTCAAGAGGAATTTTAGTTTTTAATTCAAAGTCTTCAATAAATGCCTGTAATTCAGCATTGGTTTTGGCAAAGCCGCCGAAATGATAATCCAAGTTTATTTGCCAGTTATTAAGGGATTGTGACAGCAGCGCGGCAACGTCGGCGGCCAAAAAATCGGCATTTTTTAAGGCTGCAAAGCCCAGCACCGAGACGTTTTCCGGTGCCGCATTCGCAATGCCCGCCAGCGTCGTGCCAGTGCCGCAAGGCAGGCAAAGCGTGTCGTAGCGAATGGCTATTTCGGCGACCAGTTCGGCCACGCCTTGCAAAGCCAAAACTTGCGCGCCACCTTCCGGCAGCCAGTATTGCCCCGGTTTCAAATCGGGCAAAGCGTGCCTGAGCAAGCGGTAATCGCTTCGGGATACAAATTTCAAGGTCATGCCCCAGGCCTGTATATCGCGTAATGTCGGTGTCAATACCGGCGGCTGTTCGCCGCGAATCAGGCCGATGGTTTTTAACCCTAACACCTTGCCCACATAAGCCAACGCATGTAAATGGTTGGAATAAGCGCCGCCCATGCTGACCAGCGTGTCGGCGTTTAGCGACAGGGCATGGTCGAGGCTGTATTTCAGTTTGCGCCATTTGTTGCCGGAAATGACCGGATGCAATAAATCATCGCGTTTCATCCATAATTCAAGATGCTGTTGTGCCAGCAGCGGGTCATCAATTTTTGTTAAAATCGACGGCTTGAAGGTTTTTTCCAGCTTTATCAGTTCGGGGTGCATGTATGTGTGGACGTTATAACTTGATCGCAAGCGGGCAGCAGCTTATGGAACATTTTAGACTGCTGAGTTTACCTGCACACAGCCCCGACTACAACATTCCGCCGGGGCAACAGATTATTGCCATTGTGCAACTGGAAGACGGCAGCAACAGAGCCGTTAATCTGCACTGGGGCTTGATTCCGTCGTGGGCAAAAGCTTCCGCTCCTGCTCACGCCCCTTACCTACGTCCTGTAGGCAAGGATCGCGCCATGTCCAGCCATTTGATCAACGCCCGTGCGGAAACGCTGGCGGAAAAAGCGTCGTTTAAACAGGCTTACCGGCAGCGGCGCTGTTTGATTCCCGCCACCGGTTTCTTTGAATGGCACAGCACCGAGTCCGGTAAAAAACCTTATCACATACACTTGCCGGGGCAGGCGCTATTTGCGTTTGCCGGTTTGTGGGAACATTGGCAGCACGATCAAGAATCGGTGTATTCATGCACGATTATCACCACCGCCGCCAGCGCCAACATAACGCCTATCCATGAGCGGATGCCGGTCATCATTGCGCCCGACGCTTACAGGCGTTGGCTGGCCAAAAATACCGCTGTTGAGATCGCCGAATTTTTAGCGGCTGATGTTTATGGCACGTTACAGATTGACCCTATCAGCACCCGCATCAATAATCCGTTGCATAATGACGCAGCGTGTTTAAAGTGATGTTTCGTAGCCTCTATTTATTGCGCCCATAGCCTTAAGGGCGGCGATCTTTTTATTTGGCAGATGAGAATTGAAACAAACATTAATGCGGCAATATCTGGTATCTTTGTGCTTCGCTCAACTCTCACGACAGTTGGCGTCCAAAGCTGGCTTTGGCGATTCAACGCTAGCTTTGGATGCCGGCTACCAACTTAAGCCGGGATAGCCTGAGGTTAAGCCGTTCGTGGTGAGCTTGTCGAACCATGATCGGCTTAACCGTCCACCCTTCGACAAGCTCAGGGCGAACGGTTAAGCCTAACAACTTGTCCCGTTTTAAGTTGGTAGCCTGGATGCCGACAGGTGCGGCGGGTGTTATTTTTTGCACGTTACCTAACCACTCAAAATGGATTGCACTTTTGAATCCGCGCTATCTAAAAAAGGTTCTTTATGAAAAAAACGATCATTCTCATCGGCTTAGTGGCAACATTTCTGGTTAATACATCAGTTTATGCAGAAGATAAGCCTGTCAGGCAATTAAAAGCCTTTTTGAAAAATACCAAATCGCTGACGGCTGATTTTAAACAGGTATTGATTAACGAGCAGGGTAATCCGGTGCAAACCAGTTACGGGCTTTTTTACCTGCAACGGCCAGGCAAATTCCGTTGGGATTACCTAAGGCCTTTTCAACAACAGATTATTTCCACTGCGGGCAAAGTCTGGTTTTACGATACCGATCTGGAGCAGGTCACCATCAAAAAACTCGATGAATCGGTCGGTTCGACCCCGGCATTGTTGTTGAGTGGCGAAATATCGCTAGATGATAATTTCACTATGGAACAGCAAGGCGTTGACGGCGAGTTGATGTGGGTCAAATTAGTGCCCAAAAACCCGGAAAGCACCTTTAAATATGTGTTGATGGGCTTGAGCAACGAGTCGCTAGGCGGCATGGAATTGAGTGACAATTTCGGCCAACTGACGCGCATTTACTTTTCCAATGTGGTGCTGAACCCGCCGTTAAAACAAACTTTGTTTGAGTTTAAAGCGCCTGAAGGCGTTGATGTTTTTTCTGATTAAGCGATTTCTTGAAAAAGCATACCCCAAATAATTGTCCACGAAATTCTATGCTTTTCGATGATTTGACCACCCCGTTGGCTGACCGGATGCGGCCAAACCAGTTAGCCGATTATGTCGGCCAGCAACATATCCTGCAACCGGGCAAGCCTCTGTATGAGGCGATTGCCTCCGGGCGTTTGCACTCGATGATTTTCTGGGGGCCGCCGGGTACCGGCAAAACCACATTGGCGCGGCTCATTGCCCACCATTCCGATGCCGAATTCATGCCGATTTCGGCGGTGCTGTCCGGTGTTAAGGAAA
>JBLRXA010000177.1:0-6275 GCA_047920955.1 Methylobacter sp. | reverse complement strand
CACGCGGAAACGGCGGTTTATACACGCGTCGGCAGGTGAGCGCATCGTAGACATCGACCAGCGCCAATATCCGTGCCACCAGAGGGATTGCTTCACCTTTTAGGCCGAACGGATAGCCGCTCCCATCCCATTTTTCGTGGTGGCCGTAAGCGACATCCATGCCGCATTTGATGAAGCTTTGCGAGGGATATTGTTCAAATACCGTGCGTAAGGTGTCGCCGCCGATCTGGGCATGGGTTTTCATGATTTCAAACTCATCTGGCGTTAATTTGCCAGGTTTTTTTAAAATGGCGTCTGGAATGCCGACTTTGCCAATATCGTGTAGCGGCGAGGAGCGTACCAAATCGTCGGTGAAGGCCTGGGTGATAACACTTCGGTATTTGTCGGTTTCGGCCAGAAAGCGGCAAATCAGCGTACTGTATTTCTTCAAACGCAGCAAATGCGAACCGGTTTCCGGGTCGCGGTATTCGGACAGTTTGGCCAACGCGGTGATGATTGCATCTTGGGCGTCGTCGAAGGCTTCGCGGTGCCAATGGCTTTGCAGCGCCGTTGCGGTGACATCGGCCATGCCGGTTAATGCTTCCAGCATGTCGATTTCCAGTTCGGCCGCGCCTGCCAAGTTAAGCAAGCCCAGCGTGCCCTGTTTGCTGTGTAGCGGGATGGACAGCAACGGCTGGCCGGGAAACAATGCGCTATCAAAGGCATTCAGCGCCGTTTTGTCGAGCACCATCGGTGTTTCAGTTAGCGTCACTTCATCGCCTCCTGGGTAATGGCAGCTAAAGTGCCCGTCCAGCTGCGGGCTGAGCCATAAGGTCATGTCGCGTAACTGGGTCAATTCACTGGCGGCGTTCACCAAGGCGGCGGTAATCGCTTGCGAGTTGAGCATTTGCGCCATACTGGCGACATAGCTGTATTGCAATTGCAAGGCACGGGTTTTTTGCTCAACCCGCATTTCCAATTCGTTGTTAAGTTGGTTAAGCTGCTGGTTGGCGTGTTGTAACTGTTGTTGTAGCAGCTGCTCTGACCTGCGCAGCCGATACTGCTCGATGCCATCGATTAGCGTTTCCTGCAATATTTCTTTGGGGCAGGGCTTGTTGAGAAAGCGTGAAATATGGGCATTGTGTAAGGCATCGACCGCCAAATCCAGCTCGGCGCGCCCGGTGAGCATGACCAGCGTGGTGTGCGGATAGTGCTGATAGACTGCATTCAGAAAGGCAATGCCGTCCATGCCCGGCATGTTGTAATCGGATACCACCACGGCGAACGGTTCGCCTTCAGCCAATAACGCCAGCGCCGCTTCGCCACCTTCGGCAACGCTAATGTCAAACTGCCTTCGCAATTGGCGCTTGATGCCCTCCAATACCAAAACTTCGTCATCAACAAACAGAATTTTTTGGCTGATATTGGCAGAGAGTAGGGTCATGGGCGCTCCAAAACGTGGGCAAGAAAAATTATATTATAGGCAATTTTACTGCCCGGTCTGAGCCGCAACCATTTTGTTCGCGAGGTTCTGCCAGTCGGGCAAGCGTCCAAGTTTACCAATACGTTGCAGATAGGCCCGATCCAAAGCCATCGCAAACAGTCGGTCACTGTCGGCCAGCCCCGCAGGATTTAACAAGCAAACGGCAACATGTACGGCAGTTAAGGCATTAACGGCATCGTAATCGCTATCCATCGGCGTGTTCTGCAACAAAATGGCTTCGATAATGCGCGGCGGAATTTTCCATAAACTTAATACATAAGCCGCCGCTTCCGAGCGGGTGAAGCCAAAAATGGCGGTTTCCAGTTCGGCAACTGGTGTATCGGTATTTTGCACCGCGTCCATTAATCTTTTAAGTTTGTCGCCGCCGCGTGACAGAAAAATCAGCAAGCCCATATTATGTAGCAAGCCGCCCAGATAGGCTTGGTCGGGGCGGTCATCCTGTTGCTCTTCCGACAGTGCTATCAAACGCGCCAGCTCGGACACACGGGAGGCGTCCTGCCAAAGGTATTCGATATAGCCTTGTATGTCCGGATCGTTTACCGGAAATGAGGTGCGGATATGCACCGATAGAACCAAACTGCTGAGTTTTTTCAGGCCGATCAGGTTAATGGCGTCGGTTAGGTTGGATACGGTACGTTTCAAGCCGAAATACGGCGAGTTGACCAGCTGCAACAATTTGGCTGATAACACCATGTCACGGGCAAAAATGTCGGCAATATCACGGATGCTGCTGTTTTCGTCAGCAATAGCCGCATTGAGATCCTGATAAATTTTCGGCAGCGGCGGCAATTTGTTGGGGTCGCCGACGCCGGCGATAATCTGCGGATTGCGCACACATTCCTGGATTTTAAACACTTGCGAAAGGGCTTCGCGTAGTGTTTCCGCGCTACAAGGTTTGCTCAAATATTGATGTGCCACTTCCAGGCTGATTTTCAGGGTTGCTTCATCAGTATAACCGCTAAGCACCATGCGCACCGTCGCCGGATAAAGCTCACAGACGGTTTTTAGCAGTTCATCGCCGTTCATTCCCGGCATGACGATGTCGCTGACAATTAAATCAATCGGCTGGCTGGCCATTATTTTCAGCGCTTGTGTGCCGTTTTTAGCAATAAATAACCGCCATTGTTCCCGGTAAGGCCGCAATTGGCGCATGATGCCGTTGGTAATATTTTCATCGTCATCGACAAACAAGATATTTTTGGCGTTCATCAGGCCTAGTCCTATGCGTCGATTTTTATCGGTAATTGAATATGAAAAGTCGTGCCCAGTTCAGGACTGGATTCAAAAAACAATTTACCGTGGTGTTTTTCCACCACAATGCTGTGCGCTAGGCTCAAACCCTGACCGGTGCCTTTGCCGACAGGCTTGGTAGTGAAAAACAGATTGAAGACTTTTTCCTGAATGGCAGCGGCAATGCCGACGCCGTTATCCTGAATCATCACGTCGACGCTGTCGCCTAAATGGCGGGTGACCACCCGAATCAGACCCATGCCAGCCTGTTTTTCTTCAATAGCATGGGCGGCATTGATAATCAGGTTGAGGAATACTTGGTTAAGTTCATTGGCATAACATTCGATAGTATCCACATCAGCGGCAAAATCGGTTTCAATGTTGGCAATATATTTATAGCTATTACGGCTAATCGTCAGCGCGCTGTTGAGGGCTTCATGCAAATTGATCGCCTGTTTGCTTTGGCCCGGTTCGACATGAGAAAAGCTTTTCATGGCCTTGACAATTTCGGCTACACGCTCGACGCCGTCCTGTGCCTGTTTAATCGCCTTAGGGCTGTCTTCCAGAATAAATGCAAGGTCATATTTATCTGCCAATTCATCCAGTTGCGGTTTTAACGAGGGCTCGAACAGTTGTTCTGTCGCCTGCAAATAAGCCGTGATGTTGGTAAAGTTATCGAGCAATGCTGATAAATTGTCGCCGATATATTGGATGGGGGTGTTGATTTCATGGGCGATGCCGGAGGCGAGCTGGCCGATAGCCTCAAGTTTTTGCGCTTGGCCGAGCTGGTTCTGTAGCATTTTGGTTTCGCTAATATCATCAATCAAGCCGCAAAAAATCGGCTCACCGTCAATATTCATCGCATTTACCCGCAACAGAGCCGGGAAAGTCTCGCCATTTTTACGTTGTCCTTCCACTTCGCGGCGTTTGCCAATGATGCGCGGATTTTCAGGATTATTCAGATAACGTTGCAGATAGCCGTCATGTTCGACGGCGATGGCGGACGGCATTAAATAGCTGACGTTTTTGCCGATAGCTTCATCCGCGCTGAAACCGAAAATTTGTTCGGCGGCTTTATTAAAACTGAGCATCAGGCCGGTTTTGTCGATGGTGATAATCCCGCTGGCGGCGGCATCCAAAATGGTATTAAGCTGGGTGGTTCGGCGTTCGAGACCCTCGTTTTTTTGTTTTGCCAATGCAATGCTCTTGCCGATAAAATTGCCGAAAAGGCCTAGGACTAGCGGCGCAGTCCAGACAATGCCCAAATCGTAATGCACCCGATGCAGGGTCACAATAGTGTTCCAGGTCAGTGTTTGGTTGTCATGCCACAGCATGAACAATATGCTGCCGATCGGAAACAGAAAACCGCAAAAAACTGCCAACAGAATAGGGAAGCACAAAGGATAGCGTTGTAAATTTATCATGGCTAAGGTGATTGCAAACAATATTAAAAATCAGGTTTACTGTTCCCGAAAGTTTTTTGATTTAGGGCAGTGGTTTCCAATACTTCGCCAAAATATCCATGGTCATTGGCTTTAGCTGCTTTTACAGCGATCATTATATGATAAATCAGTTTTAATCACTTTGCTCATTTTCGTCATTTTTATTTGTAAGTTTACTTAGCAGTGAGCATTATGTCATTTATCCAGATAAGCGAAAAAACCGCCGTTTTTAGTGCGGGGATGTCAGTAGCCCGCACGGCAATAGGTTGAACCCTAAACTCTCAGCGAAAACCATGCGGCCAGTGGGAAGCCTAAAATTAAGTGTACAAGCAGTAAAATAACCCGAGGGCTTTCGGGGGCTAGCCTGTGAAGTGAACGGTGCAGTCATGCCGTCAGCAGCAGAAACCAGCAAGCAGTAGCGATACACGCTTGCTCCTGATTCATGCCAGGAATCTACCGCTCTTTAGGCGGGGGCAACATGTTTTAGCCGATGAAGAAAATAATTGTTTCATAGTGTGCTGAGTCCAAAAAAATGTCATTTATTTTTTATGAAGCGCATGAAGGGCTTGAAGATATGGCTGTATTGAGTTCGTCTAAGCCATAAGGCTCATGTCCTTATAAACAGTGTTCCGCACAGCACACGCTTTATTTAGAGCGTTTGGTGGTGTTGAACACAAAAGACGCCACCACTCCCCGGTTATCGAACTTAATGACCAAATCTTCGGTGCTGCCGTCGCTAAACAGGCTGTAATAATAATTGCCGTAAGTCCAGGTTTTCATGCCGTTATCAAGGCCGGTTCTCCAGGGTACGCCAAATGTTGTATAAATGTCGTTCTGTGTGGTTTGGCCTATCTTAATGGTTGACACTTGGCCGGCCGGAAATTCGTGGCCGATCGTGGCGCATCCTGATGCCAACAGGAACATGACGATTATCCAGCTGTTTAGCGTTTTTTGCAGCAATCCGGCAAAGCGTGTTGAACGAGGATTGATTTTCATTTTTTACCTACCTGTTTGTTTTAAAAAAATACTGCGATATTTAATACTTTTACTTGTTAAATTAATGCCTCGTCTTACTCAGCCAATGTTCGAAAAACTGGCTTTCCGGCAAGGGTTTGCTGAAATAATAGCCCTGATAATAAGGGCAGCCGTTATCCTTTAAAAACTCCAGTTCCGTTTTCGACTCAACACCTTCGGCCACTACGCTCAGGTTCATGTGTTGGGCTATCGCAATGATGGTGCCGACAAAAACCGCGTCGTCTTTATCTTTGGTAATGTCCTCAATAAAAGATTTGTCGATTTTTAACTGATCCACCGGCAAATGTTTTAAATAGCTCAATGACGAATAACCGGTGCCGAAATCATCTATTGAAAAGGTGTAACCCAGCTTTTTCAGTTGCTTGATTTTATCAATAGCGGTATCGACATCATTCATCAGCAACCCCTCGGTAAATTCCACCATAATCCGGGATGGACTGATCTGATATTGCTTAACAAGCCTGGCCAATATGCCCATAAAATCATCATGGTAAAACTGCCTTGGGCTGACGTTGACGGCCAAATGGGGCAAATGCGCCTGCTGCTTGTCCCACTGTCTCAGATGAATAAAGGCCTGTTCAAGCACCCACGTCCCAACCGCCTGAATTAACCCGCACTCTTCCGCCACCGGAATGAATTTATCGGGCGGGATAAAGCCCTTCTCTGGATGCTGCCAGCGAATCAGGGCTTCGGCGCCGATCAGGTTACCGTCGTAGTCGACTTGCGGCTGGTAATACAAAGACAGCTGGTTTTCGTCCAGGGCCTGACGCAACTCTTTTTCGATCAGCACCCTTTCCATCACCGATTCTTGCATACTGTGCTGGAAAAATTGCAGGATGTTGCGGCCGCTTTCTTTGGCTCGGTACATGGCGGTACTGGCCTGTTTGAGCAAGTCATCCGGCAGCCCGGCATTTTCCGGGAACATGGCAATGCCGATACTGGAAGACAGGTACAGTTTATGGTTCATCACCGAATAAGCCTGACAAATGGCATGCTGCAGTTTTTCCGCAAGATGGCGGGCTTCATTACAGGCTAAGTAACCATTCAAAAGTAATTTAACATTATTCAGAATAATCCTATTTTTA
>JBLRXA010000176.1:0-6285 GCA_047920955.1 Methylobacter sp. | reverse complement strand
CAATGTCAGCCGGTTTTAACACAATCCGTTCGCGGCTTTCGGACAACACTAAGCCCTCGCTAGCCTTATCCAAATAACGCCCCAATTTATCGACTTTGCCTTGACGGCGCAGCCACGCCACCGCATCAACCAGACCTGAGCCGCATAAGCCTTTGATTTTGCCTGTGCCTAAAACATCGAGTTTAAAATCCGAATCAGCGCCGGAACTTACCCGGTAAATCGCCCCGGCTTCAGCCGACATGCCGCAACTGATGCCGCAGCCTTCAAACGCCGGACCGCCTGCGGTAGAGGTCAGCCTTAATTTTTTACCGTCCCACAAAGCCATTTCGGAATTGGTGCCAAAATCAATCAATAAAGAACCGGCAGGCTGTTCCTGCAAACGTGTGGCGATAATGCCAGCCAATAAATCCGAACCCATAAATCCGCCCAGCGGCGGCATAAAACGGATATGCGCCTGAGCGGACAAGCGCCATGCCTGATTTAATAAAGTTGGATTGTCGGGTTCAATAGCAAAGCGTTGCGTCCAATAGTCAGGGTCGAGCAACAGCCCGGTATTTTTACCCGACAGCAAACTCAGCATTGCAGTATTGCCGACGATGATGACGTCGCCGATGTCATGCAAGTTGATAGCCAGCGCCGAACTCATATCAAGCAGCGCCCCAGCAATCGCCGTTCTAACCAGCCTGGCAAGCGCGTCTGCAACCTGTTTGGAGCGGGCGGCTTCGGTCAAGCGGGTGAGTATGTCGGCGCCATAGCTGTCTTGCGGATTGACGCCGATGCGTCCTGCCAGCCGTTTTCCGGCGCGCAGATCCCACAAGCTCAAACGGATATGGGTCGTGCCTAAATCAATCGCCACGCCATAGCGCATAGTGCCCGAACGTAGCGGCAAAGGCCGTTCGGACACACTGTATTCATCCTCGCGCAACGCCCGCCAAGACTGGGCTGGCGCCAGTGTTTTAATGCTGACATGCAACGGCGTCAGCGGCTTGATTTGGCAGGCCAGACGCCAACCGGCGTTTAATCGGGCGGGCGACAGCCTGCTTATTTCGCCAGCCGTAAAGGCAATGGCGGCGCTTTCCTGCACACGAACCTGACATTGCCCGCAAGCGGCATTGCCCGCGCAAGCTGAACGCAAAGGCACGCCGCCAGCGATTAAAATGTCGCGCAAGGTGGCGCCGGACTGGAACGGCAGTTCAATCTCGCCTTGTGGTGTTACTACGTTAATCAGCATGGGCGGCGTCATTGCTTTTACCCAAAAAACCGCTGTAAATATTCACCGGTATGCGAGGCCTTATTTTCGGACACCTGTTTCGGTGTGCCTTCGGCAACCAACATGCCGCCGCCGTCGCCGCCTTCAGGCCCCATGTCGATAATCCAATCAGCCGTCTTAATCACGTCCAGATTATGCTCGATGACGATGACGGTATTGCCGTGGTCGCGCAGGGTATGCAGCACTTTTAATAATTGCTTGATGTCGTGGAAATGCAGGCCGGTAGTCGGTTCGTCCAGAATGTACAAGGTTTTGCCGGTGTCGCGTTTGGACAGTTCTTTAGCGAGTTTGACCCGCTGCGCTTCGCCGCCGGATAGGGTGGTCGCATTTTGTCCAAGCGTGATATAGCTCAAGCCGACTTCAACCAAGGTCTGTAATTTACGCGCCAGCACTGGCACTGCGCTGAAAAAGGCGGCGGCATCTTCAACGGTCATGTCCAGCACTTCGTTGATAGTTTTGCCTTTGTAGCGTATTTCCAGCGTTTCCCGGTTATAGCGTTTACCCGCGCAATTGTCGCAATGGACGAAAATGTCCGGCAAAAAGTGCATTTCGACTTTAATCACGCCGTCGCCTTTGCAGGCTTCGCAGCGGCCGCCTTTGACATTAAAACTGAAACGGCCCGGCGTGTAACCCCGCGAACGCGCTTCCGGCGTCGCCGAAAATAATTCGCGTATCGGCGTGAACAGGCCGGTATAAGTGGCGGGATTCGAGCGCGGCGTGCGGCCAATCGGGCTTTGGTCTATATCGACGACTTTATCGAAATGTTCCAGGCCGTCGATGGCAGAGCAGGGCGCGGGAATGGCGCCTGCGCGGTTAATCAAGCGCGCCGCGTGGCAGTACAAGGTATCGTTGATCAGCGTCGATTTGCCGGAACCGGACACGCCGGTGACGCAGGTTAAGAGGCCGATGGGGAATTTTATATCGACATTTTTCAGGTTATTGCCGTGCGCGTTGCGGATGACGATTTGTTTGCCGTTATTAACCGGCGTCAGTTTTTCGGGGATGTCAATGCCGATTTTCCCCGACAAATATTGGCCGGTCAGTGAGTTTTGATTGTTGAGGATGTCCTGCAACGAACCTTGGGCAATGATTTGCCCGCCATGTACGCCCGCGCCGGGGCCTATATCGACAATATGTTGCGCCGAGCGAATGGCATCTTCATCATGCTCGACCACGATCACCGTATTGCCCAAATCGCGCAGGCGGAACAAAGTGTTCAACAGGCGCTGATTGTCGCGCTGGTGCAGGCCGATGGACGGCTCATCGAGCACATACATCACGCCGACTAAGCCAGCGCCGATTTGGCTGGCCAAGCGGATGCGTTGCGCTTCGCCGCCGGACAGGGTGTCGGCGCTGCGATCTAGCGTCAGATAATCGAGTCCGACGTTGACTAAAAACTCCAGCCGTTCCTGAATTTCCTTGACGATTTTTGCCGCCACTTCGCCGCGTTTGCCGCCCAGGTTCAACTGCGAGAAAAATTCCAGCGCTTTACGGATCGGCAAGCGGGTCAAATGGTGCAACGGCAAGTCCTCGACAAACACGTTTCGGGCCGACACATTCAGCCGTGCACCTTCGCAGACGTTACAAACTTTTTGCGATAAATATTTGGCCAGCTCATCGCGTACCATCGGTGAATCGGTTTCATGATAACGCCGTTCCATATTGGCGATAATGCCTTCAAAAGGATGGCGTTTCTTTTTGACGGCGCCCGTCCCGGTCATGAAGGTGAATTCGATTTCCTCATGGTCGCTGCCGTAAAGGATGATGTCCTGAATGACTTTGGGTAGCGTTGAAAATGGCGCTTCCGGGTCGAATTTATAATGCTTGGCCAGCGCGCAAATGATTTGGTAATAATAAGCATTGCGCCGATCCCAGCCGCGAATGGCGCCACCGGCCAAGCTGATGTCGGGATTGTGGATAATCAGTTCGGGGTCGAAATGCTGGCGCACACCCAAACCGTCGCAACTGTGACAGGCGCCTTTGGGATTGTTGAACGAGAAAATGCGCGGTTCCAGTTCGGGTAATGAGTAGCCGCAATGCGGGCAGGCGTAGCGTTCGGAAAACATCAACTCGATGGCATCATCGTCAATACACGCGGCAATGGCGATGCCGTCGGCAATGCGCAGGGCGGTTTCGAACGATTCGGATAAGCGCAAAGCCATATCGGCGCGGATTTTAAAGCGGTCAACGATGACTTCAATGGTGTGTTTCTTTTTTAAATCCAGCAGCGGCGGTTCGTCCAGATCGTACACCGTGCCATCGATGCGGGCGCGGATAAAACCTTGCGCGCGCAAATCGTCAAGCAACTGAATATGCTCGCCTTTGCGCTCGTTGACCACCGGTGCCAACAGCATCCAGCGTTGATCTTGCGGCTGCGACAAGACATGATCGACCATTTGGCTAATTGTCTGCGCTTCCAGTGACACGCCATGTTCGGGACAGCGCGGTGTACCGGCGCGGGCGTAGAGCAGGCGCAGATAATCGTAAATTTCGGTAATGGTGCCGACAGTGGAGCGCGGATTATGCGAAGTGGATTTTTGTTCGATGGAGATGGCAGGCGACAAGCCCTCGATATGGTCGACATCCGGTTTTTCCATGATCGCCAAAAACTGGCGGGCATACGTGGACAGCGATTCCACATAGCGGCGTTGGCCCTCGGCATAAATGGTGTCGAATGCCAGCGAGGACTTGCCCGAACCCGACAGCCCGGTGATGACAATGAGTTGATCCCTGGGTAAATCAAGGTCGATATTTTTCAGGTTATGCGTTCTGGCACCGCGAATGCTGATCGTATCCATTAAATAAATCCGGCAATTTAAACAGCCGCATAATATACGGGCAATACTGCGCCAATACAAACCACCGGGTGCGCCGAATAAATCTTGTTATGGTGAATGCCGGCTGCGGCTTCCCATTTAAAGCGGGGCAAAAATGCCGTTAAACGCCCCATATCTGTTAAAGTGGCTGCCAGTCAACCCCCAAGCGCCCTTATTAATCGTTGAGCAAAAGCCATGTGCAGAATAAACCCCCGCGTCGATTTCGCCTTTAAAAAACTGTTCGGCAGCGAAGAAAACAAAGACTTGCTGATGTCGTTGATCAACGCCATCGTCTCCGAGCAGGACCACGTTGTCGAAGTCGAATTGAAAAACCCCTACAACCTGGCCGACTACCGCGCCGGCAAAATGTCCATCCTCGACATCAAGGCGCGCAGCGGCGATGGCCGCTGGTTCAACGTCGAAATGCAAATCAGCGAAGACTACTATTTCGACAAACGCGCCATTTATTACTGGGCCAAACTGGTCACCGAACAGCTCAGCGAAGGCATGATGTTCAAGGAACTGAAAAAGACCATCAGCATCAACATATTGGATTTCAACTTTATTCCAAAAACCGCTGACGTACATAATTGCTACAAAATTATCAACACCGCAACCGGCAAAGACGACAAACTGCATGACGTGTTTGAGTTGCACTACATTGAGTTAAAAAAATTCAAAAAAAGCTACGACCAAGTCACCACCGCGTTAGACCGCTGGAGCACCTTTTTAACCAAGGCGCACCAGTTAGATAAAGCCGATGTGCCCAAGGAGCTGGCCGACGATCTGGCCATCGTCAAAGCCATTGAGGCGGTGGACCGGATGTTCGACGAAGAAGAGCGGCAGGTTTATGAAACGCGGATGCAGGCACTGGCCGATGTGGAAAGCAAAATCGCCTCGGCTGAAGAAATCGGCATGAGGCGGGGCATGGAAAAAGGTATGCAGCAAGGACTTGAAAAAGGCGTAAAACAAGGCATCGAACAAGGCGTAAAGCAAGGTGCAGCCAGCCTGCTTAAGCGCCAATTACACCAACGTTTTGGCGACTTACCGGAAAGCATCGGGCAGCGTCTCGATGCGGCAACGCCAGCCGAACTGGAACGATGGTCTGAGCGCATATTTGATGCGAAAACCCTGGAAGATATTTTTTGCTTAACTATTTGAAAGTACAGTCGAATATGTAGGGATACACAGCCTAAAAATAACGCCATCCCTGCTGTTTTCGACGCTAATAGTGCCGAACAGCTTATCCTTAATAATTTTTCTCGCCACATACAAACCGATGCCGGATTTAGCGCCCGTTTTCGTGCTAAATCCGAGTTGAAAAATCCTATTCACCGGCCTTACCTTAATGCCGCCGGCATTGTCGGCAATCGTAATATGCACCCTGTTATCCACTGAATACAGATGGATGTTAATGACCGGATCGGCAATCTTGCGCACCATAAAAACATCTTTCGCATTGACCAGAATACTCAAAATAACATGAGCAAATTCAGTCGGATTGGCATTGATTCGGCTGTCGCCCTCACATTTGCATTCGATAACAATCGCCTCGTCCTGAAAATTTTCCGCGACTAACTGTAGCGTCTCCTGAATAACCGTCGCCGGATTAAAATGGCGCGGCTCATTATTCGTAGCCAGAAAATTCCTAAATACATCAACCGTGTTCGCCATAAAGTCCAATATTTTATGGCTTTTAGCGGTAATTCGTTGCATTTCGGCGCTATTCTCGTTGACTGGCATTTGCGCCAGCCGCGCTTCAATCAGCATCATTTGTATGCCCAGCTCATTAAGCGGCTGTTTCCATTGATGCGAAATAGTGTTGACCGCTTCGCCGATATTGGCATGATAATTCTTGATATACAGCAGTTTATCGAGCTTATTACTCAGCCTGAAATAACGTAAAGCAAGATGGCTGATAATAAAAATGATGATTAACGCCAGCAGCACAATGGCAAGAAACCCAATAAAAGCCGACAACGGGTAGGGCTCAGGCTTATAGAGAAAACCGGCCAAGGAAAAATCTTTCGGCAATAAATCCAAATCGGCGTAAGTTTCGGCGATATGTTGCCAGCGGCCGGGAAACATATAACCGATTTCAATCAGCTCAGGAAAAATGAGCGACTGCATTTGCCGAGCTTCGTAAAGTAAATGCGCCCGTGTTTTCTTTTTAGAATAGCTTGCCCGAATTAAGTCAAC
>JBLRXA010000175.1:0-6392 GCA_047920955.1 Methylobacter sp. | reverse complement strand
GTTGAAGCGTTTAGATGAACATAGGATACTTTTCTATGGAATTCACAACTATTTAATGCAGATCCTTCAAGTTGACGGTTTAAAGCCTTGTTCCCGGAACAGGCTAACACAGGCATCAACAACATCGGCGTTAAAATAATCGTGCCGATGCTGGGAAATCTCTTCCAACGCGGCATCGATACCGAGTCCGGGACGGTAAGGGCGATGCGACATCATCGACTCGACCACATCGGCAACCGCAATAATCTGGGCTTCCAATAAAATTTCATTGCCTTTTAAACCTCTCGGATAACCGGAACCATCCAGGCGTTCATGGTGCTGCAAGACCACCTCGGCAATTTCCCAAGGATAATCAATGGATTTAAGGATGTCGTAACCGGTCTGCGAGTGCTCCTTAATCAAATTGAATTCATTGACCGTAAGGCGTCCGGGTTTGCTGAGTATTTCTGCCGGCACTTTTATTTTGCCGACATCATGCACCACGCTGGCTAAATGCACACCTTCAATCCTATCGTCCGGCAGTTGCAGCACTTTGCTGATGGCCACGGCAATTTGGGCGACGCGGCGTTGGTGGCCTGCTGTGTAGGGGTCGCGCATTTCGACAACCGAGGCAATGGCGGAAATGGAATCGACCAGGCTCAGTCTGAGTTTTCTCTCGCTTTCAATCAGTTCGCTGCTACGCTCAATCACCAAATCGGTTAAATTGTGCCGCAGATTATTCAGCTCCAAATGAGTGCGGACTCTGGCCAGCAATTCGCTACGTTGATAAGGCTTGGTGACAAAATCGACCGCGCCGATTTCAAAGCCCAATACTTTTTCATCTGTTGCCGACACGGCACTGACAAAAATCACCGGCACATCGCGTGTTTCGCTGTTCGCTTTGAGTTGGCGACACACTTCATAGCCATCCATGTCCGGCATCCGAATATCCAGCAACACCAAATCTGGCGGATTGCGCATAGCCGCAGACAACGCGAGTTCGCCATTAATGGCGGAACGCACCTCATAACCTTCTTCTTTTAGAATGTCGGTCAATAATTTTAGCGAGGCAGGTGTGTCATCGACAGCAAGAATATGCCCTTTTACAGTCATTCCAATGTTTTCCATATTGTTAAGCTTTAGCGTTCGTCCAAGGCTTTTAGAATACCGGGGTAGTTAAAGTTCTCTACCAAGTGGCTCAGTGTTTTGTACAGCTTCGCATCAATCGGTTTAATGTGCGCAATAACGCTGGTGATGTGCCCGCTGTCCAAACTTTCCAATGCGTCTTTTAATTCAATGCGCAGTTCCAAAGGCAGTACCGACAACATCGCTGATGTAAGTATGGTGCTTTCCTCTGCTGTCTCTGCGGACATTGATTCGAGTAAGTATTGTACACCGAGCAACCGGCTTAAACTGTCATAAATGTCATTGAATCGGTAAGGTTTACGGATAAAATCATCCATGCCCGCCTTAAGCAATTCGTCGCGCTGTTCCATAAAAATGGAGGCGGTCACGGCGACTATTTTCACCTCTTTGCCGCCCGGTAATTGGCGTATGCGCCGACTGGCTTCGGTGCCGTCCATCACTGGCATTCGGCTGTCCATAAAAATCAGTTGCGGCTGCCAGCTTTGAAACAGCTCAATGGCCTGTGCGCCATTGTCGGCGGTTTTGGTGGGGAAGTTGATGGTTTCCATCAGCTTTTTCAGCAGCAATTGGTTTTCCTGTTGATCATCTACGATCAGGATACGGTAAACCGGCTGGTTGGCCGCCAAGCCTAAGACATTGCCTTTAGCGATGTCTTCGGAATTGGCAATCTCGGTGGGATTTGCCACCACCAGCGGTATATCAACCAGAAATGATGAGCCTTTGCCCAAGGTGCTGCTGACGCTCAGGATACCGCCCATTAATTGCACGAATTGGCGGGTAATGGCCAGGCCAAGCCCTGACCCCTGATTGACGCCATATTTACCCACTTGAATAAAAGGCTCAAAAATAAGCGATTGATCTTCAGGAGCAATACCGGTACCGGTGTCTTCGACTTCAATCAATAAATGCGCCGCTGCATTTTTTCTCACGCCTAAACGTAGGGTAATGCCGCCTTGTTTGGTAAATTTCACCGCATTGCCGACCAGGTTAATCAGTACCTGACGCAAACGCGCCTCGTCCCCTTCAATATAGCGTGGAAATTCGGACGATTGGTCGAGCAGCAGGCGCAGCCCTTTCTCTTGGGCGCGAATCTGCATCATGTCAATGACATCGCGGATCATGCCGCCCAAATCAAAAGCCAGATTTTCCAGTTGCACCCGTCCCGATTCGATTTTCGCCATTTCCAAGACATCGTTAATTAGCGTTAGCAAGTGTTCGCCGCTGCGGTTAATGATGTTGAGGTTGGTCAATTGGGTTTCGGAAATGCTGTCGTCTTTGCGCATCAGATTGGAAAAACCGAGGATGGCATTCAGCGGGGTGCGCAATTCGTGGCTCATATTGGCCAAAAATACGCTTTTGGCGCGATTTGCCGCTTCAGCCGCGTCGCGTGCCAACACCAATTCAGAGGTACGTTCTTGTATTTGTTCTTCCAGATGATCTTTATAGCGCCTTAATTCTTCTTCGGCATTTTTGCTTTCGGTGATGTCGGTACACAAATAAAGATAATGGCTGATGACGCCGCTGTCATCATAAACCGGCGATAGGTTGACTTGCTCCCAGTAGCATTGCCCCTTTTTATGACGGTTTTTTAGCACTGCCGCCCACGGTTTGCCGATGACTAAGGAGGTGCTGAGTTCATCAAATTCGTCATCGGTCATTTCGGTGGGCAATAACTCGCGCAACGGTTTCGTATAAATTTCGGCGAACTGATAGCCGGTAATGCGCGTATAGGCCTGATTGGTAAAGCAGGGGATGCCTTGCGTATCGGTAATCAGGATGCCGGTAGGATTTTGTTCTATCGCTTGCGCCAAGCGGTTAATTTCAACCTCAAATAAATGGCGATCGGTAATGTCGGTAGCAATGCCATCCCAGATCACTTGGCCGTTGTCGCGTTTGCGCGGATGCGAGTGCATCCGAATCCAGCGCCATTCGCCGGTAGTCCCTTGTAATTGCAAATCCATCGAAAAATCGGTCATATCCCGCCGACTGATGTCTTCGGCTTCAAGATAAGCCGGGAATAGCGTCGGCGCTATTTGCTTGAGTAATATTGTGGCATCCTCAAGAATGTCGGCCACTTTCAGTCCGTGCAGTTGTTCAACCCCGGAACTGATGTAAAGAAAACGCGGTTTGCCGTCCTGATAGGTAAATTCATACAGATAGCTGTCCGGCAGGTTGTCGCCCAGGGTGCGCAGACGCGATTCGCTTTCATGCAAGACTTCGGTTACCGCCGCCTGGCGTTTCCAAGCGACGTTAAGCAAATAGGCGAGGATTAAACTGGCCAGCATAAAAAAGGCGACCAGCACTGACATGCCGCTGCCGTCTTTCCATACGGTTTCGGCCAGGTAAAGGAGGGTTATGACAATCAGGTTAATGAGCAATACGCCAATCATTAAGCCTTTAGAAACGTTTTTTAGCGGTGGCACAGTTGGCTCTACAGATGTGGGCTTTTTCATGGCTTAGGCCTTAAAGCCTGACGTTCGACAGCTTGTTGCAACACTTTTTCCAAGTGTTCCAGCCCCACATCCATCCACACCACCGGCAGCCCCACTTTTTCGCTGACGGCAATGGCTTCTTGCTCAAAATTACCGGAACACGGTGTGCGTAAACACAGCAGCGTTTGATTGGACACCTGAAAAATCTCGCGTACCACGTCGGGATTAGAGCCAAAGGTGGTGGCAATTGCTTCATCCCAACGCAGCGCCCAGTCTTCCAGTAAGAAAAAAGCGCCTTCGCTGAGTTTTTCCATAAACAGCTCACGGCCTAGCAACATTTCCACACAGTTTTGTCCAGCGGTGCGGAAAGTGTCGGCGCTTGTCAGCATCTGTTCGATATGGGGATGGCAGCAACCGTAGAACACTATCACCTCGCGTTGCCGATTGCGTACCAGCCCTTGTTGCAGTTGCTCGGCCAGTTTTTCAAAATTGACATGCAGCGACGAATCGAGAAACTCGGTGTCCAAATGCCAGCGGTTTTTTTCAATCAGATAGCGCACTTCGTTGGCCAAAATGCCGCAACCTAGCAACAGGCAGTTGTTAGCCATCAGCGCGCCCGAATTCTTTTGCCGCCAAAATCATGGCTCTGATATTAGCTTCGGGAATGCCGTAGGGCATCAATATCGTGCCGAAAAAGAATTTATGATTGACTTTTAAGCCGCCCTGCACAATACGCCGCACTTCTTCGCGCACTTCAGCCGGTGTCCAGTCGAGCAGCCTAATGTCATTGATGACACCGGCGCACAAGGCGCGATTATTGATAATGTGCATGGATTCGCTAATGTCATCTAGCGGGCCGGGATAGTAAGTCTGGATGCCCACCTCGCGGATCACTTCATCGGCAACGCTGTTTAGCCGTGCGCCGCCGACATAATAAACAACGCCGTCTAAGCCGCCCGGCTCAAGATCGCGGCGCATCCATTTGAGCGACAAGTCTTTAAACAATTTCATGGGGATAATCTCGGTTGAGCCGTAAGGATCGGCATAAACCAGAATGTCGGCGCCTGCGTTGCGGTAAGCCTCGATTTCCTTGCGGAAGAAAGCCGAGCATTTTTCCAGCAGCAAGTCGCGCACATCAGGCGGCCCTATCATCAGCAATTCCATCCAATTTTCCATGCCCATTAAAATCGCTGGCAACGACATAGAGGCAGTGAGATAAGCGCAAATGGGCACTTTGCCGCCGACTTCGCGTTTTAAAATCGTCAGGCATTTTGCGGTTTCGGCAAATTGAGGATGCGCGCTGATGTCATCCGGCACTTGCAGGCGTTCAATATCCGCGTAAGTTTTAATGACGTAATCTTCGACATTAGGCGGCCCGTCGGTGGCGTAACGTATTTTTTTGCAGCCGAACAATTCAGCTTCTTTGCCGACATAAAAAAGGCTCCAAACATTATCGTGGCCGAATTTTTTCTGCATTTTGAGCTGCGCTTCGGCAACGTGTTCGCCCTTGGAAAAATATTCCTCGATGGACAAGCCTAACTCGCGCGCGCCCTGATCGAGCAAATTACAAAATACCGGGATATGGTCGATGATGGTGCCGTTAGCCGCCGCTGCCAGCCTATCCATGCTTGTGGTCATAGCTTTTTACCTCCTGAATGCAGTCCATAATAACTTTAAGTGCCGACACGCCATTTTCAGCCCAGGCATCCGCTTGCACTATTTTGTATAACTCAGGGTCATAGCGGAAAGGTGCGCCGCCGACGACCAGCTTAATTTTATGTTCCAGTCCTTGTTCTTGAAGCAATCGGCGTACTTTAAGTGCGCCGTTTTCGCTACGCGCGGTATGCACCATCATCGCCGACACGCCAATGACTTGGGCATTATGCGCCAGCGCTTCGCTGACAAACCGTTCCGCCGACACATTAACGCCCAAATCAACCACGTCAATCATTTGCGCTTTAAGGCAGCCGATCACAATGCGCTTGCCCAGCGTGTGTAAATCACCGGCGGCCGAACCGATGACAACCTGGCCGACAATGTCCGGGGGCGACTGAAACAACTCCAGCATTTTTTCGGTGACGCTGGCCGCAATCTGCGAGGTCATAAAATGTTGGGCGAGATTGGTGTCAAAACCTTCGCTGATGGCTTTAATCATCAGATCAAGTCCGGGGATGACCACCTTGAACACAATGTCTTCGGGGCTGACACCTTGCGCGACCGCATCCGACACAATTTGCAGGGCGCGTGTCCGGTCGGTGTCTAAAACAGCCGCGTTGTAGGCTTTGATGACTTCATCGAGCACGGTGAAGCTCCTTAAAATGAAAAATGGGGTTTAGGCGGTTTCCTGAAAAATAGCGCCAAATAATTGTCCCTGTTGGCGTTCAAAGCTGGCTTTGAACAGTCCAAAGCCAGCTTTGGACTCCGATTATCGTGAGAATAGTGTGGAATAATTTTTGTGCGTTATTTTATTCTATGTCCGCAGCGGTTGGAGATAAAGATTTTCTATAAACAGATTTTCAAACGCGCTATCTTCGCCCATATTGTAAAGTTCAAAAACCGTCAGCACCCTTGTTAAAAGGTGTTCGGCTTCCGCTGAAAGCAACAGTTCTTCGCAACCGGCCAGCGCGCTATTGGCTTCAAGCCGTATTTTTTCAAGCGGCACCGGCGGCAACAGACCTATTTCCTGGGCATTATTGACATCCAGCAAACGGCCAAAGGCGCCGCAGACATAAACCCGGTTTAAGTCTAAAACAGAGATGCCCGCTTGATTGCAAAGCCAGTACACGCCAGCGCCAATCGAGGCTTTGGCGCGTTGGAAAACATCAATGTCAGCCG
>JBLRXA010000174.1:0-6425 GCA_047920955.1 Methylobacter sp. | reverse complement strand
GTTGCTTACATCCCCGCCCTGAACGGCGGGGTTTTTCGCTACTTGGTGATAAAAAGTAGCGGCATATTGCCAATGCGGGTATTTTAGTTTGAAATTACCGTTCGGTTGGCATAATGGCATGCGGCAATAACTCTAAAATACATTCGGGAATTAAGCACAAATGAACATGAAACACCACGATATGACCACTCCCCCCGACTTGACCTTGAGCAGCGGCACAGGCCCAATGCAGCGGCGTGTGCCGGTTTACGAAGACTATTTGCCGCCTTGCAATAATGCCTGCCCGGCCGGGGAAAATATTCAGGGTTGGCTCGATTTGGCGCAGGCAAAACGCTATCAGGACGCCTGGAATCTGCTACTGGAAAATAACCCGCTGCCCGCCGTGCATGGCCGGGTTTGTTATCATCCGTGCGAATCGTCGTGTAATCGGGTGGCGGTCGATGGCGCGGTCAGTATTCATGCAGTCGAACGCTTTTTGGGCGACATGGCCTTTGAACAGGGCTGGACGCCGAAAATTGTCGGCGAAAAATCCGACAAGCGCGTGTTGGTGGTCGGTGCCGGCCCTAGCGGCTTGTCGGCGGCGTACCATCTGGCGCGCTTAGGCCATGAGGTTGAAATCAGGGACGCAGGCTCCATAGCAGGCGGCATGATGCACTTTGGCATTCCGTCTTACCGCTTGCCGCGCGAGGTGTTGGCCGCTGAAGTCAAACGCATCGAGGACATGGGCGTCACCATCACGCTGAATACAAAAGTTGAAGATTTAAAAGCCGAAAAAGAAGCCGGAAACTTTGACGCGGTGTTTGTCGCAGTCGGCGCCCATATCGGCCGCTCGATTGATATTCCTTTGTACAGCGAAAGCGACATCCGCGATGCGGTCACTTTTTTGCGCAACATCGGTTTGGGCAAAGAAGCCAATATCGGCAAACGGGTCGCCATCTACGGCGGCGGCAATACCGCAATGGATGCGGCGCGAACAGCTAAACGGCTAGGCGCAGAAACCATGGTAATCTACCGGCGCGACCGCAAAAACATGCCCGCGCATGATTTTGAAGCCGCCGAAGCCATCGAAGAAGGCGTGACGTTCCACTGGTTGCGCACCATTGCCGGCATTGACGGCAGCCACATTAAAGTTGAAATCATGGCGCTGGACGACAAAGGCCGCCCTCAAGCCACCGGCGAATATGAAATCATTGAAGCCGACACGCTGATTATGGCGCTGGGGCAAAATATCGATTCCGAGCTGTTAAAAACCTTCCCCGAAATTGAAGCGCAAAGCGACGGCGTAGTGCCCGTCAATGACAACATGATGACCGCCGCAGACGGCGTTTTTGCCGGTGGCGACATGGTGCCGAGTTTGCGCACCGTGACCATCGCCACCGGGCACGGCAAAAAAGCCGCCCGCAATATCGACGCCTATTTGCGCGGCACTCAATACCTGCATCCTGGCAAAAAACACATCGTCCGCCACGAGGAACTCAACCTTTGGTACAGCACCGATGCCGACCAGTCGGCGCAACCGACCCTGTCACCGTTACTGCGCAATAAAAGTTTTGAGGAAGTGTTAGGCGGCCTGACTCAGGACGAAGCCACCTATGAAGCCAGCCGTTGCTATTCTTGCGGCAACTGCTTTGAATGCGACGGCTGTTATGGCGCCTGCCCGGAAGGCGCCATAACTAAACTGGGCAAAGGCAAATATTACGAAGTGAATTACAACCTGTGCACCGGTTGTACCGCTTGTACCTTGCAGTGTCCAACGGCGGCCATTCACATGGTTGATAAATAGTAGATAGAAGAATAGCTCTGTAGCTCTGTAGGGTACGCTGTGCGTACCTCTTTGAATACCATGATCTAAATAAAGGTACGCACAGCGTACCCTACAGAACTCAGTTAGCCGGTATTGAGATCATTCAAATCAGATAACCCACCCAGTTGCCAGGAAAATTTACCATGTCAAAACAAGTTACTATCGATGGCGGCGAAGCGGCTGCTTATGTTGCCTACAGAACCAATGAAGTCTGTGCGATATTCCCCATCACCCCGTCTTCGTCCATGGCCGAATTTTGCGACCAATGGGCGACCGAACATAAAACCAATCTGTGGGGCAGCATTCCGACCATTGCCGAAATGCAGAGCGAAGGCGGCGCTGCCGGTGCTTTGCATGGCGCTTTGCAAACCGGCGCATTAGCGACAACCTTCACTGCGTCGCAGGGTTTGTTGCTGATGATTCCCAATATGTACAAGATTGCCGGTGAGTTGACCTCGACCGTCATCCACGTTGCCGCGCGTTCGTTGGCGACACAGGGCTTGTCGATTTTTGGCGACCATCAGGATGTGATGTGCGTGCGCATGACCGGCTTTGCACTGCTGGCCTCGTGCAATGTTCAGGAAGCGCACGATATGGCGCTGATTGCCCAGGCCGTCACCTTAAAATCGCGGATTCCGTTCCTGCATTTTTTCGACGGTTTTAGGACTTCGCACGAAATCAACAAAATCACCTTGCTGGAAGACGCGCAAATCCGCGCCATGATCGATGATGTGCTGGTGTTTGCCCATCGCGATCGGGCATTGAACCCGGACAAGCCGATGATGCGCGGCACGGCGCAAAATCCGGACACTTATTTTCAGTCCCGCGAAAGCTCGAATATTTATTATGAGCGCACCCTTAGCGTGTTCGACGAGGTGTTAAAACAGTTCGAGCAGATCACTGGCCGCAGTTATAAAGCCTTTGAATATTTCGGTTCGCCAACCGCCGAGCGCCTTATCATCATGATGGGTTCCGGCGTTGAAACGGCGGCGACGACAGCGGAAAAACTGAATGAAAAGGGCGAGAACGTCGGCGTATTGAATGTGCGCTTGTACCGCCCGTTCAGCGCCCTTAATTTTCTCGCGGCGCTGCCTGAATCGGTGCGTCATATTGCGGTATTGGACAGAACCAAAGAACCGGGCAGCAGCGGCGAACCGCTGTATAAAGATGTGGTTTCCGAGTTAAGCCAGGCGTTTGCCAGCGGCCAACTCAAAGTCATGCCGCGTGTGATCGGTGGCCGTTATGGCTTATCGAGCAAGGAATTTACGCCATCGATGGTGGCGAGAATTTATCAGGAGCTCAAGGCCGAACAACCGAAAAACGGCTTTACCATCGGCATCACCGATGATGTGACCTTTACCAGTCTTGCCGTGACCGAGCATATCGACATAGAAGACGACAACGTGGTGCGGGCGCTATTTTACGGCCTGGGTTCAGATGGCACGGTCGGCGCCAACAAAAACAGCATCAAAATCATCGGCAACGAACCGCAGTATTTTGCCCAAGGCTATTTTGTTTACGATTCGAAAAAAGCCGGCTCGCAAACTATCTCGCATTTGCGCTTTGGCCCTGAGCCGATTAAAGCGCCTTATCTGATTGAGTCGGCCAACTTTATCGCCTGCCATGATTTTAATTTTATTGAAAGCACCGATATGTTGGCTCTCGCCAAACAAGGCGCGACCTTTTTATTAAACAGCCCTTTCGATGCCGAGCAAATCTGGGCGCAATTGCCGGTGCATGTGCAACAGCAATTGATAGCCAAAGACATCCAGTTTTATGTCATTGATGCGGTCAAAGTCGCGCGGAAAACCGGCATGGGGCGGCGCATTAACACGGTCATGCAAACCTGTTTTTTTGCCTTGTCCGGGGTCATGCCAAAAGACGAAGCCATCAAAAAAATCAAGCAATACACCGAAAAAACCTACGCCCGCAAAGGCGCTGACGTGGTGCAAAAAAACTTTGAGGCGATAGACCAATCTTTGGCGAATTTGCAAAAAGTGACATTGCCAAGCGCAGTCAGCGCACTAGCCGATACCGGTGCCGGAAAATTCGCCCTCGCGCCGCGTTTTGTGCAGGAAGTGACCGCTGAAATGATTGCCGGTCGCGGCGATTGGATTCCGATCAGCTTTTTGCCGGTCGATGGCACTTACCCGACCGGCACCACGCAATGGGAAAAACGCAACATCGCCCAAGACATCCCTATTTGGGAAAGCGAATTGTGCATACAATGCGGCAATTGTTCGGCGGTGTGCCCCCATGCCGCCATCCGCGCCAAATTTTATGCAAAAGATTATCTGGAACAAGCGCCCGAAGGCTTTAAAACCGCCAACGTCACTTCACGCGGCTTCCCAGACACCCGCTACACGATACAAGTGTTCCCGGAAGACTGCACCGGTTGCAGTCTGTGCGTGAAAGCCTGCCCGGCGGTATCGGAAAACGATGCCAACATCAAAGCCATTAACATGACGCCGAAAGCGGCGCATCTTGAAGTGGAAAAATCTGCCGTGGCTTTTTTTGAAACCCTGCCCTACAACGACCGGGCGCGGGTTGATTTTTCCAATATACGCGGCGTACAATTTTTGCAACCGCTGTTTGAATTTTCTAGCGCCTGTTCGGGCTGCGGCGAAACGCCGTATTTGAAAATGATCAGCCAACTGTTCGGCGACCGTATTTTGGCCGCCAATGCCACCGGTTGTTCCTCCATTTACGGCGGCAATTTGCCGACTACGCCGTGGTCGAAAAACGCCGAAGGCAAGGGGCCTGCCTGGTCTAATTCGCTGTTTGAAGATAATGCCGAATTCGGTTACGGCTATCGTTTGACCACCGACCAGCATGTCGAGATGGCACACCGACTGTTGACTGAATTAAAAGCTGAACTCGATGCCACGCTGGTTGATGCCATACTCGCCGCGCCGCAAAGCGAAGAAAGCGAGATTCGCGATCAGCGTTACCGAGTTGCGCAATTGAGGGAACAATTAGACAAACTGGCTAACCCGAAAGCCCGCGAACTGCTGTCGATTGTCGATCATTTTGTGCGCCGCAGTATCTGGATTATCGGCGGTGACGGCTGGGCTTACGACATTGATTACGGCGGCATCGATCAAGTGCTGGCGACCGGCTCCGATGTCAATATATTGGTCATGGACACTGAGGTCTATTCCAACACCGGCGGCCAAGCATCCAAATCGACACCGATTGGTGCGGTGGCTAAATTTGCTTCGGGCGGTAAAGTCACCGCCAAAAAAGACCTGGCGCTGCAAGCCATCGCCTACGGCAATGTCTATGTCGCCAGAATCGCCTTAGGTGCCAGCCCGCAACAGGCGTTGCAAGCCTTCCGCGAAGCCGAAGCCTACGACGGCCCGTCGTTAATTATCGCCTACAGCCCTTGTATCGCACACGGAATCAACCTGGAAAACGGCCTGGAACAACAGGAACTGGCGGTAAAATCCGGCTACTGGCCGTTATATCGCTACAACCCGGCCTTGCGAGGCAAAGGTAAAAATCCGTTTATTTTGGATTCGCTACGGCCTACTATCGCGCTAAAAGACTACGCCTACAACGAAACCCGTTACAGCAGTTTAAGGCTCAGCAACCTGGAACAGGCTGATAAATTGATGGAATTTGCGCAAAAAGTGGTCGATCAAAAATGGGCGCTGTATGAGGAAATGTCCAGCCGCGACGAACATGAGTTTTTACCGACTATGTATAGTACCCCGCAATAAGGCCATTTCCTGAAAAGAGCCTGCCCAAAATAATTGTCCACGAAAGGCACGGAAAACACGAAATTTTCGTGACTTTTGTGGACTCTGTTTTTCTACAGCCCACGACCATTATCAGAATATTAGTGGCATTTTTTTTGCCGTGCAACCTTCCATCCTAACGATGCCAAGATACCCCCCTGCACAGTTTTCTCATAAAAAGTTTATTGACGTATTGTAAAATACGAATATTTAAATTTACGAGACAATGCCAATCATAATCGTAGCGGATCACAACGAACTAGACATTAGCCTGGGCGTAAATTTATTGACGCGCTCATTGGAGCGTAGAGCCTAACAATTGGCAGTTAGATGTCACTTTTGGCGAGGATCGTGTTCAGGTTGGACATGACAATCAAGCGCAAATCATGGGTAAGTTGCGGTGCTTTGCTATGAACTTGATACGCTGGTCAAAGACTGGAACACAAAATTTTCAAGCAACGATAGAAAAATTTATGGATTCCCCAGAAAACTTGGTTTCTATGCTTGAGCAAGTTAATTTTTTATGAGAAAGCTGTGGGTTTGGTCATAGACCTTGGGAAAAAGTTTTTATGGGTTTTCTGGTTTAGCCCATAAAAACAATTCTTATGTAAATTAACAGCTTATAAAAAGAGACAAAAAATGCAAAAACAATACACTTATTCAGAAACAGGCGGCGTCATTGCAGATCGTTATGAAGAAGGCTTACGGACATTATCCCCTTGGGTCAGGGGTCATAGCGACCCCACCTTGTACAATGATGACCCTGAACTTTTAACCTACTCCTGTGGTCAGGGTGTCTTTGCCAACAGTAGCCGTTTCTTAAAATACCTGAGTTCGGGATAAGAAAAGAGGCAACCTCGTTGAAATTTGAGAAAATAGGA
>JBLRXA010000173.1:0-6695 GCA_047920955.1 Methylobacter sp. | reverse complement strand
GGGTATGCAGCAAATCCATTAACGATTAAGCTCTTCAATGATCTGTGTCGACACCCGCCTGGCCTGTCGATCAGTATCTAAAATAATGTCCAAGGTGTCGGCAACTTTGGCTTCGATTGTGTCCATGCAACGCTCGATAATCAGCGGAATATCGGTAAATTTGACCTGTTCATTCAAAAAGGCCTCAACCGCAATTTCGTTGGCTGCATTTAATATGGTTGGCATGGTGCCGCCGGTCGCGATAGCCTCATAGGCCAAACGCAAACAGGGGAAACGTTCCAGATTAGGCTCATAAAAATCCATGCGTCCAACATCAAAAATGTTCAGCGGTTCAACCCCCGAATCAAAGCGCTCCGGCCAAGCCATCGAATAAGCAATCGGTATGCGCATATCGGGATTGCCCATTTGCGCCAACACCGTGCCATCGACATAATCGACCATCGAATGAATGACACTTTGCGGATGAATCACGACTTGAATTTGCTCCGGGCTCATGTCGAATAAAATACACGCCTCGATCATCTCCAGGCCTTTATTCATCATGGTTGCCGAATCCACGGAAATTTTTCTGCCCATATCCCAATTAGGGTGAGCCACGGCTTGATCCGGCGTCACGCTGCTCAGCTGATCGACTGGCATGTCCCGAAAAGGGCCGCCTGAAGCCGTCAATAAAATGCGCCGCGCCTGTTTCGCCTGCATTCCGGTTTTGTAACCGGCGGGCATACACTGAAATATCGCATTATGCTCACTGTCTATCGGCAACAATTGTGCACCCGAATCGGCAACGGCCTGCATAAAAATCGAGCCCGACATCACCAGCGCTTCTTTATTAGCCAACAATACCGTTTTACCGGCTTTGGCCGCCGCCAAACTGGGCAATAAACCGGCTGCGCCGACAATCGCCGCCATCACCGAATCGACCTTATCCAGCGTCGCCACCTGCTCCAGCGCCTTAGCGCCGGATAATACTTTTATATCCGCAATCGGCGAGTTTTTAATGTTTGCTTCAAATTGCCTCGCTTTTTGTTCATCAACAACAACGACAACTTCGGGATGATGTTCCAAGCATTGCTGATAAAGCACGTCAATATTGGTGTGGGCGGTTAAGGCAATAACCTTATACAAACTGGCATGTCTGGCCACCACATCCAGGGTACTGACGCCAATGGAGCCGGTTGCTCCAAGTATGCAAATACCTTTCATGACATCAATCCAATAGCCAATATACCGGCATAAAAGAAGGGGATAGCAGCAATCAAGCTATCAATCCTGTCCAAAATGCCACCATGGCCGGGCAATATCGAACCGCTGTCTTTCATGCCACCTTGGCGCTTGACCACGCTAAAAAACAAGTCGCCATAAATGGAAATCAGCACAGTCAATACTGATAGCAACACAAAATCGACCAGCCGCATCCAGACAAAACCTTCTTGATAACCGTAATAGCCAATGAATATCAGCCCCCAAATCGCACCAGCCACCAAGGCGCCGTACATGCCCTGCACTGTTTTACCCGGACTGATTTCAGGTGATAATTTGATTGTGCCGTATTTTTTGCCAACAAAATAAGCGGCAATATCAGCAACCCAAACTAATACCAAGAAATACAGGGTCATTTCAGCGCCGTAAAAAGCTCTTAATCGGGTCAAGAACATCCAGCAGGCCAACAATATAAACCAGCCAATCAATGCCTTATAGCGGAGTTTCAGCTCCAGCTTTAACACGCCTTCCGGTGCTTTCCTGATTAAAATCATCACCAAAATCCAGAATAATACCGGCAGTATAACCAGCCATTCCAAAGCGCCTGAATAACTCCTGACATCGGGCCAATCCAATAGCTGGGCTACCACTTCCAAAAACTGCGTCCAAAACTGCAACCACAACATAGGCAAAATCAACGCCAACAAAAATAAGCCGCGTTTAATCGGCGAATCGATACCGACAAGACGCGTCCATTCCCATGCGGCTAACAGAGTAACCAGCCCCATCAGCAATGAAAAATACTCCAAAGGTAGCTGAAAAACAGCCAGCACAACCAGAGGAACCAGAATTAATGCGGTAATAATTCGCTGTAGTAACATTTTAATAATTATTTTAAGTAGTTAGAATTAAGTGCGGCTATCGTGATTGTTCTAGCAATTGCTCGCCGGTATGGCCGAATCGTCTCTGCCGGGTTTTGAAACTATTAATGGCCTGTTCTAGCGCGTTTTGATCGAAATCGGGCCAGAGCATCGGCGTAAAGTACATTTCGGTATAGGCCAGTTGCCATAACAAAAAATTACTGACCCGTTGCTCACCCCCTGTTCTAATGAACAAATCGGGTTCAGGCAGATCTGCGGTTGATAAATGCTGATTAATCAACTGTTCGCTGATGTCCTGATGACATAATGTTCCGGCGGCTATTTTCTCGGCCACGGTGCGAAATGCCTGGGTCAAATCCCAGCGCCCGCCGTAATTGGCGGCAATCACCAGCGTTAAGGTGGTGTTGCCTTGGGTTTGCGCCTCGGCTTCAGTCATTTTGATCTGCAATTTATCAGAAAATGCGCTTCTGTCGCCAATAAAGCGCAGGCGGATATTATTGCGGTCAAGTTTATCGACTTCCCTTTGCAGCGTCGCCATAAACAAGGCCATCAACAAGGACACTTCATCTTTAGGCCGACGCCAGTTTTCGCTGCTGAACGCGAATAAGGTCAAAACTTCCACCTCATGTTTGGCGCAATACTCGACAATTTTCCGGACTGTTTTGACCCCAGCCTGATGACCAAAGGCCCGCGGCATGAATCTTTTTTGTGCCCAACGACCATTACCATCCATGATAATGGCGATATGGCGGGGATGGCTATTGGTGCCTATCAGGGCGCGTGCCGATGCCAAGCTGTTACTGTCATCCGTAGACATGGTTTTAATCCCGATTACATTGACAGTAAATCGGCTTCTTTTGCTTCCAGCAATTTCTCAACATCTTTGACATACTGATCGGTCAGTTTTTGGATTTTTTCTTCGCCTGCCCGCGCTTCATCTTCAGAAATCATTTTTTCTTTTAACGCTTCTTTGATCGCTGAATTGGCATCACGCCGGATATTCCTAATCGCCACGCGGCCGTTTTCCGCTTCATTTTTAACCACCTTAACCAGAGTACGACGGCGCTCTTCGGTCAACGGCGGTAATGGAATACGAATGACCATGCCGTTGGTTGCTGGATTTAAGCCTAGGTCGGATTTCAAAATCGCTTTTTCGATAGCCTGTACCATGCCTTTTTCCCAAGGCGTAATGGTCAAGGTGCGCGCATCCTCAACGGCAATATTGGCGACTTGCGACAACGATGATTCGGTGCCGTAGTATGAAACATTAATTTGATCCAACAAGCTCGGGTGTGCCCGACCTGTCCTTATTTTTGAGAATTCATGCTTTAAGGCATCAATGCTCTTACCCATACGCGTTGAAGCATCCTGTTGAATATCACTAATCATTATCTGTTCCTCGTTCAATAAGTGAGCCTATTTCTTCGCCCATCATCAGTCTCATGACCGCGCCTTTTTCAAAAATATTCATGACCCGCATCGGTACATTATTATCGCGGCATAATACCAGCGCCGTCGTATCCATCACATTAAGCCGCTGATCCAGTGCTTCATCGTAAGTTAAATGTGGATAAAACTTAGCATTCGGGTCTTTTTGGGGATCGGACGAATACACGCCTTTGACTTTAGTCGCTTTAATCATTAGTTCGGCGTTAATTTCGATCGCGCGAAGACTTGCAGCTGAATCGGTGGTGAAAAAAGGGTTTCCGGTACCGGCGGCAAAAATAACCACCCGGCCTTTTTCCAAATGCCTGACCGCCCGGCGGCGAATATAATCTTCACACACCTGATTGATTTTCAGTGCCGACATCACCCTAACTTGTTGCCCATGCGCTTCTAGCGCATCCTGCATCGCCAAAGCATTGATGACCGTGGCCAGCATACCCATCTGGTCGCTAGTGACCCTGTCCAAGCCTTCCGAGGCTTTTTCGGCACCGCGCAATATATTACCGCCACCGATAACCAGACCGACTTCGATGCCAATGTCACATAACTCTTTAATTTCAGAGGCCAGACGATTAACAATATCTGCGTCAATACTGCCGCCGGTCTCACTCATTAAAGCTTCACCGCTTAGTTTAAGTAAAATTCGCTGGCAAATTGCTTTAGTATTGAAAGTGGCTGTCATTTTAATTGGTTTTGGAGTTGGTATTTATTATTGATGGAAATCTCGAAGTTCAAGAGAAAAAATTATCTTGAACTCCGAAACTAAATTTAACTGCCTCTAACTTGCGCCATCACTTCTTCGGCAAAGTTTTCTTCTTTTTTCTCAATGCCTTCGCCAACTTCAATGCGGGCAAAACGCACTACGCTATTGCCTTTTGCAGCAACTAATTTGCCGACAGTTTGCTTATCATCCTTAATAAAAGGTTGGCCTAATAACGTAATTTCTGCCAAAAACTTAGTGATTTGGCCGCCAATCATTTTTTCAATGATGTCAGCAGGCTTACCGCTTTCAGCTGCTTTAGCAGAGAAAATTTCTTTTTCTTTTTCAATGAGTTCAGCCGAAACTTGCTCATCAGAAATACAAGTCGGCTTGCTCGCGGCAATATGCATGGCAATATCTTTGCCTAATTCATCATCGGCCTTAGCCAGCTCAACGATGACGCCGATTTTCTTGCCATGCAAATAGCAGGCAGTACCGCCGGTCGCTGTGTGGTATTTTTGAAAGCGTCTAACAGTAATGTTTTCGCCCAACTTGGCAATCAAACCACGACGCACTTCGTCGACAGTCGTGCCGTCAGCCAGCGTCATTGCCAACAGTTGCTCGTCAGTTTCGACATCGGAAGCCAACAAAGCTGCGGTGACGTTATTAACGAAACTGACAAAATCATCTGCTTTTGCAACAAAATCAGTTTCGCAATTAATATCGACAATCACCACTGTTTTGCCGTCGTCACTGACTTTAGCGCCGATGATGCCTTCAGCAGCAATACGATCGGATTTTTTATCAGCCTTGGCCAAACCGGCTTTGCGCATATTCTCAATAGCCAACTCCATGTCGCCATTGGCTTCAACCAAGGCTTTTTTGCATTCCATCATGCCGGAGGCCGTTCTTTCGCGCAATTCCTTAACCATTGCTGCACTAATAGTATTACTCATTCTTTGTCTTTCCTCATTTATTCATCACTGTAAAAACGCCCCCGTGAGGAGGCGTTTTTTGCCTAACTTCAAGCGTTCAAAGAACGCCGGTAAAAAACTTATTCTGCTGCCGCTTCTTCAACGAAATCATCAGCCTTTGCTGACAAACCCAAGCTTGCTGCTTTTGCTTCCATGACGGCTGCAGAAACGCTTTCGCAATAGAGTTTAACCGCACGAATTGAGTCGTCATTACCCGGAATAATGTAATCGATTTGTTCGGGTGAATTGTTGGAATCAACAATACCTACAACTGGAATGCCTAGTTTTTTAGCTTCGCTGATGGCATTTTTTTCATAACCGACATCCAAAATAAAAATCACGTCAGGCACGCCTTTCATGTCCTTAATTCCGCCTAAGCTACGCTCCAACTTTTCCAGTTCGCGCTCCATGCCTAACGCTTCTTTCTTGGCAAAACGTTGATACAACGTACCGTCAGCTTTCATCGCTTCCAATTCTTTCAGGCGGTTGATCGATTTTTTAATGGTCTTGAAATTTGTCAGCATACCGCCCAACCAGCGATGGTTGACATAAGGCATACCGCAACGAGCGGCTTCTTCAGCAACTACTTTACGCGCTGCTTTTTTAGTGCCGACAAACAAGACAGTGCCTTTGTTTGCTGACATCTGACCCAGATAATTCATTGCGTCATTAAACATCGGAAGCGTTTTTTCCAAATCGATGATATGGATTTTGTTACGGGCACCGAACAGGTAGGTCGCCATTTTCGGATTCCAATAACGGGTTTGGTGGCCAAAATGGACACCCGCTTCAAGCATTTGACGCATAGATACTGCTGACATGTGTTCTCCTAAGATAAAAAATTCGAAACATCTGTTTCGAGTTGGGTTACGCCTCCACCTATCCCGCCTGAAAACCGGCCACAAATTGTAGACCGGCACCCTTCCAAGCGTGACGATAGGCGTGAGTATTAGTTCAAAAACGAACTTCCCTTTATACCATAATTACTTTTTTACAACAAGCCAACCACCGCCAAAACAGGATAGGCAAAGGCGTGCCGTTAAGATTATTTGCCCCGGCAATTCAAGCCGACATTACCAAGGGCATCATGATGAAATATCAGCGATATTCAGCTTGTAGCCAAAGCCTTTGACCGTCAACAGCCATTGCGGGCGGTTTGCGTCGCTTTCAATCTTTTTTCTGAGCAAGTGCATATACTGATAGAGATCGGACTTGGTTGCCCGGTTATTTTTAGGCCACAGATGATGGACAATTTCATCGGTCAAAAATACCCGGTCAGGATCGTTGGCCAGCAATTCAAAAAGATCAAATTCCTTGCGTGTCAAATGTAGCGGCTCACCGTTAAATAACCTCAGTTCGGGATAAGCTAATCCAATAAAGGTAGCAAATCTTCCCTTTTAAGATTAAGGGAAGGTTTTTTATCCTGATAGGAATAAGCGACTAAGGAACGAGCACGAAATAACTTGAGCAACTTATAAAATTGCCGCTTTAGGC
>JBLRXA010000172.1:0-6783 GCA_047920955.1 Methylobacter sp. | reverse complement strand
ACTTTACGGGAGTCGTGGCCTTGTCTTCAACTTATTTAAAGTTGAGCATCGCGTAGGTATATTAAACAATTAAAATTATAATCAACCATTAGTTTGTTTCGGGTAAAACCATATAGCCAATTAACACAGGGGGGAAGCCAATGGAAAGAAAAGAAGCGATGGATTTTATGATTAAGTTGCTCAAACTTATGTTGCATAAAGAAGGGTCTGATTTATTTATTACCGCCGGTTTTCCGCCTGCCATCAAGGTCAAAGGCAAGATGTCGCCGGTTTCGCAGCAGCCCTTGTCGGCTAACGATTCCAAGGCACTGACGCAGTGCATTATGAACGACAAGCAGCTTAAGGAATTTGAAGAGACGCAAGAATGCAATTTTGCCATTGCGCCCGCCGGACTTTCCAGGTTCCGCGTCAATGCTTACGTCCAACAAGGCTGCCAAGGCTTGGTGATCCGGGTTATTGCCGCTGAAATACCCAATTTCGACAAATTGGGTTTACCGCCTGTCTTAAAAGACGTGATGATGCACAAAAACGGCCTGATCATCATGGTGGGCGGTACCGGTTCCGGCAAATCAACCTCGATGGCGGCGATGATAGACCATCGTAATGCCAACAGTTACGGCCACATCATCACGCTCGAAGACCCCATTGAATATGTGCATGTCCATAAAAATTGCATTGTTATGCAGCGGGAAGTCGGCGTCGATACCAAGAGCTGGGAGGCGGGCCTGCACAATACCTTGCGGCAGGCGCCCGATGTGATTGTGCTGGGCGAAATCCGCAGCGAAGAGATTATGAATTACGGCTTAGAGTTCTCCCAAACCGGCCATTTGGCAATGGCGACGTTGCACGCGAACAATGCTAACCAGGCGATCGACCGGATTTTAGGTTTCTTTCCCATAGAAAAACAGGCGAAATTGATGCAGGACATTTCGGTCAATTTACGCGCCATTATTTCCCAGCGTCTGGTCAAGACCGTTGACGGTGGCCGCTGTGCGGCGATTGAGATTTTGTTAAATACACCGCTGATTTCGGATTATATCGCCAAAGGCGAGGCCGCCAGCATCAAGCCGTTGATGGCCAAGTCCCGCGAACTGGGCATGCAGACCTTCGACCAGGCTTTATTGGAGCTGTATCAGGCGGGCAAAATAGATTATGACGAAGCGTTAAGGAATGCCGACTCGCAAAACGAGTTGCGCCTGCAAATCAAATTGGCTTCAGGCGAAGACCGTTCGGGCGGGGGGCTTTCGTTGCAATCGAAAGAGGATGGCGGCGACGAGGACGTTACACAAGCAGCCAATGTTGGCGTCATTAAACATAAACAATAAGCGGGATAGCCATGAGCCTGACACCGTATTTAAAACTAATGCTGGAAAAAAAAGCCGACAGCCTGTCTTTAAAGGCAGGTTCCCCGGCGCTTCTGAGTTTGGCGGGCGAGACCTATCCTTTGGGTAAAAACGAGCTTACCCCGAATATTATCAAGGAAATCACTTTTAGTCTGATCAACGACTTGCAAAAGCAGGAGCTGGTGCAAAATAAAGCACTGACATTCAATTGTGCCGCGCCTGATGGCGAGTCGTTTTTGGTGAGCGCCAAGGTTGAGGATAGTGGTTTGGTGTTGCTCATTGTGCCGGAATCAGGGCAGGCAAGCGACGAAGCCGTCCCTTATGCCGGGCCTGAGCGCAGGCATCGCCCTGTCAGTTATCAGATTTTGGGGGGCTTGCCGGACGGCAATTTGAACATTCTGCCCTATTTGCAAGAAATGACCCGCCTGGAAGCGTCGGATTTATTTTTGACCGTGGGTTCGCAGGTTAAAGCCAAGATTTTTGGCCGTGCCGTGCCGCTGGATGACTTCCTGCTGACACCGGAATTAACCCAATCGGGCGCGTTCAGTATTATGACGCAGGAACAAATTGACGAGTTTTTGGTCACTAAAGACCTGGATTTTGCCATTAGCTTGCCCGATGGCAGCGCCCGTTTCCGTGCCAATGCCTTTTATCAGCGCAAAACCGTCGGTTTGGTCATGCGTTTAATTCCTTCGGTCATTCCGACCGGCAAAGAGTTGGGTACGCCAGACATTTTAATGGAACTGATTATGGCCAAACGCGGCCTATTGCTGATGGTCGGTGGTACTGGGTCGGGCAAATCGACCACGCTGGCGGCAATGATTAACCACCGTAACGCCAATTCGGCCGGACATATTCTGACCATTGAAGATCCGGTCGAGTTTTCGCATCCGAACTTGAAATCCATCGTTAATCAGCGTGAAGTCGGCGTCGATACCGATTCTTACGCCAGGGCGCTGAAAGCCAGTTTGCGGGAAGCGCCGGATGTGATTTTAATTGGCGAAATACGCGATCGGGAAACCATGTCGGCGGCGTTGGAACTGGCCAATACCGGGCATTTGTGTATTTCAACCATGCACGCCAATAACGCCAACCAGGCCATGGAGCGGGTCATCAATATGTATCCGCATGAAAATCATGGGCAATTATTCATGGATCTTGCCACCAATTTAAGTGCGGTGATTTCCCAGCGGCTGATTCCCGACATAGCAGGCAAACGCTGTGCCGCGATTGAAGTGATGATTAACACCCCGCACATAGCCAGCCTGATTTTAAAGGGCGATTTGCATGAAATTAAGGCGGCCATGTCGTCAAGCGGCAGCAAAGGTATGAGAACCTTTGATGACGCCTTGTTTGGCTTGTACACGGATGGCAAGATTACTTTGGAAGAGGCGCTGAGAAATGCCGATTCCAGCAATGATTTGGAAGCTAAAATCAATTTCGGTTGATGGGTAATGGCATCGGAAAATACTAAACATGCCAAAGCCGAGTTATCCACATTTTCTGTGGATAACTCTGTGTGTAAGCTGAAAATAAAACCGCTAACTATTCACTTTTTAAGCTTTTTTGTTAGATTGACCAGATTGTGGCCGCTGCCCGTTTTATGGTTGATATGACAATAACTATCAATGGGTTAGATGAATTCAATGAGTTATTGTCAGGGACTTTGGCGGGCTTTTTCGGTTAGCCGCTTAAAGCAAAAGCATAGTGTCCTTGCCTGTGGAAAAAATGGCGGGCGGGATGTGTTGTCAAGCGTTATTTTTTGAAATACGGGCGGATGAGCGAAGACGAAAGGCGAAAGATAGCTTGGTTGAAGCTGGATTTTTCGCCTTGTGCCTTTGCCTGATTTTTATCTGAATTTTGCCGCGTGTACGGCTAATGAAAGATTACTGAACCGACCTGTTGCCTAGCTGGCTAAGAGGGTTGGGTTTTCAGGGATGTGGCGGGGAATTACGGTGCTGGTGTTTCAATTGCGTCTGCCATTTTTGCCGACAGTGGTATCTTCAAATTTAACTTTTAGAGGTTTTCCGCAATATAGATTGCCGTCGAGCGCGGATATTGCCGCTCTTGCTTCGTGGCCTTCCATGCCGATAAAGCCGAAGCCCCGGCATTTTCCGCTAAATATGTCGGAAACAAGTTGGATGGAACGGACTTTGCCGTATTCAGAAAATAAAGCCTGTACAGTTTCTTCAGTGGCTTCGCTAGGTAAGTTTCCTACAAAAATTCGTTTCAAAAGACATGTCCTAAATTAGGGGGTGAGTTGATGAGCCGGATAATCCGGTTATGCCACAATCCCGCAGTGTTGATTGCGGGATTGGATGGGAAAAGTAAGGCGGTTTTAAGCGGCGCTTACTTGTGATGCTTGTGGGCCTTTAGGGCCTGATTCTACGTCGTATTTGACCGCTTGGCCTTCGGCCAGGGTGCGGTAGCCGCCGTCACTGGCGATTGCAGAAAAGTGCACAAACACGTCTGCACTACCATCGGCAGGTGAAATAAAACCAAAACCTTTTGCTTCGTTAAACCACTTAACAGTACCTGTTGCCATAAAATTACCTATATATAAATCAATGAGAAAATGTTTGATTGCAAATCATGCCGGGCAATTTTAAAAAGAAAAGCGAATGGAATTTCTGAAAAGTGCTGAATAACATGCAAAACTTCAGTAGACGTCTCGCCTGTATGCAAAGTGCCGTACTACTAAGGAAGTTATTATAGTGGCTAATCCCCAGTATAGCCATTGAAAATTTAGCGGGCTGCGTTCAGGAGAAGGGGGCGTTTCGAATGAAGGTTATTAAATAATACGGTCAGGAGGGCGGTCGCCAGCAAAGAAAGCCGCCAGATTGGCCAGCACTTTTTCACCCATTGCCGTGCGTGTGCCTAAGGTGGCGCTGCCTAAATGCGGCAGTAGCGACACGTTATCTAGGGTCAGGAAGCCTTCGTGAACATTCGGCTCGCCTTCATACACATCAAGTCCGGCACCGGCAATGCGTCTGTTTTTAAGCGCTTCAATCAGCGCGATACTGTCAACGACATCACCCCGGGCGGTGTTGATTAAGTGCGCGGACGGTTTCATCAGGTTAAGCCGGTCGGCGTTGATTAAATGCCGGGTGGCCTCGCCGCCGGGGCAGTGCAAGGACACAAAATCGGCTATTTGCAGCAGCTCTTCGATTGACTCGCAACGATTGGCGTTGAGGTCTTCAACGACATAGTTATCGGCTGGGCTGGGTTTGAAATAAACGATTTTCATGCCGAAGCCGTGATGGGCTTTTTTCGCCATGGCTTGCGCAATACGGCCAAAGCCAATTAGACCTAGGGTTGCGCCGGTAACGTCGCTGCTCAGCATGTGCGTCGGACACCAGCCTTGCCATTGTTTTGCGCGGACCAGGCGGTCGCCTTCTGCGCCGCGACGTGCGGACATCAGCAATAAGGTCATGGCAATGTCGGCGGTGCTGTGCGTCAATACGCCGGGGGTATTGGTGACAATCAAGCCTTGCGCCTTGGCGGCGTTGATGTCGATATGGTTGTAGCCGACACCGAAGTTGCCCAAAATTTTGCAACGTTTGTTGTCGACGTTGATCACGTCGGCAGGGAATGAATCGCAAACGGTGGGGCAAACGGCATCGTAATGTTGCAGTGCGGATTTGAATTCGTCGGTGCTTAATGGCCGGTCATCTTCGTTTAAAGTGACGTCGTACAGGGCTTTGAGTTTGGCTTCAACTGAGGCAGGCCATTTGCGGGTGACAAAGACTTTAGGTTTGCTCATGGGGTATCCTCATCAGGGCAGTGCCGTTAAGTTAAGGATTAATCGAACACGGATGGCACTGAATTAGACGGATTTTTCTTTATGAAATTTTTATCCGTTAAATTTGGTGCCATTCGTGTTCTATTTTTATCGTTTACTGGGCAGTTGAACGGTAGTATTCAATCGCTGCGGCAACGCCAACACCCGGCTTGAAATCAAAGCCGTTGTCCAGCATCGCCATTTCAACGCCTGCAATGCAGCCCAGCATGGAAACGTCGTTCATGTCACCGACGTGACCGATACGGAAAGCTTTGCCTGCCAGTTCGGACAAACCCGCGCCTAACGAAATGTCGTATCGGTTGAAAGCAGTGCTGATCACGTCTTTGGCATCTTTATCTGCGGGAACCATAATTGCAGTCACGGTGTCCGACTCGAAACCGGGTTGGGCGCAGGTTGTTAAACCCCAGGCGGCAACGGCTTTACGCACGCCTTCAGCCAAACGGTGATGGCGGGCATACACGTTTTCCATGCCTTCTTCCAACAACATGTCTAACGCTTTGCGCAAGCCGTATAAAATCGGCAGTGCAGGCGTGTAAGGCGTATAGCCGTCTTTGTTGGCGTTCATCTGGTCTTTTAAATCCAGGAAACAACGCGGATAAGTTGACGTTTCAACGGCGGCTAAAGCTTTTTGACTGAAGGCTAAAAATGCGCCGCCAGCAGGCATCATGAAGCCTTTTTGCGAGCCGCTGATGGCGCCGTCAATACCCCATTCGTCCATGCGAAAATCCAGGCTGGCAATCGAACTGACGCCGTCGACGAATAAAAATGCCGGATGATTAGCCGCATCCAGCGCTTTACGCACACCACCAATATCGCTGGTTACGCCGGTCGCGGTTTCATTATGCGTTGCTAAAACAGCCTTGATTTCGTGTTGGGTGTCCTCTTTTAAACGAGCTTCCAACTTATCCAAGGGAATGCCTTTGCCCCAAGTTTCTTGGTGAATTTCAACATCGAAACCCAGGCGTTTCGCCATTTCTGCCCATAAATGGCTGAACTGGCCAAAACGGTAGATTAACACTTTGTCGCCAGGATTTAATGTGTTAGTCAGCGCAACTTCCCAGCCTGCTGTGCCGGTTGCGGGAAAAATGAACGCTTGTCCGGTTTCTGTTTTAAAGATTTTTTTCAGATCTTGTAAAAGAGGCGTCAGCAATTTTGGAAACGCCGGGGAGCGATGATCTTCCATCGTGACATGCATAGCGTTCAGGATTTCATTGGGTACGTTAGTAGGGCCCGGAATATATAGGTGGTTACGACCAGCCATTGCATTGCCTCTTCAGAGTAATAGTGGATTGACATAGCTTGGACATTGAAAAGCCAATGTCCAAAAACCGGCAATAATGACATAGCCGCTAAAAATCGGCAAGGTTAGAATGGGGTAGGGACTGGAAAATACGCTTTAAAAATTGACTTTAAGGGCTCCCGAAGTAAAATGCTCGGTTAATTTAAGTTCGGCTTCAGTTGCCCGCATAGGCTGGATTTACAAGGGCTTTGCAGGGTGCGCACGGCGCATCTTTATAAGCTAACTAACGCAGAAGGTGCGCTGTGCGTACCTTGGATGATTTACTACAACGACATTAGGAAAGTACCCATGAGCCACACCTTATATGCAGCGTCAGTTCAACGCGTTCAACGCTGTGA